>JAISPZ010000002.1 GCA_031274555.1 Bacteroidales bacterium | reverse complement strand
TGCAGTAGGTACAGGTATTATTCCTGACGATGATATTTCTGTTTGCTATGTTAGCTGGTATGGCAGTTTAGCTTACTGTCAGTGGTTGGGTGGTAGTTTGCCTACCGAAGCTCAGTGGGAATTTGCTCTTCGTCGCAAGAGTAGCGCACCTTTTCAGGCACCTCCCAGCGTAGGTACTGCTATTGGCGATCAGTCTGCGTCTTTGTATAATTACGCATACGCTTACGCTGGTTATGTGAGTGGAGGTGTATCAGGTTCTGTTGTCCCCGACTACGCATGGTACAGCGGCAACAGTGCCAGTACTGATTATGCAAATTATGGTGTCGGCAATACCACTAAGCACAACCACAAAGTAGGGGAGAGAAAGCCTAATGGTTTAGGGTTATATGATATGAACGGCAATGTATCTGAGTGGTGTGCGGATTTTTATAAGTCAGAGACTTATGATATTTCGCATTATGATTATGCCGGTGGCAGTGATATGAGTAATAGCGATGTTATGCTCAACCCTATCAACAATGCAGTCGGTGCTTACGATCCGCCCGATCGCGTCCTCCGCGACGGCTACTGGTACGGCGACGCTTACGAATTGCGAGCTGGCATTCGCCACGACTACGGCTACGTGTACGCCCGCTACGCCGATGTTGGTTTCCGTCCTGCCTTCCTGTTTCCTTTTGCCCCTTAGTTCAATTAGAACTTGCTTTTAAACAAAAAAAAGGTAGGTGAGTTCTTGTTCAGGAGTGGACAAAATCAATTACGAATTACGAATTACGAATTACGAACCCAACTGTGGTTGTTTTACCGCTTGTTTGGCTTGACTTAATTGCGATTTATGTTTGCTTAACACCATAGTTCAATTACGAATTACGAATTACGAATTACGAGAACCGACAATTGGAGATGGGACAATTCTAAATTCTAAATTTGTAACTTTGCGGGCGTTATAAATTTTTGTGATTTTCAAATGGACATTATTTACGAAGACAATCATCTTATAGCCTTGAATAAACATTCAGGGGAAATGGTTCAAGGGGACAGGACAGGCGATATTCCGCTTTCCGAACAGTTGAAAGATTTTATCAAAGTTCGCGACAACAAGCCCGGCAACGTTTTTGTCGGTGTTATCCATCGCATTGACCGTCCTGTGAGCGGCGTAACAGTGTTTGCAAAAACGAGTAAGGCGTTAGGACGGATGAATTTGCTCGTGCGTGAGCGTCATTTTCATAAGATATATTGGGCGATAGTGCAAAATCGTCCACCGAAAGACAAAGATACGCTTGTACATTATTTAAGAAAGAATGAAGCACAAAATAAATCTTATGTTGTTGCCGGTAACGTAAAAGGTGCACTCGAAGCATCTCTTTCCTATACCCTCGCAGGTGCTTCCGACAGGTATTTTCTGCTTGAAATTGACTTGCACACAGGGCGTCATCACCAAATACGTGCACAGCTTGCAGCAATAGGCTGTCCCATTCGCGGCGACCTCAAATACGGCTTTCCGCGTTCTAATACAGACGGCAGTATCTCTCTCCACGCCCGCCAAATTTCATTTGTCCACCCCATAAAAAAAGAACCGATAATTATTGTTGCCCCTACCCCCGCCGACCGCCTTTGGAGCGCGGTGGCAACTGTTGTTAATTGTCAATTGTCAATTGTTAATTGTCAATTAGGCTGACGCGGATTAGAATGTAGAATTTAGAATGTAGAATTTAGAATTGTTGCTGACGCGGTTGTTGTTTGTGCTTGTTGTTTGTGCTTGTTGTTTGTGTGTTTAGTGGTTGTTGGTTTTCGTAATTCGTAATTCGTAATTCGTAATTCGTAATTGAAACAGGGTGTTGAGCAAACATAAACCGCAATTAAGTCAAGCCAAGCAGCAGTAAAAACAACAATCGTTGGGTTCGTAATTCGTAATTCGTAATTCGTAATTGAAATACAAATGTGCCGTGTAATTCGAGAATTTCATGTAAATTTGCGTTGAAAGGTTTTAAATGGATCAATGGGGTCCTAATAAAGGCTTTTGTTTTATCTACCGTTTATTACCATGCACCGCGAGTGTTTGTTGTCGAATTTCACGTAGCTTGTAACAAATAATTTATAAATACATGAAACGAGCATGACAAATGTTGCCACACAACGACAAATGTTGCCACACAGCGACAAATGTTGCCACACAACGACAATATTGCCACACAACGACAAATGTTGCCACACAGCGACAAATGTTGCCACACAGCGACAAATGTCTATTGGAGAGTTCAATATGACCTATTAACAATAATTTAAAAACATTATGAAACTAAAAAATATTATTCTTGTTTTTTTCTCATTTTTTCTATTTTCCTGTAATACTCCTGAACAAAGTAAAGATTTGCCGAGAAGTAGTGCTCCCGAAGATGAGGGCGTTGTGTCTGGCGGTATTTTACAATACTTGAATGAGTGCGACAAGAGTGAGGATGAGATGCACCGTTTTATGCTCGTCAAAAACGGAAAAGTTGTAGCCGAAGCAACATGGAGTCCTTTTGACCCGCAAGATAAACAGACGATTTATTCGTGCAGCAAAACGTTTACCGCAACGGCTATAGGCATTTTGCAAGACAGAGGACTTTTGAGTGTTGAAGATAAAGTTATCTCATTTTTTGAAGATAAACTTCCTGACAGTGTCAGTCCAAATCTCGCTGAAATGAGCATTAAAGATCTTTTGACCATGACCTGCGGTCAAGAGTCCGAACCACTTAATATTCGTCATAGCGATGATTGGGTTCGTGCTTTTTTAGCACATCCTGTGATTAATAAGCCGGGTACGGTGTTCAAGTATAATTCAATGGCGACTTTTATGCTTTCGGCGATTGCACAGAAAGTGACAGGACAGAGGTTATTTGATTTTTTGCAGAAAAATCTTTTTGAACCGCTCGGAATAAAAAATGTTGATTGGGAAATCTCTCCAGAGGGCATAACTACAGGTGGCTGGGGCTTTCGCGCACATATAGAAGATATGGCGAAACTTGGTCAGTTATATTTGCAAAAGGGAAAATGGAATAACAGACAGATTGTGTCAGAAGAATTTGTGCAGCAAGCAACGACTGCATATATGCTTCAAGATTCGTCACTATCTCCCGAAGAACGCGCAAAAAGCGATTGGCAACAGGGATACGGCTATCAAATATGGCGTTGCAGAAATAATGGTTACAGAGCAGACGGTGCTTATGGTCAGTTTATAATTGTCTTGCCTGATAGAGATGCCGTTATCGCTATCCAGTCTAACGCGATGAATAGTCAGGAAGAAATAAATCGTGTTTGGAAATATCTTTTGCCTGCAATAAAACGAGAGAAGAAAATCAGTAAGGATGATATATTGTATGCTCACCTGCGTAATAAGTTGTCGTCCCTTTCTATTGCTGCACCAGCAAGTACGGACAGTGCAAGTTATTTGGATGTCAGGCAGGGGGATACTTTGCAAGTGAGAATAAGTAATGATACATGTTATTTCGTCTGGAATAATGACAGTTTTGTTTTAGGTCGCGAAAAATGGCTGCACGGAACAACAGAGCGTCACGTATGGAGTATCCTTTACAACAAAAAAAGTTTTCGCGAGTTTCCGCCATTTAAGGTTGCGTGCAGCTATGCGTGGGAAGGAAAAGATACGCTGGCACTCTATATAAAGTATCTCGAAAGCCCTCATACGGAGAAAATAATTCTTACTTTCGATAAGGATGGAAGGGCTTCGTTAGTTGATATTAGACGATTTTGATGAACTCTCTGCGTACTTTGCTGCTTCTGACTGTTTTGTTCTTGTGTGGTGCTGCGCCACCGTTGTGCGCACAACTTAGAGTAGAAAACGAAGCCCCCGAAAAAGGTGCTCCTTATAGTGTTTTTCCACTTGGACAAATGGGAGTGATTGTCGTGCGGTCGGGTGCTATTATTTTTTACGACGAAAATCTTTCGTTGCGCTGGACCGCGGGCTTTTCGGCGGAACAAAATTACAGATGTCTTAATTATAGATTTATTGACGACTCTCTGCATTTTGCTTTTTATAATAAAGAAAAGTTTATACATCTCTGGGTTTCGCTTGCAACAGGAACAGGAAGGGCGAAATATGCAAATATTTCTTATGCAGCTTTAAGCGAAAAGGACAATATAGAGGGCGTTCAGATATACAAAGACAGGTGGCTGTTGCTCGTTTCTGACAAAAATAAAAATAAACATAAGTTTATAACATACTGTTATAATTCCGATACATCTCTCGTAAAGGATATTCCGCTGCCGAATGATTACGTTTGCAGTAATGTTGTCTTTGATACTGCGTGGAGTAATGTTTATGCGGTCTTTCGTTCCGAAAATTTTAAAGATGATGCGCTACAGCTCGCTGTCAGCGACACTTCTCTAAAAGAAATTTCTGTAAATAAAATTTCGTCAGGCAGGAATGATGTTCGTTTTCTTGAGGGGGATGTTAAAGTTCTTTCAAGTAATAAAATTATTATTGCCGGAATATGGAACTTTAACAGGGAAAGGCAAGATGTTTCTGCGTATGATGACGGAACACAGAGTGCGGGGATATATGCCGTTGAACGCAATGACAGTATTGCTAATATTATGTTTATAAAATCATATATAGAGTTCCCTAATTTAGGTTCTCTGTCGAGCGAAAGATTGTCGTCCTCTTTTGTTCGTTCGAGAAAGAATAATGCACCCACGCTTTTGACACAAGTGCGAATAGCTTCTTTGTCGGAAAGCGATTTTGCTGTTGTGGCGGAAGTCTATCAAAGGAAGTTCTCTACAACAACGGAGATGTATTATGATGTATATGGACGGATGATACCATATACGCGGACGACTTATGAGGGGGTGTTTTTTACGGATGTGTTTTGCAGTGTGTTTGAGCGGGTGGGGAGTGGCGGCGTTGGCGGTGGTGTTGGTGGGAGCGGCAGTGGTGGCGTTGGCGAGAGCGGCGTTAGTGGGAGCGGTAGTGGCGGCAGTGGTGGTGGGAGCGGCAGTGGTGGTGTTGGCGGTAGCGGTAGTGTTGGTGGTGTTGGTGGCGGCGTTGGTGGGAACGGTGGCGGCGGTAGCGTTGGCGAGAGCGGCGGTATTAGTGTTGGTGGCGGTGTTGGTGGTAGCGGGAGTGGTGATAGGAGCGGTAGTGTTGGCGGCGGCGTTGGCAGGAGTGGTAGTGATGGCTTTAGTGGTGGACGTGGTGAGAATGGCGGGAGCTTTTGGCGTGTTTCAAATTATGTTTTCAATGTGAACAGCGACAATATTCTTTACGAGCCTTCCCCTTATAGTGCGTTTGCTTATGATTCTTTTGGTAATATTTTATACGCTTTCCCGAATGAGGGCAGGGTGTATTATCGCGCATTGCCGTCTGTGGCAGGCACAGTGGGTATGAGTTTGACAGACTTGGACAGTACGGCAGGCATGGGTTTGACAGGTGTGGCAGACACAATGGGTGTAAATTTGACAAACTTGGACAGTACGGCAGGCACAGTGGGTATGAGTCCGACAGATTTGGACAGCATGGCAGGCACGATGAGCGTGAACTTGTCGGATATAACAGTCGCAGCTTCGTCAGGCTTGGCGGGTGCGGGTTCAACGAGTGCAGCAGATACGGCAGGCGTGAATGTCGATATATCTCACGTAGTCTTTTTGCAGGATGTCATGGGCGGAAGACTGACACCACTTCACAGTGGAGATAAAGTACAGAAAAATTGGAATAACCGAATAATCCATTGGTACAACGGCGGTTTTCTCGCCTACGGTTACCAACAAATCCTGAATCACAAAGTTTCCCGCACTCCCCGTAGCGTTTTTTACCTTAATAAACTCTTGATGGACTGGAAGTAGAACAAATTTGAGGCACAATAAAATGAACAGAGAGAAAGCAGAATTATTACTGCAAAAAACTTTCGGACTGACAGCATTTTTTGATGAACAATGGCAAACTATTGAAAAAATTCTTGATGGGGAGAGAGTCTTGTTGATAGAGAAAACAGGTTTTGGAAAATCACTCTGCTTTCAATTTCCCGCAACAATTTTCGAGGGAACAACTATCGTATTTTCTCCGTTGATAGCGTTGATGCGCGATCAGGTAAAGAAACTTAATTCGCTCAGTATATCGGCACAATGTATCAACAGCGAACAGACTGCCGAAGAAAACTCACAAATAATTAAAGATGCAAAAGAGGGTAAGATAAAAATTCTGTATATCGCGCCGGAACGACAGGAAAATGGCGAATGGATTGAAGCAACACGCAAAATGAATTTGTCGATGATTGTGGTGGATGAAGCACATTGTATTTCGGTGTGGGGACACGATTTCAGACCTGCTTTTAAGAGAATTATCAATCTTGTAAAACTTTTGCCAAAGGGACTTCCTGTGCTTGCAACAACTGCTACCGCGACTAAAAGAGTAGAACGTGATATTGTCACGCAGATAGGAGATGGGATTACAATTGTTCGCGGAAACTTAATGCGCGATAATTTCAAATTATTTGCAATTAGAGTAAATTCAGAAGATGAAAAAATGATTTGGCTTGGGAAAAATGTTGAAAAACTATCGGGTTCGGGTGTTATATATACAGGCACTCGTGTCGATACCGAAATTTATTCAAATTGGTTTAACTATTTGAAAATATCCTCTATCGCTTATAATGCAGGACTTGATACAGCTTCTCGAATAGCGATTGAAAACGGATTGATGAATAATCAGTGGAAATGTATCATTTCCACAAACGCTTTGGGAATGGGCATTGACAAGCCAGATATTCGTTTTATTGTACATACACAGATACCGCAATCACCTATTCATTACTATCAGGAAATAGGCAGGGCTGGCAGGGATGGGAAAGACTCATGTATCATCTTGTTTTATAATCCGAATAAAGATAGAACATTACCCGAAGTATTCATCGAAGTGAGTAAACCCTTAATAGAAAAATATGAGAGGGTGACTAATGTGATAAAATCGGGTTTATTTACGGAAAGAGAGTTGATAAAAAAAACAAACTTGAAACAGACTCAAATTAAAATTATTAAAGCTGACCTTATCGAACAGGGTATTGTGAGAGAAGTAATTTATAACAGGACCAAGAAATACGAATTTATATCAGGTTCGCAACCGTTGAGTACAAAATTTTTTAAAGATTTAAGGAATGCAAAATTGCAAGACCTTGATAAAATGGTTGGGTATGTGACGACAACCGGTTCAAGAATGAAGTTTTTGTGCAATTATTTAGGCGACAACTTAAATCGTGATTTTAATAATTGCGACAACACAGGATTGGAGAAAATTAAAGTATTGGTGAATGATGTATGGAGTGCAAGATTGCAGAATTTTAGAGAAAGCTATTTTCCCGAATTGATTGTGGAGTCAAGAAAATCCAATATTGTAAATGGGATTGCTGCTTCGCATTATGGTGTGTCGAATGTGGGGCAGGCTATTCATCGCTCTAAATATGAAGATGGTGGCGACTTCCCTGATTTTCTTTTGAAATTAGCATTAAAGGCATTTTGCAAAAAATTCGGCAACGAGTATTTCGATTTAATTCTTCATGTTCCACCGACAAAGTCGGGCGATTTAGTAAAGAATTTTGCTGAAAAATTGTCACAAGTTTTAAAAATCCCCATCTCTCATGGATTGCAAAAGATAAGACAAACTCGAGAACAAAAAATATTTAAAAGCAGATATCTCAAACGTGACAATGTCAGCAACGCTTTTTCTTACACGAACAGTAGCGAAATAGTCGGGAAGAAAATTATTTTATTCGATGATATTTGTGATAGTTGTGCAACAATTAAAGAGATAGGAAAATTATTAACGGATTTAGGTGCGGTAAAAATAGCACCGTTAGTAATAGCAAAAACAATAGGGGGCGGTTTGGTATGAACAAGGACACAGCATATTGGATTACGCTGGCACACGATTTGCCGGGACGAAGTTTTTTGAATAAACATGGTTGGACAAACGAAGATAAGTATGACCTTATCAAAGCATTTTACTTTGATAACAAGATTTCTATTTCTGATTTTTTTGAGCTTTCTGAAAAAGAATGGCAGGAAACATATAAATTAAATTCGCAGCAGACGAATGATTTGTTGCAGGCAAAATCAAAAATTCCGAATAATGCTTTTGAGGCAGAGCAGTTACAAAACAATGGAATTGAAATTATTGAAAGAAACTCGCCTGAATATCCTCAATATCTAAAAAATAATTTGAGGAAATCAGCACCCGTTATCCTGTACGTCAAAGGAAATAAAAACATTCTAAAGGAACGGTCTATTGCCATTGTCGGTTCGAGAGATGCTTCGGAGATTGCTTTGAAATTTACCGACAACATTGCGAAACTTGCGAGTAACAATTTTAGGGTTGTAGTCAGTGGATTTGCCAAAGGGATAGACAAGCAGGCGTTGGACTCTGCTATATCATACACATGTCGTAGCATAATAGTTTTACCGCAGGGAATTTCAACTTTCGAGTCTGGTTTCAGAACATATTACAGGCAAATTATAGATGGCGATGTGTTAGTGTTAAGTACGTTTCGTCCAAAAGCTGGTTGGAGTAAAGAGTTTGCTATGGCTCGCAACCCAATTATTTATGGACTCGCCGAAGAAATTTATGTAGCGGAGTCGAAATTCTCAAAAAATCGACAAGGCGTAGAAACTAAAGGTGGAACTTGGGCGGGAGTGATTGACGGATTGAAAAAAGGAAGAAAAATTTTTGTACGTCAGTCTTCACCTGACGAAAATAATGTAAACAATATTTTAATCGAAAAAGGTGCTGTCGCTGTTGATATTAATGGGGAAATAATCTCGCTGCCACCAAAACATTCGTCGGGGTTGTTTGATTAAATTGCAATGTTGGTTTGTGGGTGGGCAGGGCAAAAGCAAACGCATTATGAAATTATCTAACGGATATACAGTGATTTGTAGAACGGAGGTTTGTCAATTTTTGCAAAAACAGCAAAAGCCTATATTTGATTATCAGGATATTATATGCGTAAAATGTTTATAGTGCGTTTGCCCTGTTTGGGTTGGCAGGCGGATATGGAACATTACAGGGTGTGAGTAAGGATGTTGCAGGATTTACGTTGATATGTTGGTTGCGTGAGGGATAGTAGCGGAAATCCTTTTGCCTGCAAGGGTTGTGGGGGTGTCTGTGGTTTTATTGCAGGGGTGTTGGTTTTAGTCTGTGGCAAAAGATCATAGCGGATAGCCCGACCCCTTTTTTGCTGTGTGGCTATGGCGGGAGTAGTGTGTCTTTTGGCTCTGCGGGATGGGCAGTGGATTTTGTCTGCGTGGCAAAAAAGGGGGCACGCCCATCTTGTTAATATGTTCGAGTTGTCATTTTGGCAGGAATTTGGGTTTGGCACGGAATTTACTGTGTCGTAGTGGAAATTTAAACATACATAGTTTAACTTAAATATTTAGAATTATGAGTAAAGTAAACATTAAACCACTTGCAGATCGCGTTCTTGTTGAACCGATGGCTGCGGAACAGAAAACGTCTGGTGGAATTATTATTCCGGACACAGCAAAGGAAAAACCGCAAAAAGGTACAGTAGTAGCCGTTGGTAGCGGCAAGAAAGATGAGCCGATGACCGTTAAGGCTGGGGATGTTGTGCTCTATGGCAAGTACTCTGGCTCGGAGTTGTCAATAGACGGTACGGACTATATGATAATGCGTGAAAGTGATATTTTAGCGGTGTTGTAAAAGCGCATTTCGGTAAATTTCCTGAAATTGCAAGGTGCTATATTTCAGGTATTTATGTGGCATTTTTAAAAATTAACAATTTAACAATTTAAAATTATGGCAAAAGAAATTATTTATGATCAGCAGGCGAAAGATCGTCTGCGTAAAGGCGTGGATGCCTTATGTGACGCGGTTAAAGTAACGCTTGGTCCGAAAGGGCGCAACGTTATTATTGACAAAAAATTTGGTGCTCCGCAGATAACGAAAGATGGTGTTACGGTTGCTAAGGAGGTGGAACTGAAAGATGTTGTTGAGAATATGGGTGCGCAGATGGTGAAAGAAGTTGCTTCCAAGACGAACGACCTTGCCGGCGACGGCACAACGACTGCGACAATTCTTGCGCAGGCGATTGTTCGTACGGGGCTTAAAAATGTTACTGCAGGCGCAAATCCGATGGATTTGAAACGTGGTATCGACAAGGCTGTTGTAGAGGTTGTTGCGGGACTTCGCAGCATGAGCCAGAAAGTGGATGCAAGTATGGAAAAAATTGAGCAGGTTGCTACGGTTTCTGCCAATAATGACAGCACGATTGGTAAACTTATTGCTGAAGCAATGGAAAAAGTTAAGGCTGAGGGTGTTATTACTATTGAAGAAGCAAAGGGTACTGATACGGAAGTGAAAGTTGTCGAGGGTATGCAGTTTGACCGTGGATATCTGTCGCCGTATTTTGTGACTGATACCGAGAAGATGGAGACTGTTTTTGATAATCCGTTTATCCTGCTTTATGACAAGAAAATTTCTACCATGAAAGATTTTCTGCCTGTGCTTGAGAAGACGGTGCAGACAGGTCGTCCGTTGCTTATCGTGGCAGAGGATGTGGATGGAGAGGCACTTGCAACTCTTGTTGTAAACCGTTTGCGTGGTTCTTTGAAGATTGCTGCTGTTAAGGCTCCGGGCTTTGGCGACCGTCGTAAAGAGATGTTGGAAGATATTGCAATTTTGACAGGTGCTACCGTTATTTCGGAAGAAAAGGGTCTTAAACTTGAAGATGCTGATTTGACATCTCTCGGTCAAGCCGAAAAAATTACGGTGGATAAAGAGAATACTACTATCGTTGGTGGCAAAGGCGAGAAGTCAGCCATAGTTGGTCGCGTTGCACAGATTAAGTCGCAGATTGAAAAGACTACTTCGGACTATGACCGTGAAAAACTTCAGGAGCGTCTTGCCAAGCTCGCGGGTGGCGTTGCCGTTATTTATGTTGGTGCTGCTTCGGAGGTTGAGATGAAAGAGAAGAAAGATCGTTTTGACGATGCTCTTCACGCAACTCGTGCTGCTGTTGAGGAAGGTTATGTTCCGGGCGGTGGTGTTGCCTATCTGCGTTGTATTCCTGCACTTGAAAAACTTAAAGTGGAGAATGAGGACGAGAAGACGGGTGTACAGATTATCCTTCGGGCATTGGAAGAGCCGTTACGTCAGATTGTCACGAATGCTGGTCTTGACGGTTCTGTAGTTGTGAACAAGGTTAAGGAAGGTAAGGATGACTTTGGTTTCAACGCTCGCACTGACCAGTACGAGAATTTGCTCAAAGCGGGTGTTATTGATCCTGTCAAGGTTTCACGTATCGCTCTTGAAAATGCTGCTTCTATCGCGGGTATGCTTCTCACGACCGAGTGTGTACTTGCTGACATTAAGGAAGAAAAGCCTGCTATGCCTGCTATGCCGGGCGGTGGTATGGGTGATATGTATTAGGCTTTGAGCTTGGAGATTAGGCTTTGAGTTTGGAGATTAGGCTTTGAGCTTAGAGATTAGGCTTTGAGTTTAGAGAGTTCGCGGAGTTTTTGAGGGCTTTGCGGAATTTTTGAAAAATCGCTTCTCGTTTCGAGGGGCGATTTTTCTATTCATGGGTATTCATAGGTATTCATAGGTATTCATGGGTATTCATGGGTATTCATGGGTATTTCGCCTTTCGTCAATACGTTTTTCTGACGTATATAGCCTATTTTCAATAAGTTCAAACCGCTGATTGATAGCACACGGAAGCGGTTAGTTCAAAAATTTAAATTAAGTTATATGTATAATAACGAACAAAATGCGATTTTTACAATAAAATTTTGTCCGCATTGCGAAATTAACAGGTTCAAGCAGAAAAGATGAGTGGTTAAATTTGAGAGTTGTCATAATTACGGATTTATTGTTGTACCTTTGCCCGATATGGAAAAAACAAATAAAAGAGAGCCACGCGTGAGCGTGGCGGAGGGCGATAGTACCGGTGAGCGCAGTGAGCGTCCGGCACGCGGTGGCGAGCGCAAATCATACAGCGATAGACCCGCACGTAAGCCTTACGGTGAGCGAAAGTCGTACGGCGACCGTACAGAGCGCAAGCCTTATGGCGAGCGCAGTGGCGAGCGAAAGTCATACGGCGACAGACCCTCGCGCCCCTACGGTGAGCGCAAGCCTTATGGCGAGCGCAGTGGCGACAGTGCAGAACGCAAGCCTTACGGCGAGCGAAAGTCGTACGGCGACCGTACAGAGCGTAAGCCTTACGGCGAGCGTAGTGGTGAGCGCAAATCATACAGCGACAGACCCTCGCGCCCTTACGGTGAACGCAAGCCTTACGGCGAGCGCAGTGGCGACAGTGCAGAACGCAAGCCTTATGGCGAGCGCGGCGGCGAGCGCAAATCTTACAGCGACAGACCTTCGCGCCCTTACGGTGAACGAAAATCATACAGCGACCGTGCGGAGCGTAAATCGTACGGCGACAGACCCTCGCGCCCTTACGGTGAGCGCGGTGGCGAGCGCGGTGAACGCGGCGAACGTGGCGGCGAGCGCAAATCTTATGGCGACAGACCCTCACGCCCTTACGGTGAGCGAAAGTCGTACAGCGACCGTGCGGAGCGTAAGCCTTACGGCGAGCGCGGTGAACGCGGCGGTGAGCGTGGCGGTGAGCGCAAATCATACAGTGACAGACCCTCACGTTCTTACGGCGAGCGTGCCGAACGTCCAATACGTGCCGAACGCAGCGAGAGGAAGACTCATGGCGAAAGCCCGACACGTATTCAATCAAAAGGGGATGGCTTTGTACGTCTAAACAAATATATCGCAAACGCAGGGGTATGTTCACGTCGCGAAGCTGATATATTAATTGCTTCAGGTGCGGTGAAAGTAAATGGCGAAATTTGCACAGTTCTTGGCACAAAAGTTGGTCCTGATGATGTTGTAAACTTTGGGGGCGAAACATTAAAGGACGAGAAAAAAGTCTATATCCTGATGAATAAGCCAAAGGGATTTATTACCACAGTTGATGACCCCAATGAACGCAAAACTGTTATGGAACTTTTTAAAGGTGAAGTGAAAGAACGGGTTTACCCTGTAGGTCGGCTTGACCGCAACACAACAGGCGTTCTTCTCTTTACAAACGATGGCGACTTGGCAAAGAAATTAACTCATCCGAGCCATGGAGCGAGAAAGGTTTACGAAGTGACGCTTGACAAGCCTCTTACGAAGACCGATATGAAAACTATTGCCAAAGGCATTGAACTTGAAGACGGACCGATTCAGGTTGATGAAATTCAATATGTTAAAGAGGGTGATAAAACCAAAGTTGGTGTTCAGATCCATTCGGGTCGCAACAGGATTATCCGCCGTATTTTTGAGTCTTTGGGATATGACGTTACGAAGTTAGATAGAAGTATTTTTGTCGAATTGACGAAGAAAAATCTCACGCGTGGAGCGTGGCGTTTTCTGACCGAGCAGGAAGTGAATTTTTTAAAGCAAAATTCATAATGTGTGGAGCGTGGGGGAATGTAGAATTTAGAATGTAGAATTTAGAATTTAGAATTATTGCTGACGCAGTTGTTAATTGTCAATTGTTAATTGTCAATTGTCAATTATGCTGACGCGCTTGTTGTTTGTGCGTGTTGTTTGTGCGTGTCGTTTGTGCGTGTCGTTTGTGCGTGTCGTTTGTGCGTGTTGTTTGTGCGTGTTGTTTGTGCGTGTCGTTTGTGCGTGTCGTTTGTGCTTGCTACGGTCGCTGGTTTTCGTAATTCGTAATTCGTAATTCGTAATTGATTATGGTCGCTGGTTTTCGTAATTCGTAATTCGTAATTGATTATGGTTGCTGGTTCTCGTAATTCGTAATTCGTAATTCGTAATTCGTAATTGAATATGGTAAGTTAAAGAAAGAATTAACCGAAAAAAATTGTGAAACGAGCATTACATTACTTACTTGTTTTTTCTATCTCTCTATTGACGCTTATAGTCGTAGCGACAGGTGGCGTAACGCTGTATGTTTATACTCATCAGGAAGAGATAAAACAACTTCTTGTGAAGGAAATAAATAAAAATCTTTTGTCCCCTGTGACAGTTCAAAAGATAGATATAAGTGTCTTTAAAAATTTTCCACTTGTGTCTTTGCAATTGAAAGAGGTGAGGGCGCAAGCGTTGGCTGCTCCTATAGAACTCTCTATACCCACATACGACGAAGTCGAAGATAGCGAACTTTTTTACATCGAGGATATTTCATTGTCATTCAATGTTATCGACATCTATAAAAAGAATTATGTCATAAAAAAAATCACTGTGAACGGCGGGAAGTTTAATCTCATTCAATATGATAAAATCCACAATAATTATATTATCTGGAAGACATCAAAATCCGACACAGGGACTCTTTCGTTTAGGCTTAGTGAGATAAGAGCAAGTAATACTTTTGTACGTTATCGCCAATTGTATCGCGCTCTTGACGCGCAGATAACGTGCAAGAATGTCAGGGCAAAAGGAGAACTTTACGGTGGCGGACAATCGTTCGATGTGAAGGGCGAATATGGCGCAAATTTATTTGAAACCGATAGCACCGTATGGGTGAGGGAGCGTAGCGGGGATCTGGATATTCATTTTTCTCACGACTCAGAGAAAGGTGCGGTATTTTTGACAAACAGCAGCATTTCGATAAATAAAGTAAATATCTTCGTAGATGGAAATGTTTTTTATAACGAAAATATTCATACTTTAGACCTCGTTTTATCGGGGAATAAAAATAATTTGGGAAGTATTCTGTCGCTGCTACCCGCAGGATATACGAATATGCTTATAGACTATGAGAGTACAGGTATTGTCGATTTTTCGTTTAATGTAAAGGGGGACTATTCAAAAAATCTTTCTGCATACGCGAAGTTTGATTATTCGGATGGTAGCGTCACGCATATTCCCACAAAAACTAAAGTTGAAAATATTTTTATAGAAGGGGAATTTTCAAATGGCGATGAAAAAAAATTAGAAACGAGTACGATTAAATGTGGAAAATTGCGAGCGGAAATAATTGATAAAGGTGCTGTGACAGGTACGATTTCCGTAACGAATTTTCTTAATATGAAAATTGATTTTGACGGTACGATGCAATCTGATCTTACGTCACTTTTTCAATTTCTTGGTCTGTCAAAAGAATGGAATACAGAGGGTAAAATCGATGCGAAAATAAGATATACAGGGGGAGTTTCAAAAGAAAAATTTAAGGAAGCTGCGATGTCGGGCAAAATTAAAGGTACAGGTGTTCTACTTGAAAGAGAAAATTTTTTTCTTAAAACAGACAGTACTGTCATTACTCTGAATGATAGGGATAATATAGAGGTGGGTGTTTATAATGGCTCTGTCAGTGGCTATATCGGTGGTTCTGGCTCTGTTTCTGGCGGTAGTTCAGTCAGTGATTCTACCGACAGCAAAACAGTCAGCGAAACAGTCAGCAAAACAGTCAGCGAAACAATCAGTGCAAAAATATCATCAGTAAAATTTTCGATAGAAAATGTTTTTTCATTCTTATTGAAAAAAGAAACGGCAGACCTTAAAATATATGCAAAAATAAATGCGCAGGAAGCACGTTGGAATAAAATTTATTGTACAAATCTTTCTACCGATTTATATTATTTCAACAATCAATTTTCATTAAAGAATTTGCAGACTTCTGCTTTTGACGGAAGCATTACAGCAGATGCAAAATTTAATCTTGATATGCCTGTAAATGCGAGCATATATGCAAAGGTAGAGAATATAAATATTTCAAATCTTTTTAAGTCGTTCGACAATTTTGAGCAAGAAACGATAACAGATAAAAATATTTCAGGTATCCTCACGAGTGATTTTGTTTTGAAGTTTGGCTTCCATAAAGACAGCGGTGTGGATGCAAAAAGTATTCTGTTCGACTGCACGGTGAATATTAAAAATGGAAATCTAAAAAACATGGAAAGTCTGCGCTCTATCGCACGTTTTACAGGACAGAATGATTTGCAGAATATTCATTTTTCAGAAATTTCAAATACGTTTAGTATTAACAAAAGAGTAATAACAATTCCATCCATGAGGATAAAGTCTGACGTAGCAGATTTTGATTTAAGCGGGACTCACACTTTTGACAATTACATTGACTACCGCGTAAATCTTGAACTTTCGGATATGCTGTCGAAAAATTTCAAGAAAAGAAAAAATAAAGACGAGGAGTTTGGTGTTCTTATAGAGGAGCAGAAAGAACGTGTCCGCCTGCCATTGCACGTATTCGGTCATATTGACAGCCTTTCTGTAAAATATGATTTTAAACAGTCTGCAAAAAATTTCAATGAGAAAGCAAAAGAGGAAAGAAAAAAAACACAAGAGATTTTGAAGCAAGAATTTAATTCTACTCCAAAACAGATAGAAGACAAAAAAGAGCGGCAGCAGTGGAAAGAACAGGAAAAAGGCAAATTTGTTTTTGAGAAAGAAGACCAAACGCCAAAGACGAAACCCAAACCCAAATCGGTAAATCAATTTACCATCGAACAAGATGATTGAAAGTTTGCCATAAAAATTGTAATTTTGAAACGATGTCAAAAAAAATTATAACGCTTTTTTTTATAGCGGCAAAGATAGCAGCAACGATAGCGACAACAGCTACGGCGCGTACCAGCACCACAGGCGAATGGATGTTGCATTTTACGAACAATCCTGTTACGGAACTTGTCTATACAGGCAATTATATCTATGGTATATGTCAAAAAGAAATTCACTATCTCGACATTGCAAGTAATTCCCTGCATGCTTTAAACAAGATAGAAGGACTTTCTTCAACGGACGAAATTACTTCAATCGGATATTCAAAGACTACCGAAACAATAATTGTAGGATATGCGGATGGCAATATAGATTTACTCGATGCTGAAAATTCCGTTTACAATATAGACGCGATAAAAAGACGCAATATAAGCAGCGAAAAAAATATTTACAAGATTTTTACAGATGGACGATATGCTTATCTCGCTTGTGGTTTTGGTATTGTAATTATAGATTTGCGAAAGGAAGAAATAAAAGAGAGCTATTTTATAGGAACGGATAACAGTCCGATAAAAGTTTACGACTTGATTGTCGATGAAAAATACATTTATGCAGCCACAGAAAACGGACTTTATTTCGCTTTAAAGAATGCGCATAATCTGAACGACTATCGCGCTTGGCAAACGGATTCGCTCTTGGGGAATGAGTCACTTTCAAAGATTTGCAAAAAAAATGATACTACTATTTTTTTTATCAGTAAGTCGCAAAGCGATAGCATTAATGATGTCCTTTTTGAATGTATCCCGAACAAAATATCGAATATCGTCAGTGGTTTAAATTTTTATCGGATAAACAGCATCCGTCAAATTAAAGATGGCTTTTTGCTTACCGTACAAAGATTGCAGGGAGAACGTTGGGAAGTTGTTTTTCTGAACGCCAAGGGGGAGGAAGTTGGTAATGTAGAGTATGAGTACAGCGGAGCTAATTTTGATGCGGTGCTCGCTGACGACAAGACGCTTTTTGTCGGACACGAGAGTGGCAATATTTTAAAATATTCACCCCCCGCTCCTTACGGTCCGAGTAATTTGAGATATTATTCTTTTTCAGGACCGTCATCTAACGACGCTTTTTCTCTGTCTGCTGCAAAAAATGAAATGCTCGTATGCGGAGGTCAGTATAACAGTTTTTACGCACCGTTGTACAAGCGTTTCAGTCTAAGCGGAAGGAACCATAAAGGGGAATGGAAAAATTACAGGACGTTATCCATGCTGCTTGACTGGGGCAAAGATGCAATAAATGCTTTGGAGGACCCTCTTGAAGTTGGTCACTACTACGTATCTTCGGGGGTTATGGGACTTCTTGAATTTAGGGATGGACAGTTCGTGGGACATTATAAAGATAGTAACAGTGCGCTGTCGAGCGTAGGTGACGAATGTCGCGTGTATGGGCTTGCGATAGGTGAGAGGTCGAATGGTAACTTATGGATGACAAATCCTTTTTCGCAAAGAGGAACAGAACTTGTTGTGAAGCGTGCTGACGGCACTTGGAAAGGTTTTGATGTGACTTTTCTCGACAATTCTCACCGTCAAATAAAAGTAATGGTTGATTATTGGAATCAGGTATGGGTTCTGGGGGATAGAAATTTATTTGTTTTCAGGGAAAACGGCGATAATCTTGACGGCTTAAAAATTGATATAAATCGTGGAAACGAACTTGCGGCAAATGATGTTTTTGATATATTTGAAGATGAAAAAGGATTTGTATGGCTTGGCACAAACAGGGGAGTACGCCTTATAGAAACGCATAAAGAGATTTTTACAGATCCTGTAGGTACCACGTCTTCTGTCGATTGTAAGACAATTCTCGTTCGTTCAGGTGAGTACGTTATAGAGCTTCTTAAAAATGATGTTGTCACTTCGATTGCGATGGACGGAGCGTATCGCAAGTGGCTTGGGACAGCTTCCAACGGTGTATTTCTTGTATCTGATGCAGGGACGGAAGAAATTCTACATTTTACGGCAGAAAATTCGCCTCTGTTGTCGAACAATATCTTAGATATAGCTGTTGATGGTTTTTCGGGTGATGTTTATATTTCCACAGATCAAGGACTCTGTTCTTACAGAGGCACTGCTACTGCGTACTACAACGAGAGCGAAAAAATTGTCACATATCCAAATCCCGTTAAGCCCGACCACAGTGGCAATATTTACATAAGAAATGTCCCTCATAATTCAAAAGTCAAGATTACCGATATTTCTGGAAATCTCATCTTTCAGGGGCAGGCAGATGGAAATCAGTTAGTGTGGAACGGCTATTCTCAAAACGGAAAACGACCGACTTCTGGAATACTTCTCGTATTTGCAACGGCGTACGACGTCGTCAATGGAACGTCCGAGAAGAAAGTCGGCAAAATCTTTTTCATCGCGAAATGACGGATTTTGACGGTTGTTGTTTTTTCCGCTGCTTGGCTTGACTTAATGGCGATTTACGTTTGCTTAACACCTTGTTTCAATTACGAATTACGAATTACGAACCCAACGGTTGTTGTTTTTACCGCTTGTCTGGCTTGACTTAATTGCGATTTACGTTTGCTTAACACCATGTTTCAATTACGAATTACGAATTACGAATTACGAACCCAACGGTTGTTGTTTTTTCCGCTGCTTGGCTTGACTTAATGGCGATTTACGTTTGCTTAACACCTTGTTTCAATTACGAATTACGAATTACGAATTACGAATTACGAATTACGAATTACGAGAGCCAACAGCCACCACACATTCTACAGCACTCCTCAAAAAAAAATTCAACAAAAACTTGCATAATTAAAAAAATTTTCGTAAATTTGCAAAATGACTGTTGGTGATCATCTGATCACAAGTAGGGTCGGTGCGTTGATTTTCGTATATTATAAGTTTCTAAAATCAAGAAACGGATAATCCTCTATCTCATGTGTTTTTAACATCTCTGACTCCCTCAGAGCCGAAATTAGCGCCGCTCATGTAGTGTTCCAAAAGGCGAAGCCTTGTATCATATCATGAGCATAAAAAGATTGACGTGTTTTACGTCATCTTTATCCACGAAAAAATTTATTGTAGAACTAAAAAAATTACTTATGAGTAAATTATTGAAATTATTATTGACTGCTATTGTTATAGTCAGTGTAGATGTTTTATGTGTTACAGATGCAAAGAATTATTATGTTGGTTTTACCGTCACTCCTGTAGGTGGTGAAGGTTATTCAGGCGACGAGCAAGGTCTTAAGACGGCACTTGCCAACGCCGGTGCAAGTGATGTGGTATATATCGCTAAAGGCTGTAAGTTTTATCTTAACGAACAGCTGACAGTAAAGACGCGTATGGTAGGTGGCTGCAATCCGACAGGTGACGGCAGCCAAAGAACCGCAATAGGTTCTTCAAGCAGCATAACCGACAGCATGACTGTGCTCGACGGCAATAGTCTTCGTCACCCCTTGCGCAGTGAGAAGCATCGTGTGGCGACAGTGAACACTAACGGTATAATTGAGAATTGTTTGATAAGAAACGGTCACGCTCGTGGCACAACAAACGACAGCAACGACCTCAACGGTCATGGTGGTGGTGTTCTTCTAAATGGTGGCAAACTGTACAATTGCATAATACGTGGTAATGTGGCGATGAATGTGCAGTATCAAAGCAGCAATAAGAGCAGTGGTGGTGGGGTGTATATTACAAGTAACGGCGGTGAAATAGTAAACTGTGTGATAGCATTTAATATGGACGACAAGGGTGTTGGTATAGACGGCGTTAGTGGTGAAGTAGCAAACAGCACGATAGCTTATAACACGCAGACCCCTGAGTGGGTGAATATCCCCGCGGGCATTTTTCAGCATGATAGTAATGGTGTTGGTGTTATATCTCTGACAGGTCCCCATATCTATTTGGACTCATTTTATATAGCCTCAACAGAATGTACAGGTGGTCAGTATGCGTGCTTTATGGCAGCGATAGATTTTGACGGTACAACAACGCCCCAGCTGCTTGAGATCGACAGAGATTCAATGGTCGCCGCCAAAGCTCCTGTTCCAGCTGCTTATGAAGGTTACCCAAGTGGGATAACAGTAGAAAAGTACGCCATTTTAGCTGCCAATAAGACAAATGTGACGTGGAGTCTTTTGGCAAGTAAAGCAAGTGACACAACAACTTTAAGGTACGGTGGATGTCTGACATCTGAAAGTGACAGGGTATGGTTTCCTTTGGCTGACAGAACAGGTACGACAACGTGTGGAACAGAAGCAAGGAGACGGGATAACTATCCTGTAAGTTTTGTAACGTGGTATGGCGGCTTGGCTTATAGTTTGTGGTTGGGCAGTTGTTTGCCGACAGAGGCACAGTGGGAGTACGCTGCCAGACAAGATGCAGGAGGTACAAATAATTCTTATTTGTATGCGGGTTCTACTACTTTAAATGATGTAGCGTGGCACTCCGCCAATAGCGGCTTGAGTGGCAACTCTATAAATGTGATGGCGCACGAAGTAGCAAAGAAAAATTCTACGAGTAAGGGTTTACACGATATGAGCGGTAATGTAGATGAGTGGTGTTTGGATACTTACGTAAGTCCATATATATTTAGTGCCGGCAAAAAAGAGCTGACGGTTGGTACGTGGTTAGTGAGTGGTAATGAGAATAATACAGGTGCTACTTCTGGCAGCCCGATATACAACCCTGTAGCATATACTTCTTCGCAGACTGTCTATCGTGTGTTTCGCGGTGGTAATTATCACAAACCTGCCAGCATGTCTCAGCTTGGTTACCGCAGCTTCTATCAAATCACCGTCCTCGCACAGGGATGTGGCTTTCGGTCGGTCTGCTATCCGTAATTCTTTTGAGGCATATCGTTAGAAGAAAAATTTTATCGCAATGATGTATGTTTGTGCGACATTGGGATTAAAACCCATTGTCGCACCATATTTCACAAAAAAAATTGACCGTTTGTTAGGTTAAATTCGAGAATTTCACGTATATTTGCGCTTTAAAATAATGGGTTTTTATGGAAGATAACTTGCTTGGTCTTTTTATTCGGTCGATTTTCATCGACAATATGATATTTGCCTATTTCTTAGGTATGTGTTCTTACTTGGCAATTTCAAAGAATGTAAAGACATCTCTTGGACTTGGTGTTGCAGTGTTAGTCGTTATGATGATAACAGTTCCTGTGAACTATCTCGTTAATAGCTACCTTCTCGAAAAGGGTGCACTGTCGTGGTTGTCTGCGCAAATGGCGAATATTGACCTTGGATTTCTTTCCCTTATTATGTTTATCGCTCTCGTTGCTGCCGCTGTGCAGATACTCGAAATGTTTATCGAAAAAGTGTCGCCGTCCCTGTACGCAGCACTCGGTATTTTTCTGCCTTTGATTGCAGTTAATTGTGCTATCCTCGGCGCTTCTCTCTTTATGCAGGAGAGGGAATATACAAGTATTACCGAAGCTACTACATTTGCTGCTGGCTCTGGCATCGGCTGGCTGTTGGCTATTGTGGGCATTGCCGCCATTAGGGAAAAGTTGAGCTATTCAAATATTCCTGCGCCTCTGCGCGGACTTGGTATCGTCTTTATTATTACAGGTTTGATGGGCATCTCTTTTATGGCTTTTCTGGGGATTAAGATGTAAAAATATAAAATACATGGAAACAAAAATCACGACTGAAAACGAAAAAATCTCAATTAAGGTGAGTGGACGGCTCGACACGCTTAGTGCTGCTGAGTTTGAAAAAGAGATAGCACCTGTTATGGAAAATGATATTAAGGAAGTAGAGATTGATATGTCGGAACTCAATTATATCAGCAGTTCGGGACTTCGTTCTTTCCTCATTATAAAAAAGCAGACAGGCAAAAACGGCGGTAAGCTCACGTTGAAAAATCTTACTCATGAGGTTAAAACTGTTTTTGATATGACAGGATTTACATCAATCTTTGGATTATAATTGTTTTTTCACTACCTTTGCAGAAATATAAAAACCAAAAAAATAATTACTTATGAAACGAATTTTACTACTGCTAAGTTTAGCATTTGTCCTGTCTTCCTGCAACAAGGAGAAGGAGGAGGCAACATTTATGATTGCTTACGAAAATTACACCTATAATGCGTCAGGTGGGGGTCTGTCAATAGGCGAGAATACCATGAGTCATATCGGTACTTTGACCGGTATCGAACATTCGTTTACCATAAAAGGTAAAAATGAAAGTGACGTAAACAATAAGGCAAAGACGGAATTTAATTCGCGTTTGAGTGGATTTCAAGCTGGCTTTGACAATGCAGTTAGATTAGATGCTGGGGACGGTTCGGCAACAGCGACTGTTAGTTTTTATCTGTACAATATAAACAGTGAAACTAAGGTAGAAGAAAGTACGGCGACATATACGTCGTCATATCCAAATCAATAGAACTTGCTTTTATGATTATTTCTCAACGCTCAACTGAATAAACTTGGTTGGGCGTTGTTTGTTAAATATCGTCACATCATAAATAAATTACAGGAAGATGAATAAAACACTCGTAACTCTGTTTGAAAATCAGGTGGAGAAAACTCCTGATGCAGTTGCACTTATCGCAGCGGATAAGACATATACTTACAGGGAACTTAACGCGGTTTCCAATCGGCTGGCTAACATTCTTATCGGAAAGGGGGTAGCAAAGGGGGATAAGATTGCTTTTATTTTGCCGAGGGACAGTCGTGTCTTTGTGTCTATCTGGGGCATTATGAAAGCTGGCGGATGTTTTATTCCTATAGACCCTGAATATCCAAAAGGGCGTATAGAGCACTATGTTAATGACAGTCAGAGCAAATACACTCTTACTGACACGCAGTATGTGGGCGACTATGCTAATGCTCTTGACATAGACGAATTGCTTGCAAGTGAGGGCGATGAGAAAAATCCAGACGTTGGGCTTGAGCCGAACGACCTTTGCTACAGCATCTATACTTCTGGCTCTACAGGTATTCCGAAGGGCGTATTGCTCGAACATGGCGGGCTTTACGACTTCACTGTTCCCGAGCCTGAAAACGTTTCTGTCGCAAGAATGGTGGAGCAGCACGTTACTGCAATTTGTATTTCTACCGTTTCGTTTGACGCTTTTCTCTACACTGTTTTTCCCTGCCACTGCAACGGACTGACACTTGTAATGGCGAATGACGAGGAAGCAAAAAATCCGCTTCCGCTTGCGGAACTTTTTGCTCGCACAGGTGGCGACTATCTTTGCAGCACCACTGCACGGATGATGGAGTATATGGAGTATCCTGAATTTCAGGATGTGCTGAAAAAATGTAAAATGGTAGTTCAGGGAGGCGAGAAATTTTCACCGGCACTGTATGAACGTCTGCGTTCTTTCACCGATGCCGATTTGGTGAATGGCTACGGACCTACCGAAACGAGCATTGTGAGTAACGAACAAATCTTGATATCTTCTGCTCAAATAACAGTAGGTAAGCCACTCTACAAGGTTGTAGAAATTATTGTTGATAAGGACGGAAATCCGCTGCCTGCGGGCGTTGAGGGCGAACTTTGGATTGGCGGGACACGTGTTTCGCGCGGTTATCACAATCGTCCTGAACTTAATGCGGAGCGTTTTGCAGTTGTGGACGGTGTGCGCTACTACAAGAGTGGCGATATGGCAAAGTGGACAGAGAATGGCGAAGTAATTATTCTTGGACGAAACGACAATCAGGTTAAACTTCGCGGTCTTCGCATTGAACTTGGCGAAATAGAAAATGCAATTATGGCTATCTCTGGCGTAAAGCAGTGCGCCGTACAAGTCAGGATGTCGCATAGGCAGGAACATCTCTGCGCTTGGTTTACGGCAGCCCGCCCCATTGGTATTGAAGAAATGCGGGAAGAATTATCTAAAAATCTCACAGCATATATGGTGCCGACTGCATATATGCAGCTCGAAGCTATGCCACATACACCTAATGGAAAGTTGGACGTTAAGGCACTTCCCGATATTGAAATAACGGTAGAAGAGATAGTACTGCCCTCGACAGAAACGGAACAGTTGATCTTTGACACAGTTAGGGATATTCTCGGCACGGACGAAAATCTCGGCGTTACGATAGACCTTGTGCTGCTTGGCTTTACTTCACTCCACGCTACACGTATGGCAGCACTGCTCACGCGCAGCACTAATAAAAAAATCGGTATGGTGGAAATTATGAATATGTCCACCATTCGTAAAATTGCTGCTTTGCTTGACGGCAGGCAGTCTATGGCAGAAGTGCGCAAAGAGGAAAAGCGCGATATTTATCCGCTTACTCAAAACCAGATGGGCGTTTATTTTGAATGTGCACAACGTCCCGAAGGGCTTATGTACAACATTCCCGCGTTTATCACTCTAAGCAAAAAAGTTGATGCTTCTAAACTTGCGAACGCGATGAAAGCAGTAGTAGAAGCACATCCATACATTAAGGCACGTATTATAGAAAAAGATGGAAAAGTTATGCAGCAGCGCAACGACAGTGCTGTCGTAACGGTAAATGTACAGAGTGTTTCGGAAGAAGAATTTGCTGTTGTAAAAAATAATTTTATCAAGCCATTCGCATTGTTGTCGGCAGAACCACTCTATCGTCTAAATATTTATACAACTCCCGAACATACTTATCTGCTTTTAGATTTTCATCATATAGTTTTTGACGGCACATCTTTTGATGTTTTCTTGCAGGATATGACAAAGGCTTACGCAGGTGAGGAAATTGAAGCAGAAAGTTATACGTCTTTCGATTTCTCGCTTGTGCAGAGGGATGAAGCCGCTTATGAGGCTGACAAAAAATGGTTTTCGGAACTTGTAGGGGACGGCGAGGGCGCAACGCAAATGCCGCTCGACCATGAGGGCGCAAAGAAAGGCGAACAGAAAGAACTTCTTGCAACGCTCGATCCTGAAAAAATAGAACAGACATTCAAAATGCACGGCACGACAGGGTCGGTATTTTTCCTTTCGGCACTGTCGCTTGTTATGAGCAGATTTGCTTCCACGCGTCAGGTGCGTATGGCTACCGTCAGCGCGGGACGAGACGGCGAAGAAGTGCAGAATAATTTCGGCATGCTCGTCAAGACGTTGCCGGTCGTTGTCGAAGTTCCGGGTGAAGATAACCTGCACGATTATATTCATCGCACAGGTGTTCGCTTTAATGAAATGCTCACACATCAATCGTATCCTTTCACCGAAATTGTGACGCAGCTGCAATACAATTCACAGGTGCTTTATGCTTATCAGGGCGAAGTTGTGGGTCATTACGATTTGGACGGCGAGCCGCTTCAAATCACATATCTGCAACCTGAAAACACGCAGTTCCCTCTCTTTGTCGGTATCGTGCGCGAGCGTGACAACTACACGATAAAGTTTGAATACGACAGCAATCTTTTTGAATTATCGACAGTGCGCACCCTTATGGACTGTCTTGTTTACACGATAGAACAGTTTGGTGACGTGCTTAACACACGCCGTCATTTGAGCGAGTTTGGGGTTTCTACTGTTGAACAGAGAAAGGCTATTGAGAAATTTAATGTTGCCGACTCAGTTCCCGAAGAACTAACGGTGATTGATTTATTTATGGAGCAAGTGCGGCAGCACCCCGACAATGAAGCGTTGATAGCTGCAGACGGCACGTTTACATATAGACAACTTAACGAGCGTGTAAATATTCTTGCAAACGCACTTATTGCAAAAGGGCTTCAAAAGGGCGACACTGTTTCGTTTATCTTACATCGCGACAGTCGCGTAATCGTTTCAATGTTCGCTATTATCAAAGCAGGTGCGGCATACCTTCCCATTGACCCTGACTATCCTGCCGACCGTATTGCTCATTACATAAATGACAGTCAAAGTCGCTTTGTGCTTACGGAACATCCCGAAGAATACAGCAACGGACTCTCCATAGACGAGCTGCTGACTTCTGAAAATACTGCCGAGCCGAATGTTAAGGTGGGTGCACACGACCTCTGCTATGTTATCTACACGTCAGGCTCTACCGGTGTTCCGAAAGGTGTGCAGCTCGAACATCACGGACTCGCAGTTTTCGTTTCTCCGCAGATAAAAACGCCACATATTGTTGCCTACGAAAAGCACAACGCACGTCTGCTGTCTATCACAACAGTATCGTTCGACGTTTTCACTATGGACGTTATGACTACTATTCCTAACGGCTATACTCTTATTCTGGCTAATGACGAGGAGAGCAAAACGCCTGTTCCGATGGCGCAACTGTACGAAAGGACAAATGCCAATGCTCTTATGTTTACGACAGCTCGTCTGCAGGAATATTTAAAGATGGACGAACTGCGTAATATGTTTGCAACTGCGAAGATTATCAGTGAGGCAGGCGAGAAATTTCCTGTCGGACTTTACGAAAAAATAAGGGAAATCTCCAATGCAGATGTTATAAACGGCTATGGTCCCACCGAGATAACTATAATCTCTAATGAGCAACTGTTGAGTGGTGGCAACGTTATCACTGTCGGTGTGCCTATCGGTGGCACGATAGAGCAGATAATGGATATTGACGGACATCCGCTGCCTGTCGGTACAGTAGGGGAGTTGTGGATTGCAGGGCGCGGCGTGGCACGTGGATATTGGAATCGTCCAGAACTGAATTTAGACAGGTTTGTGATGGTTGGCGGCGACCGTTTTTACAAGAGTGGCGACCTCGCAAGGTGGCTTCCAAACGGCGAAGTTGTTATTCTGGGACGTAATGACGGACAGATTAAACTTCGCGGTCTGCGCATTGAACTTGGTGAAATAGAAAATACTCTCGCTGCCGTTAAAGGTATTGACCAAAGTATCGTAAAGGTGCGCAAGATAAACGGTCAGGACCATCTCTGCGCATGGTACACTGCTAATCGTACTATTACAGCAGAAGAGTTGCACGATATTTTAAGCAAGACACTTACTGCCTACATGGTTCCTACTGCATATATGCAGCTTGATGAAATGCCTCATACACCGAATGGCAAAATCAACGCTCGCGCACTGCCCGACCCGCAGTTTATTTCTGCGAGCGAATATGTAGAGCCGTCATCTGCGATAGAGGCGACTTTTGCCAAAGCCTTTGCGGAAACTTTGGGGCTTGCACGTGTCGGCGCGGTGGACGACTTCTTTGCGCTTGGCGGCACATCGCTCCAAGTTACGCAGATTACGGTCGCAGCGCAAAAGGCGGGCTACGAATTAAGCTATGGTGATGTGTTTGCCAATCCTACTCCCCGCGCACTTGCAGCACTTATAAGCGGTAAGGTTTCGAGCAAGGGTAAGATTGACCAAGAAATACAGAATTACGACTATACGGCAATAAACGCATTGCTCGCAGCCAATACTTTCAGCGGTTCTGAAAAACGTCCGCTCGGCAACGTGCTGCTGACAGGTGCGACAGGCTTTCTCGGTATTCACGTCCTGTATGAATTTTTACGTGGTTGGACAGGCGATATTTACTGTCTAATTCGCAGCAATAAACTTATGAAAGCCGAGCACCGCCTCAAAAATATGCTGTTCTATTATTTTTCCGATACGTTTGAAGCAGAATTTGGTAAACGGATTCACGTTGTAGAGGGGGATGTCACATCGACTGCAGACTTTGATGCCATGATAGATTTGCCTGTCGATACTGTTGTGAACTGTGCCGCAAATGTCAAGCACTTTTCGCATGGGACGGATATTGAGGACATCAATACAGGTGGGGTAGAGAAAGGTATTGCGTTTTGCAGGAAGAAAGGTTGCAGGTATATTCAAATTTCAACTACGAGTGTGGGTGGAACAAGTGTTAATAATAATCCTCCTGCGGACACTCGTCTTACGGAAAAAATGCTTTATTTTGGGCAGGATGCCTCGAACAAATATGTGCACAGTAAATTTCTCGCAGAGAGGCTTGTTTTTGAAGCAATTGCAAAAGGTGAGATAGACGGTAAAGTATTACGTGCAGGAAATCTTATGGCACGCAGTGCGGACGAAGAATTTCAAATCAACTTCAACACCAATAACTTTATCGGTCAGCTGAAAGGCTATGCGGTGCTCGAAAAAATTTCATATCACGACCTTGAGCAGCCGACAGAGCTTACGGCTATTGATGCTACGGCGCGTGCGATGTTGCTTCTCTCCGAAACGCCTGCGGCGTGTTGCCTCTTTCATCCGTACACCACGCATATAGTCTGGATGTCGGACGTGGTAGCCGCGATGCGCGACAGTGGTTTCACGCTCCAAGCCGTAGAGCAGGATGAATTTGCCGAAAGATTTGCTGAAATCTCTCGTAGCGACAAAGCCAAATATTTGTCCCCCTTAGTTGCCTACAACACATCTTCGGGCGATATTGTAAAGGACATAATCGCCGACAACCGCTACACTATGGACGTGCTTCTGCACTTGGACTTCAACTGGCCCCTGATAGAAGACAACTACATCCACAAGCTGATTACCAACCTGCAAGGCTTAGGTTTTTTTGACGTTTAAGCGAACGGCGTTTGTGTCTGTCAAAATGAGATTTTTATAGCCCCAACCTACTTTTTCGACCCGCCATAGCGGGTGCGTTCCCAATAACGAATAATAGGCTCGGCAACGTCGTAGTCTATGCGCTTTGTTACTATGCGGTGATTGCGGTCAAGAATATAAACAACAGGAGTGCTTTGGACATCCCATGTGTCGTTGTAGTCAAGGGTTGCAGTTTTTCCGTTAAGATTAATCCAGTCTTCCAAGTGATTTTCCCTGATATATTTTTTCCACGCGGGAATATCAAAATCTTTGCATATCGTAATCACATCAAGACCGAGTTCCTCACCCTTTTCCTTGTAGAGTTCATGCCACTTGGGAATTGCACGTTTGCAGTGTCCGCAAGTGATACTCCAAAAAATCACTATAGTATATTTTTTCTTTGACGAGAAAACGGAAACCCAACGCTCGTTGGGCGTTTCAATAGTTGTGTCTGGACAGGCAAATTCAGGAGGAACATTGCCTATTAAAAGAGGCTCAAGTCGGTCTATCCTCTTTTTGAAATTTTCGATAATTGCCTGACTTGCCCAAAAAGCATCACCTGTAAGGTAGTAGCGTTTAGCCAGATATACCCAAATGGCATCTTGCCCTATAATATCAGAGCGTTGATATTTGTCCACTGTGTACCAAACCGCATATTTAAAAAGTTCAGGAGCACAGCGCGTTTTCTCTATCAAGCGTTCAAGGGCAAACTTTACCGTATCAGGCAACTGCATTTTGAGAACTTTGTCGCAGTAGTCGGCAAGACGTTGATGAAATAATGGAGTGCGAACAACGCGGTCGTCGCAGAGGTCAAAATTTTCGAAATAATGATTTTTATAATATTCGTATTGCCAGTCCTGTTTCAGACTATCGGGGACATCATCAGGCGCGGCGGGCACATGGACTTCTTTTTGTGCCTTAAAGAGGATAGACATCAGATGTTCGGGATGTTCTTTTACAAACTGCTCTTTTTTGTCTTCCATTGCTTTGTAAATACCAGAAACCTCACTTTTTATCTTTTCCAATTTCACTGTGTCGCCTGCGTCCGAAGTAGCTTTATATTGGTCGTTGAGTTCTTTCAACTTTTTCATATCCTCTGTACCGCTCTCCGCAAAATCTTGATACAGTTGATTTTCGGGTGAGCCGATAAACTTTATCCCGGTCATAATATCGGGATATGTCGTTTCAATTGTATAGTTCTGATCTTTGTCTATTATTATCTCTGCGTAGCGACGGTCGTTTGTGATAAGGAGATAAAGTCCGCCCTCTTTTGGGGTGTCACTTGAAACGACATATTCATTCGTTTTCGGATTGTATCTTATGGTATCTATAATATATTGACTTGAACCGTAGTATCTGCCGAGCAGCAGGATGTTCTTGAGAGAGTCGGGGTAGTTTTTCATTTTGACCGTAAGCTGGAACGGCTTATCTTTCGCGGTCGCTTTAGCTTTCGTTTGTGCTGATATAGTGCTTGCGAACAGTAGCAGAGAGGCAATAACAAAGATGATATTTTTTCTGTTCATAATTTTTAGTGTTTGTATGATTTGTGTATCCAACTATGATTTGTGTATTCAACTATGATTTGTGTATTCAACTATGATTTGTGTATTCAACTATGATTTGTGTATCCAACTATGATTTGTGTATTCAACTATGATTTGTGTATTCAACTATGATTTGTGTATTCAACAAAGTTAGGATTTTTTAATGTAATTTTGCAGGATATGAAACATTTGATAATGGCATTTTTTTTATCGACTTTTTTTGTCGGTTGTAAAAGTGCTTCTACTCCTGTAGCCGTAGCTTCTGTGGCGACTTCTGCGTTTAGTGCCGACAGTGCTTTTTCTTATGTCGCCTCACAAGTAGCATTTGGACCGCGTATCCCAGGCAGCAAGGCACATTTGGACTGTTCCGTTTATCTAAAAAACACCCTTGCAAAATTTGCAGACAGTGTAATAATGCAGCCGTTTTCGGCACGCAGTTGGGACGGAAAGACATTGCAGGGAGTGAATATAATAGCCTCTTTCAATCCCTCGGCGACAGGGCGCATTTTGCTTTGCGCCCATTGGGACTCTCGTCCGTACGCCGACAACGAAAACAATACATCGTTACATCGTAGTCCCATTGACGGTGCTAACGACGGTGCATCTGGAGTGGCTGTACTGCTTGAGGTGGCGCGGGTGCTTTCAACCTCTAAAGGCGTGGACATCGTGCTTTTTGATTTGGAAGATAGCGGAAAGCCACGTTTTGAAGTTTCTCAATACGGAGATGAAAAGTCATGGTGTCTTGGCTCACAATATTGGGCTTCGCATCCGCATACAAACCGTATATCTTTCGGAATATTGCTCGACATGGTAGGAGTTGCGGGTGCGCGATTTATGCAAGAGGGGACTTCATTGTATTATGCGGCGGATGTGCTTGACAAAGTCTGGGCTACGGCAGCTACAATGGGCTACGGACAGTTTTTTGTATATGAAAAAGCAGGCGCAATCATTGATGACCACCTGTTTATAAATCAGATAGCAGGTATTCCCACAATAGACATCATCTCGCTTGACGGAAGCACTCGTTCAGGCTTCTTCAAACATTGGCATACCCTACAGGACAACATATCCAATATAGACAAGTCTTCCCTAAAAATGGTTGGGGACGTGGTGCTTGAGGTGGTAGGAAAGTAATAGGGCTATTTCATTGTAGCGATTGGATTTAATACACTTTTGATTTATTATAGCGTTCCCCCGCCCCCTCGCAGAGCTTCGTGGGCGGGGTCGGGCTTTCGCCTGTATCTTTTTTGTATCGGACAATCACAAACGCCCCTCACCAACAGCAACAGACAGACCTCTCGCCACCAACCACAAAAAAGGATGTCGGCTCAATCCCTAACGCGACCCCCCGCTCGACCCAAGCTCCGACAGGCAGCAACAGCCCATCAACCGCTCCGCCCCTAACGCGACCCCCCGCCACTCCCCACCCCAACCTTAGCAACAACTCATCAACCGCTCCGCCCCTAACGCGACCCCCCGCACAGCCCCCGCTTGCGCGGACTATGCCGAGCGAGAGCGACTTCATTGCGAAGCAATAATCCCTAACGCGACCCCCCGCACAGCCAGCACTCTGACGCATTTTCGGCAACCGCATAACTTCCGTAAACTTTTTGCTCGTTTCGTAAAATATTCTTTCATTTCATTTGTCTTAACAAATATAGGCGTTGGGACGGATGATGTTCTCAGGAGTATTGAGGCTCCTGTGTGAAACTCTTGTGTGAGGCTTTTGTGTGAGGCTCCTGTGGGGTTGTTGAATATTTAATAAAGTAATATGGCATATTATATTATTGGTGCGGTGATTGTGCTTTGGCTGGTTGGCGGAATTTATCGCAAGATACGCGGAAGAAATAAAATTATTTCTGTTATTGATGACAATTGCACAGGTTGTAAGCGTTGTATAAAAAAATGTCGTCACTGCGTATTGGATACAGTGAGCGATGAAAAGGGTGCGCACGTCTTTGTCGCAAGACCTGATAAATGCACTGCTTGTGGCGACTGCTTGATTGCCTGCAAATTCAAAGCTCTTGAACTAAAAGAAAAATCTCGCACGGACAGGTGAACATGCCCATAACGCCCGACACATAAATAGTCGATTTGTGCACAGATAGTTGAAAAAAAATCAACTATCTGCGAAAATTCTGCTACCTTTGCACACTAACGAAAACATTTATAAAAAATGAACGAACTGGAAAAGTTTGGAAATATACCAGTTGACAGCACTGTTTTGTCCGATATAACAGGCAATTATAAGTTTCCGCGAAACAAGATTGCCACAATGGAAAAACAGGACGAAATTGTCCGTTTGAAAAAGGGTTTATACATAGTTTCGGAAAAAATCACATAACTTTGTCCTGACTTTTAACTTGCTGTCGTGTGCGTGAAATACTATGATAATAAATAAAATTTTATGATAAAATTAGATTTAAATTATGCTGGTGACGCTCTTGTGGCGGATATGGCGAGCAGTAATGAGGTTAGGGCGGACGTGGAACGTGCCTATACGGAAATGTATGAAAAATCGGGGCAGGGGAGTGATTTTCTCGGATGGGTGGATTTACCTGCGGAGATTTCTGCGGAACATCTTGCGGATATTAAACAGACGGCTGCCGATTTTCGCGCTAAAAGCGAGGTGTTTGTCTGCATTGGTATCGGCGGTTCGTATCTTGGGACACGTGCTGTGGAGGAAGCGTTGAAGCCGATGTTTGCGAGCGGTTCGCTCGGCAACCCTGAAATTATTTATGCTGGGCATCAGTTGAGTGAAGATTATCTTTCTTCGCTCTTGAAATATTTGGACGGCAAGGAATATACCATTTGCGTTATTTCAAAGTCTGGCACTACTACCGAACCTGCCATTGCGTTCCGCCTTTTACGTACTCATCTGACAAAAAAGTATGGAACAGCTGACGGTCGTATTGTCGCTATTACCGACTGTAAGCGTGGTGCGCTGAAAAATCTTGCTACGAAAGAAGGGTATAAAACATATATTATACCTGACAACGTCGGCGGACGTTACTCTGTACTCACTCCTGTGGGGCTTTTCCCTCTGGCAGTGTTGGGTATTGATATAGAGGCATTAGTGCGTGGTGCGGTAGAAATGCGTGATAGCGTGCGTGTGGCGCGTCCCGATTTCGAAAACTGTGCTTGTGCTAAATATGTATTACTCCGCAATATACTTTATCGACAAGGTAAAAAAATGGAACTTATGGTGCAGTATGACCCGCGCCTTTTCTATTTTATTGAATGGTGGAAGCAGCTTTATGGAGAGAGTGAGGGTAAGGAGAATAAAGGTCTCTTTCCTGCGGGTGCGGGATTTACCACTGACTTACATTCGCTCGGTCAATATATTCAGCAGGGTGAGCGTTTCTTCTTTGAAACGGTGCTTTCGCTCGACTCGCAGGAACATACTCTTGAAGTTCCTTTTGCCGAAGATGACGCGGATGGGATGAATTTTGTCGCAGGCAGGCGTCTTTCGTACGTCAATTCAAAAGCCGAAGCAGGCACGTGTATGGCACATTCGATAGAGGGCGGAGTCCCTGTCGTGCGTTTTGAAATTCCTCGCTTAGATGCCAAAACAACGGGTGCTCTGATTTACTTTTTTGAGTACGCCTGCGGTTTGAGTGGCTACACTCTTGGCGTAAACCCTTTCGACCAGCCCGGTGTCGAGGCGTACAAAAAGAATATGTTTAAGCTGCTGGGGAAGCAATAGAATGTAGAATTTAGAATTTAGAATGAACTGACGCGTTGATAATTGTCAATTGTCAATTGTTAATTGTCAATTATTGCTGACGCGTTGATAATTGTCAATTGTTAATTGTCAATTATTGCTGACACGTTGATAATTGTCAATTGTTAATTGTTAATTATTGCTGACACGTTGATAATTGTCAATTGTTAATTGTTAATTGTCAATTATTGCTGACGCGTTGATAATTGTCAATTGTTAATTGTCAATTATTGCTGACGCGTTGATAATTGTCAATTGTTAATTGTCAATTGTTAATTGTCAATTATTGCTGACGCAACCGTTAATTTAGAATTTAGAATGTAGAATTTAGAATGAGCTGACGCGTTGATAATTGTCAATTGTTAATTGTCAATTGTTAATTGTCAATTATTGCTGACGCAACCGTTAATTTAGAATTTAGAATTTAGAATTTAGAATGAGCTGACGCGTTGATAATTGTCAATTGTTAATTGTTAATTGTCAATTATTGCTGACGCACTCATTGTCAATTCGTTTGTACTTGTGCTTGTTGTTGGCTCTCGTAATTCGTAATTCGTGGTTGAACAAGGTGAGGGGATGTGCGCAGGTGGGGATAGAGCGGACCGGCGGGAGTTAGGTCATTAGTTGAGTTTGGGGCTGGACGGTGGGTTGCGTGAGGGATTGAGCGAATATCCTTTTGCCTGCGGGGGTTTAGGAGCTGTTGACGGTGCGGAGTGTGTCGGTGGATTTAGGGCGGGTGGTTTGTTTTTGCGGGCAGGCAAAAGATTATTGCTTCGCAATGAAGTCGCTCTCGCTCGGCATAGTCCGCGCAAGCGTGTCATCTTCCCTCGCTTACTCGCGACTTTGCAGTGAAAGCCCGACCCTGCGGCAGTTCGGTTAGTGGTGGGCGCAAGTCAGGGTGCGGCATAAAAAGACGAGAGGCTTCAATGTTTCCCGCCTGCTTCTCTGCCCGCGGGGGCACGCCCAAATTTATACAACCTCAATCGGCTTCACCTTTTCCTGAAGTTTTTCAAAGAGGACGAACAGCACAGGCACGATGAGTAGCTGGAAGATCATGCCGATGAGCATGCCGCCGACTGCGCCCGCGCCGATAGTGTGGTTGCCGTTTGAGCCGACTCCTGTGGAAAACATTAGTGGCAATAGCCCCACGATTAGGGCGAGCGACGTCATAAGGATGGGTCTTAGGCGGGCTGCAGCACCGGCTTTGGCTGCCTCGACGAGCGACATACCCTGCTGCCGCCGCTGGAGCGCAAACTGCACAATAAGAATGGCGTTTTTTGCCAGAAGACCGATAAGCATTATAAGGGAAATTTGCAGATAAATATTGTTGTCTAACCCCATCATTCTGACGAAGATAAATGAGCCGCAAAGCCCGAACGGTAGCGAAAGAATAACGGACAACGGTAATATATAACTCTCATACTGAATACAGAGCAACAGATATACAAATAACAGGCAGAGTATGAGTACATAACCGACCGTATTGCCTGCTTCCTGCTCGTTGCGCGTAATGCCCGAAAATTCGTAGCCGTAGCCGACAGGTAGCTTCGCCGAAGCCACACGTTCGATTGCTGCGATAGCATCCCCAGAGCTGTACCCTGCCTCCTGCTCACCCTTGATATTTATGGCTGTGTAGAGGTTGAAATTATTTATGCTTTCGGGACCATACACGCGTGACACGCTGACAAACTGCGAGATAGGTGTCATGGATTGACCGACCCGAACGTAAATGTTATTCAGTGCTTCGGGGTTGAGGGTTGCGGACGGATCACCCTGTATCATAACGCGATAAAGTTTGCCGAAACGGTTAAAGTTGGACACGTACATACCGCCGAAATACCCTTGCATTACCTGCAAAACGGCTGCGGGAGAAGTGCCGGCTAATATACATTTATCCACGTCCACCAACACTTGATATTGCGGAAAATTTGGGTTGAAAGATGTTCGCGCAAATTCAATTTCAGGCTGCGCAGCAAGCTCATTCATAAAATTTTGCGCCACATCAAAGAAGTCGTTCAGGTCGCCCCCTGTCTTATCTTGCAAGTTGATTTCAAAGCCACTGCTAACACCAAATCCGGGTATCATCGGCGGGGAAAATATCATAAACTGCGCCTCTGAAATGCCCGACAGTGCCTGTCGGAGTTCTCTGCGAAAACTTTCTAAATCCTGTCCTTTTTTTGTGCGATATTTCCAATCTTTCAGCTGAATGAACATATTGCCGTAACAACTTCCGTTACCTGTAGAGAAGCCTGAACCTGAAATCTTTGTACGTGCTTCCACGAGTGGCATAGTGCCCACTATACTGTCAATTTTGTCCATCACTCTGTTGGTGTAAGACAGGGTAGTTGCTGGCGGGAGCGTCACGCTTAGATAGACAAAGCCGTTATCCTCGTTCGGCACAAGACCTTTTGGAGTTTTATCAAGGAAAATATACAGTCCCGCGATAGACAAAACGATAAGACCTATTGACATGGCGGGCTTGCGTATAAAGAGCTGTACGGCTTTCTTATACTTGTCTAACGTGATTCTGAATGCTGTGTTAAACGCTATGCGAAACCGTTTTTCTATATTCATGGACTTGCCCGTTTCGTGTGATACAGGCTTTAAAAACAGCGCGCATAATGCAGGGCTTAATGTTAGAGCATTAACTGCTGATAGCCCGATAGCTACCGCAAGAGTAATGCCGAACTGGGTGTAGAAAATACCTGCCGTCCCGCCGATAAACGTTACAGGCAGAAAGACCGCAGCCATGACGAGGGTAATGGAGATAATAGCACCTGATATTTCGCTCATTGCATCAAGTGTCGCCTGCTTCGCAGAAGTATAGCCCTCATCTAATTTTGCGTGGACGGCTTCGACCACCACAATAGCGTCATCCACCACAATAGCAATAGCAAGCACTAATGCAAAAAGTGTCAGGAGATTGATGGAAAATCCGAACAGATATAAAAAGAAAAATGTGCCTATAATAGCCACAGGTACTGCTATGGCAGGAATAATTGTGGAACGGAAATCTTGCAGAAAGATATATACGACAATAAACACAAGTATAAACGCTTCGAGAAGTGTCTGCAATACTTTGTTGATGGATGCGTAGAGAAATGCGTTTGAGTTTTGTAGTGGCGTGTAGGCAAGTCCTTCGGGGAAATCTTCCGCCGCTCCCTCCATTACCGTTAATACTTCTTCGATTACTTCCGTAGCGTTAGTGCCCGGCATTTGATATACTGCAACAGATGCACCCGGATGTCCCATGCCAGAGGATATAATATTATAACTTAACGCACCGAGTTCTATACGTGCCACGTCTTTGAGATACAGTTCCTCGCCCGTAGGCAGGGAGCGGATAAGAATGTTCTCGTATTCGTCTGGCGTGGCAAGTCGCCCTTTGTAGCGCAGGATATATTGAAAACTTTGACTGCTGTTTTCGCCAAATTTACCCGGAGCAGCATCGATATTTTGCTCATTTAACGCTCTTGTTATATCTTCGGGCATAAGTTTGTACTGCGCCATAATGTCAGGTTTAAGCCATACTCGTATGGAATAGTCATGCCTGCCCCATGCAGAAGCTTCGCCAACTCCCTTGACACGGAGCATTTGCGGAAGAATATTTATCCTGATATAGTTTTCTATAAATGTTTCATCGTAACGGTTGTCGGGGCTGTAAATAGTGAACATGACAAGCATATTCTGATTGCGCTTGTTTGTGGTGACACCCACGCGCACAACTTCGGCAGGCAGCAGGTTGATAGCTCGCTGCACCCTGTTTTGCACATTGACGGCAGCCATATCAGCATCCGTCCCCTGCTTAAACACCACATTTATACGGCAGTTGCCGTCGTTGCTTGCACTGCTTGTGATGTAGTTCATATTTTCTACTCCGTTAATAGCGTCCTCAAGCGGAACAACTACGCTGTTAAGGATAGTGGATGCGTCAGCACCGGTGTAAGATGTGCTTACCGAAATTGTCGGCGGAGCGATGTCGGGGAAACGCTCTATCGGAAGAAGAACTAATCCGATAAGCCCCAATATTACAATCAGTATGGAGATAACTGACGAAAGTACAGGACGGTGTATAAATCTGTCTAACTTCATTGTTTTGTTTATTTTACGACTACAAGTTTACAGGCGCATTTGTGTTACTATTTTACGACTACAAGTTCATCGTAGCCCTTGTTTATTTTACGACTACAAGTTTATCGTAGCCCTTGTTTATTTTACGACTACAAGTTCATCGCCACTCTTATCTACTTTTACGTTTTTAATTCCTTTAAGAGTGTCGTTAATTATTTCTTCGGCAATAAGGTCTTCTACATACCGTTGAATGGCACGTTTTAGCGGACGTGCCCCAAACTGCGGATCCCATCCCTTTTCTATGATAAAATCTTTTGCGTCATCCGTCACAACAAAATCCATTTCCATCTCTTTCATTCTGTCGTGAAGATGAGTAATCTCTATATCTATAATCTTGAAAATGTCCTCGCGTTTAAGATTGTGAAATACAATGGTTTCGTCTATCCTGTTAAGAAATTCGGGAGCGAAACTTTTGCGCAATTCTTTCTCAATAATTCCTTCGGTAAAAGTATTCCTGTCGGCTTCCTTTGCCGCAGTCTGAAATCCCACGCCCTGTCCGAAATCCTCTATCCTGCGGGAGCCGACATTGGAAGTCATTATTATAACAGTATTTTTGAAATCAATTTTGCGACCCGTGCCGTCGGTGAGTTGTCCCTCGTCGAGAACCTGTAAAAGAAGATTAAAAATATCGGGATGTGCCTTTTCGAGTTCGTCAAAAAGGATGATGGAATATGGCTTGCGGCGTACTTTCTCGGTCAGCTGTCCGCCCTCCTCATAGCCAACGTAGCCCGGAGGTGCTCCTATGAGGCGTGATACGGCAAACTTTTCCATATATTCACTCATATCAATCCTTATAAGATTTTGCTCGCTGTCGAACATATACTTGGCAAGCATTTTTGTCAAATATGTTTTTCCTACTCCTGTGGGTCCCAAGAATACGAACGAGCCTATAGGCCGATTAGGATCTTTAAGCCCTGTCTTGTTACGGCGAATTGCTTTCACGACTTTTTCTATTGCTTCATCCTGTCCGATAACGAGTTTTTGCAAATCCTGTTGCATAAAACGGAGTTTTTCCATTTCGTCCTTTGCAACTTTTTGGATAGGCACACCTGACATTTTGGCTACAACCTCGCGCACGTCATCTTCGGTAACGGTTATGGTGTTGCTATCCATCTCGTTATTCCATTTTTTTCGTTCTGTGGCGAGTTCTGCTTCTAACTGCGCGATTTTATCACGGCTTGTAGCCGCGTCCTCATATCTCGCTCCGTCAAGTGCATCCTTCTTATTCTTTTCTTCACCCCTCAAGGCATCTTCGAGGTCAATAATATTTTGAGGTATTTCCACATAGTGAACGTGAACTTTTGAACCCGCTTCGTCTAATGCATCTATCGCCTTGTCGGGCAGAAAGCGGTCAGTAATATAACGTTCGGTATAAAAAACGCAGGCGCGGATTGCTTCGGGGGAATATACCACGTGGTGGTGAGACTCGTACTTTCCCTTTATATTGTTGAGGATAATAGTCGTTTCGTCTGTCGTTGTGGGATTGATTACAACTTTCTGAAAGCGGCGTTCGAGTGCGCTGTCGCTTTCGATATTTTCGCGATACTCGTCGAGGGTAGTGGCACCTATGCACTGAATTTCGCCCCTTGAAAGTGCAGGCTTAAACATATTTGCTGCATCAAGCGAACCAGACGTATTGCCCGCGCCGACAATCGTATGTATCTCGTCTATAAAAATTATTATTTCGGGATGTTTTTTCAGTTCGTCAAGGATAGCTTTCATTCTTTCCTCAAACTGTCCGCGATACTTTGTACCTGCAACGATACTTGCAATATCAAGTGTGACAACCCTTTTTCCAAGAAGTACTCTCGGAACATTGCGCTCCGTAATACGAATTGCGAGTCCTTCGGCTATGGCACTTTTGCCGACACCTGGCTCGCCGATAAGGACAGGATTATTTTTTTTGCGGCGACTCAAAATTTGAGCGATACGGTTTAGCTCTTCCTCGCGCCCTACAATTGGGTCAAGCGCACCGTCTATGGCATTTTTTGTAAGGTCGCGCCCATACTTGTCGAGGGCAGGGGTTTGACTGCTTTTGTCATTCTGTTTTTTACTATTGGAAAACGCTTGCTTTTCAGAGCCATCGTATTCGTTGAGGTCAGTGTCCTCAATTGCATTTTTTGTGCCTCCAACCTCGCTGTTGGCGGTAGTAAACTTTCTACGATAAGTATCGTACGTTATATTATATGTATTCATAATTCCTGTTGCTGTTGTTTCCCCATCCCTCAAAATCGCCATAATAGCATGTTCTGGACCTACCAATGAGCTTTGAAGCGACTGACTTTCAAGGCACATAAGGCGTTTCATTCTATACAGCTGGTCATTCTCTGGTAGCACTTCTTCTACAGAACCCTCATTTTTAATTTGCTGCATTTTAATATTTTTTTCAATACTCTGTTTTATCTGTTTTATATCCACACCCATTTCTGCAAATACTTCTACTGCATGGTTATTATTTACCCTAAAAAGTCCCAGAAGCAGGTGTTCTACTCCAAGATAGTTATTCCGCAGTCGGCGAGCTTCTTCGGGAGCGTATTTGAAGCCAGCCGATAGCTGCGATGTCATTTCAAATTGTGGTGTCATACTCAATTACGTTGTTAATTGTCAATTGTCAATTGTCAGTTGTCAATTATGGCTGACGCGTTTGTTATTTGTGGATATTGTTTGTACATATCGTCGATGGTTGTTTTAATTCTTAATTCTTAATTCTTAATTATAATGTGGGCATTCCCCCGCCTCGCAAGCTCGGCGGGGTCGGGCTTTCACTCCAATCTTTTTTGCCCCGCCCGCCTGCCCGCCCGCCCTACAAAAACGTTTCATCAAATCCCAATCTCACTTCCACCTCTCCTCGTTAAACCGACCACCCTCACAAGCCCCCCCGCAGCAAAAAAGGATTTCCGCTCAATCCCTAATGCGCCCACCGCTCATCCCCAGCTCAACGCACTGACTTTTATAAATCCTGTCCGCCTCTAATGCGCCCACCGCTCATCCCCAGCTCAACGCACTGACTTTTATAAATCCTGTCCGCCTCTACCCGCACCCACTACTCAAAAACCAATCCACACGTCCAAAGCCTGCCATTTTTGCGCTTCACTACCGCATTGTGTCGCCCCTACAATCGCCCTTCCAATCGCCTTTCCAATCGCCTTTCCAATCGCCCCTCCAATCGCCCTTCGTTCACACATCGAAAGCATCCTCCGCTCCCGGCCCCGCCCCTCTCGTCCGTCCCCCGCCAGCCCCGCCCCTCTCGTCCGTCCCCAAACACTCCCTCCACTTCCCCCGCCAGAAAGCATTTCGCCCCCATTCCGCACACCCCCCGCCGAGCCAAAAAAAGACAATATGCAAAAGTAAGTAAAAAACAAGTATAAAAACATTGATTTTACTTTTATTTTTTTGTACCTTTGTGTTAATTATTATTTTAAGATAAATTAAAGTAAATCAATAAGTTAAATATGGAAGAAAACGAAGTGAAGGGGACAAACGACATCCCAACAGGTAGCACCTCGACAGGTGATACCCCAATAATCGGCAATATTGTCCCCGTAAACATCGAACGACACATGCAGTCGGCATTTCTCGACTACTCAATGTCGGTTATTGTGTCAAGAGCATTGCCTGATGTGAGGGACGGCATGAAGCCCGTCCAAAGGAGAATTATCTATACGATGAACGAAATGGGCATTACTGCCGGTACGTCGTTTAAGAAGTCAGCAAGAATTGTGGGTGAAGTCATGGGTAAGTACCACCCTCATGGCGACTCGTCTGTATATGGTGCGATGGTGCACCTCGCTCAACCTTGGGCTATGCGCTATATGCTTGTGGACGGACAGGGAAACTTTGGTTCTGAAGATGGCGACCCGCCTGCGGCACAGCGTTATACCGAAGCACGTCTAAAACGGATTTCAAACGAACTCGTTGCCGATATAGAGAAAGACACGGTAGATATGCAGAACAACTATGACGACTCTCTTCAAGAGCCTACGGTTCTGCCGTGTCGCGTTCCTGTTTTGCTCGTGAACGGCACAACAGGTATAGCTGTGGGTATGGCTACGAATATGGCACCTCACAACCTTTCCGAAGCGTGTGACGGTATAGTCGCATATTTGAACAATAGAGATATTACCATTGATGAACTTATGCAGTATATCAAAGCCCCCGACTTCCCGACAGGCGGGCTTATTTACGGTTATGACGGCATACGTGACGCATATCGTACAGGCAATGGTCGTGTTATCATTCGTGGTGAGGCAACCATCGAAACGGACGAAAAGACAGACCGCAGCCAGATTATATTCACGTCTATCCCATATATGGTAAACAAGGCAGAAATGATTAAGAATATTGCTGCCTCTGTCAGTGATGGAAAGATAACAGGTATCAGTGATATTAGGGATGAGTCGAGTCGCGAGGGTATTCGTGTCGTTTTTGACCTTAAAAAAGAAGCCGTTGCCAATGTTGTTCTAAACAAACTCTACAAACTCACTCCACTCCAATCAAGTTTTTCGATAAATAATATTGCACTCGTTCACGGTCGTCCACGTCTTTTGAATTTGAAAGACATTATCGTCAATTTTGTCGAACATCGCCACGAAGTTATCCTTCGCCGTACGCGCTTTGATATGGCAGAAGCCGAAAGACGTGCGCACATTTTGGAAGGTCTTCTTATTGCACAGGATCATATTGATGAAGTCATTGCGATTATTCGTGCCTCAAAGACTATTGACGAAGCAAAAAATAATCTTATAGCAAAATTTTCTTTCAGCGATATTCAGGCGCAGGCAATAGTAGAAATGCGTCTTGGTCAATTGACAGGCTTGCAGAGAGAAAAACTTCAACAGGAGTTTGACGACAAGAAAAAATTTATCGAATGGTGCAAGCAACTTCTGTCAAGCGAAGAAATGCAGTTCGACATTATTCGTCAGGAGACACTCGAAGTAAAAGAGAAGTACGGCGATGAACGCCGCTCGCAGATAATAATGGACTCGCACGACTTCAAGATAGAAGACATGATTGCGGACGACACTATGGTCATCACTATTTCCAACAAGGGCTATATCAAGCGCACTCCGCTTGTACAATACCGCTCGCAGAGCAGGGGAGGCAAGGGCAGCAAAGGCTCGAACCTGCGTTCAGAGGACGAGATAGACCACCTATTTGTCGCCACCATGCACAACTATCTGCTACTCTTTACAGAGCAGGGAAAATGCTATTGGCAGCGCGTGTTCGACATTCCAGAGGGCGACCGCGCGAGCAAAGGTCGTCAGATAAGTAACCTTATAAATATCAGTCAGGACGACAATATCAAAGCCTATCTCAACACCTGCGACCTCAAAGACGAAGAATATATCAAGAACCACTATGTTATTCTCTGCACCAAAAAAGGCATTGTCAAGAAGACGACTCTCGAAGCATACTCAAACGTCAGGACGAAAGGTGTGAACGCAATTACAGTGCGCGAGGGGGATCAACTTTTGGATGCACGTCTCACTGACGGCAACAGCATCGTCATGCTGGCACTCCGTTCTGGAAAGGCGATACGATTTCCTGAAGCCAAGACACGCCCTATGGGGCGCACTGCTTCGGGCGTAAGAGGTATCAAACTCGCCTCCGAGCAGGACGAAGTTGTAGGAATGATTTGCGTGAGTGGCGAAGATGCGAACGTCCTTGTTGTTTCCGAAAATGGCTACGGAAAGCGTACTCTCGTTTCTGAATATCGTGAAACGAACCGCGGTGGCAAAGGTGTCAAGACCATCAACATCACCGAAAAGACAGGTGCATTAATCGGTATTGAGGAAGTTACAGACAATGACGACCTTATGATTATAAACAAAAGCGGTATTATTATCCGTACCCCTGTTGTTGATTTGCGGGTTCAGGGTCGTGCCACTCAAGGTGTCAGGCTCATAGACCTCAAGGGCAAAGACTCCATCGCTTCAATCACCAAAGTTGAAAAAGAAGAAATAGTTGAGAGCGAAGTCCCAGAAGTTTCTGAAGCCCCCGAAGTTTTAGAAGCCCCCGAAGTTTCCGAAGCCCCCGCAGTTTCCGAAGCCCCTGAAACTCTTGAAGCCCCAGAAGTTTTAGAAACTCCTGAAGTTTCTGAAGCCACCGAAGCTCCCGAAGCCCCCGAAGTGGAAGTTGGCGACACCAACGGTAGCGTCAATGGTAGTGAAGTTTCCGACGGCGAAACCACCAATAGCGAAGAAGTTTCCAACGGTTAAGTTTACGGTAGCGAAGCCCTCAATGGCGAATGGTTCGCAATTGATTTTATTTTGCGCTGGCAATTCAAAAATTTATGTGTACCCTTTGCAGGATTGACCGTTGGTGGTCTTTTGTTGTAATTAGATCGTAGTGTTGATTTTCGTATAGTATATTCCAAAAATCAAAGAATGAATAATCTGTCTTCCGTATTTTTAACATCTCTCACGTCCGCAGACACGTCTGTGGAGTCGAGGTTAGTGTCGCTTGCGTCGTGTCCCGAATGTGGAGTTTTGTGCCTAAAGAGCAGGGAGCATCATAACTGCCTGACGTATTCTAAGTCGGTAGTATTCGTAAAAAATTTCTTTTAAAATCGTTATGCTGTAACGACTTTTTTATTTATGCTGTCAATGGCATCATAATTCAAAATGAAGTTATAGGAAAATGCCGACTTTTTGTTGGTATAAATTTTTTAAGCACCGTCTTTATATGCCATAAATGGCATATAAAGACGGTGCAGTTTTTGGGACACTACAGGCAACGGTATTCAAATTGTCAATTGTCAATTACGGCTGACGCGACTGTTCAATTACGAATTATGGCTAACGCGCTTTTCAATTACGACTTAAATACCAAATAAACTAAACTAAAAAAAGATATGAATAAGTTATCAAAATTATTATTGATTGTTACACTTATGTGTAGCGCGAGTGTGGTGTGCAGTGTGTATGCCACCAATTACTACGTAGGTTTTTCAAGCAATCCTGTCGGCGGTGTTAAGTACTCTGGCGACGTTGCAGGTCTTAAATCCGCCATTCTTGCTGCGGGTGCGAGCGACACAGTGTATATAGCTAAGTCGCAAATTGAAAAATAGCACTTTTGCGTATATTTATACGTAAAAAAATCGTTCGGGCAGTACAGGGCAGTACAAGTATGTGGTCATTGTAAACAAAAACAATGGCACTCATAACTACTTAAAATCCGTAGGCACAAGTTCCGAAAAACAGAACAAACAACATACTCAAAAAACTATACTTTTCGCAAAACAACATAAATCAACTGCTAAACGATTTTTGTGGAAGGGTGTCGCAATTTTCGAGTGTATAGCATATCAAAAATTTTGGCGTGACTTGTGGAATTCCAAAAAAAATCGTATCTTTGCAGCCCATTTTATAGGATATAATAATGGCCCCGTAGCTCAACTGAATAGAGTATCTGACTACGGATCAGAAGGTTGCAGGTTTGAATCCTGCCGGGGTCACACATTTGAGCAAAGATATGCAGAGCTCTCTGTAAATCTTTGCTTTTTTTTCTTAGCCTCATTTTTTCTTAGCTTCGTTTTAGAATTGCAAACTTTTTCTCGTATTTTTTTGTGAAAAAACAAAAGTGGGCAGAAAAACAAAAAAGTCTTCCTTCTAATAGTATGGATACCACGAAAGTGACCTCATATAGCACGTCCGAAACGATCAGTATTAGGCAGGAAGACATTGCAAAGTTTTGAGAACGCGATAAGCTCACAGGGCAAACGCATTTAAATCGTCCCGCTTACTATGGCTGATGATTTCGAGCCTAAAAGTTTCTGTTTTTTAATATAGAATTATACGGAAAAACGAACAGTCGTTTTTGAAAAAATTTTTGAGGCTACCTTATTCCTTCTCACGATACAATAAGTCGTGTTTTTTAGGAAAACAAATTGCATCGGGTGTTGGATGTTGTTTTTCTGGAAGATATGCAAAGAAAAAGGAACAAAAATGTAGCACAAAACTTCGCAATAGTGAGAAAGATAGTGCTTAATCTACTAAAAAAGGATAAAGGAAAAGAAAGTTTGCGCTCAAAACGACTTAAAGCTGGATGGAATAGTGATTTTTTACTACAATTAATCACAAATTAAAATGCGTTTTCCCTACGGGTTAAAATTTATACGCCAAAAATTCGTACCTTTGCGACCGTTTACAATATGACTAATTCGGCACTTTTTCTTACAGCGATAATTACCGCAATCGGAATGGTTATTGCGGCACTTGTGATAGCATCTTTGCTCGCACCACGATCTTTTAACGCACTTAAAGGCGAACCATACGAATGTGGTATTCCCACACGTGGGTCGTCGTGGATGCAATTTAGAGTAGGGTACTACCTTTTTGCTATTTTATATTTGGTATTTGACGTGGAAACGGTACTGCTTTTTCCGTGGGCTGTAATAATGAAAGATTTAGGGACGCAGGGCTTAGTCTGTGTATCCTTTTTCCTCGTTGTGCTTGCGCTTGGGTTGGCGTACGCATGGAAAAAAGGAGCGTTGTCTTGGAAGTAAAATTAATCGAATGAAAGCACAAAACGTCAAGGTAAAAGATATGAAATACGAGGAATTCAACAACAATGAATACCTCGAAAAATATGTGGATGAATTGCGTAAAGGCGGTGTGAGTGTCGCGGTTGGAGTGTTGAATGACATTGTGAATTGGGCACGTTCACATTCTGTGTGGCCCCTTACGTTCGCAACAAGTTGTTGTGGCATAGAGTTTATGTGTGTTGGTGCTGCTCGTAGTGATTTCGCCCGTTTTGGGTGGGAGATTACTCGTAACAGTCCACGTCAGGCGGATGTTATTTTTGTGTGTGGAACGATTGTTCACAAGATGGCACCTGTGTTGAAACGTCTTTATGAACAGATGGCTGAACCGAAGTATGTTATGGCGGTGGGGAGTTGTGCGATGACGGGTGGTCCATTTAAGGACTCATATCATGTGGTCAAGGGAGTAGAGGAGATTATTCCTGTGGATGTATATGTGCCGGGGTGTCCGCCACGTCCAGAAGCGATGCTTTACGGAATGATGCAGCTTGAAAGAAAAATCAAAGTACAGAACTTTTTTAAGTTACCGAAGCAACCGTCTGTCGCGAGTGTGGTAGCGTAGTAGGGGGGCGTGCGAGCTAAGTCATCAAAGCAGAGTTGTCTGGAATGAGTATGGCACCCAAGTTAAATGTTCCATACGACCTGTTAAAAACAATTGCAAATCATTGACACCCTAAATAGAAAATCAAGAATGTCAATAAATTATAAGCGTATGAAAATATTACAAATGTTTGTGCTTGCGAGTATTATCTGTTTTACCGCTTGTGGGGCAAATAGCATAAAATCACAGGTGGAGGAAAACGAGCAATTACCCGCAACTATCGCCGCTCCGAAAGAAAGCCAAGTAATTCATATTACTCAAGAGCAGTTTAAGCAGCAGATTTTTGACTATGCAAAAAACACTCAAAAATTCGTTTACGAGGGTGGAGAGATGCCCTGTATTGTGGACTTTTATGCAACATGGTGCGGACCCTGCAAACGTTTAGCTCCCATTATGGACGATTTGTCGTGGGAGTATCGTGGCAAGGTGAAATTCTACAAAATAGATACTGACAAAAACCGTGAACTGTCTTCTGTTTTTCAGATAAGGAGTATTCCAACCCTTATGTATGTGAATAAAAAGGGAGAGCTTCTTGCGGTTGAGGCAGGTCTTCCAAGCAGGGAACAGTTGATAAAAGTAATCGAAGAATATTTGATAAAATAAAAGGCAACACGTGCTGTCGCGCAAAATTGCGAGGAAAGTCTGGACAACCGAAACCGCCATACTTCCTAACGGGAAGGTGCGCACGGGGGGACTTGTGCGTAACAGAAAGTGCCACAGAAAATATACCGCCGTTGCATTGCAAAGGTAAGGGTGAAAACGTAGGGTAAGAGCCTACGCACACGTTTGGTGACAGGCGAGTGAGGTAAACCTTATGGGTTGAAAGAACAAATATATCGTCAGTGAGTGGCTTTGGTTACTCAATAGAATAGGTTTCTTCTTTGGCGAGGGGTAGTTCGATAGAGCGGAACAGCGATGTTCCGTCGAGATAAATGACAGCAGTCAGCTTTTACAGCAGTCACAGAATCCGGCTTACAGTGTTGCCTTTTTTTATAAATCTTATCCCCACCGTTTTACAAAAGTCCGTCTGTAATTCGAGAATTTCATGTAAATTTGCCCTTACATCTCCCCACCGTTTTACAAAAGTCCGTCTGTAATTCGATAATTTCATGTAAATTTGCCCTTACATCTTTAAGATGAAATCACGAGGTAGCAACCCTTTCTTATTTTTATAATTATGTCCAATTCAAACTTTGTTGTCTATAACGCCTCTGCGGGGTCGGGTAAGACATTTACGCTCGCTTTGCACTACGTCAAGATGTTGATTACAGGGGGTGATAACGCCCATCGTAATATTCTTGCCGTAACTTTTACGAACGATGCCACAGCAGAAATGAAGCAACGCATACTTGCCGAACTTTCCGCTCTGTCAAAGAATGTAAGAGATAGTAAGGCGATTAGTTTTAGAAATGCGCTACGAAGCGAATTACAAAAACAGAATTTGCGTAAAATCATCACAGACGAGGACATAACAAGGATAGCCAAACTCCGCCTTGACGAAATTCTTCATGATTATAGTCGTTTTTGGGTAGTAACCATTGACAGTTTTTTTGTTAAAGTGGTACAAAATTTAGCACGAGAACTTGGCGTGGGGTCAAAATTCAATATAGAATTAAATAATAATATTATAACAATAGATGCCGTAAATGCCTTTATTAACAAAGCGTCTGAAAAGGGAAACGAAAAAACGCTTGATATATTATTGGAGTATGTAAAACATAAAGTTGAACAGGATGATAAGTGGAATATTAAGGATAGTCTTATAGAATTTAGCGTGAGAAATCTTTTTTCAGAGAAATTTCAAATTCATTCGCCGAAGTTGCAATATGCTTTAAAGAATAATCCGAATGTAATAAGGGATTTAAAAATCAAATGCAAGGAAATAATAAGAACATACGAAGCCGAAACCGCAGCCGCAGCCGAAACCGCAGCCAAGAATGAAGCACTTTACAACACTGCAAAAATAATTCTTGACAATATTTTCCAACTCGAACTTATTGGGGATATTGACAGGGAAGTCGATCTTCAAAGCAGGGAAAATATGCGTTTTTTGCTCTCAAAGACTGCCGTACTGCTGCATGGTATGCTAAAAGAGAGTGACAGCAATGCAAGTTTTATTTACGAGAAGATAGGAGCGAATATAAAAAGTGTTATGATAGACGAATTTCAGGACACTTCTTTTCTGCAATGGCAGAATTTCAGAAATCTTCTGTCAGAAATAATTTCGAATAATGATTTTTGTATGATTGTGGGTGACGTGAAACAGTCAATATATCGTTTTCGTAACGGTGATTGGCAGATTTTGAACAATATAGAGAAAGAAACATTTGCAGGTCAAACGAAAGTGTCAGTAGAAGATCTTTCAACAAATTACAGAAGTCGAAAAAATATTATAGAATTTAATAATAAACTATTTTCAAAAATTATTGAAAACTTAGGTACAGAAAAAGATAACGAAGACATAAGAAAAGCGTACAGAAATGTTGTGCAGAATTTACCTGAAACATCCAAAGATGGCGGATATATTGAGGTGACTCGTTACGATAAAAAAGGCGACAAAAAATATGAATGTTTAATTGACACACTAAAAAAACTCTATACTAAAAAAGTTTTTCCGAAGGATATTGCAATATTATGCAGAGCGAATAAAGATATAAAAGACATCGCAAAATATTTGTCGGAATTTTCAGGGGGTGGTGAGGGCATTGCAGAGATGAAAAAATTAGGATATTTTTCTGTAATAAATCCTGCTGCTTACACTCTTAAATCTTGCGATGCTGTCAGGTTCGTCATATCCGCACTCGGTGCTCTACAAAGTAGAAAAAACAGGCTTTATGAGGAGGAAATGAAGCATATTGCAGAAAGGCAGTTTCTCTTTGATTTCAGTTATGAAAAAATAAGTCATTTAGAAAATAAATCGCTACAAGATATGGTGCATGGGTTGTTGAAAATATACAATCCACAGGAAGATGAAAAGGCGTTTGTATATACATTTCTCGACAAGGTAAATACGTTTGCAAAAAATCATACTTGCACGATAAGCACTTTCTTGTCCTATTGGAACAAAGAATTATGCAACGTAACTCTTGAGCAGGGAATGGAGCGGGACGGACTTCTTGTGACAACAATTCACAAATCGAAAGGGTTAGAATACCACACAGTGATAGTGCCCTTCATAAATTGGCAAATGTCCGATATAAAAAAGGGGGAGTTAATTTGGGTGGAAAATACCGACAGTGATTTTTCTTCTCTACCGGTTCTTCCGATGAATTTTGGAAAGGATTTAGAAAAATCTACTTTTTCCAAAAGTTATTTTGAGGAAGAAAAGATGAACAGGATGGACACCCTTAATACGCTTTATGTAGCACTTACAAGGGCGGGGAGTAACCTTTTTCTTTTTATGGAAAATCCCCCAAAAAAGAGGGGCGCAGAAAAAATTCAGAATTATATTTTTGATTCAGCAAGCACTGTTGGCTCCGCTTATGGTGTCGGCGCAATTGGTGATATTGATCTAGTCGGCAGTATTTCCGTCGGGGATATTGTTGGCAGTGTTGTCGGTGATGATACATCGTTACAAACGAGCGGGGATGTTGCCGATGATACACCGTTATCATTATCTTCTGCTCCTTCTGTGTCACCATTTTTAGAAACAGTTGCAAAAAAAATAGTTGAAAAATACGGTGATGACCTCTCAAATATTATAGTTGTGCAGCCGTCTAACAGGGCGATTACATTTTTAAAAAGATATTTGGCTGCGCATACAATTTCAGAACCGACATATTCCAATACCTTTGACCTGCTGAGGAAGAACTCCGCTCTAAAAATGGTGCAAGACTCCATCGAAAAGATAGAACTTGTCGAAATGCTTTATCGGTCGTACATTAAAATTTGCTTTTGTGTGACAGTAACACCCCCCGCCCCCGCAACACCCCCCGCCCCCGCAACAACCACCGTCCCCGCAACCACCACCGCCCCCGCAACCACCACCGTTCCCGCAACAACCACCACCGTTCCCGCAACAACCACCGCCCCCACTCATCCTGTCGAAACACTCGACGAATTTTATTCTTTCGGCGAAATTCTTTTAAACGATTTCAGCGAAATAGATATGGAAATGGTCGATGCGAAATTTCTTTTTATGCACCTGTCTGACCTTGATAGAATGAAAGACGATTGGCAAAATCTTTCCGACAGTCAAAAGGAAATTGTAGAACGTTTTTTCAATTTTTCAAAAAACAGCAAGTCGGATCCTCTCTCAAAAAAATTCTTTTCTATTTGGGACAATCTCTACGAGGTATATGAAGATTTTAGACAGACACTTAAAGAGAAAGGAATTGGTTACGAGGGATTAGTAATGCGTGATGCGATAGAAAATAAACTCCAGAAAGAAACGTTTGAAAACAAGAAATTTGTTTTTGCAGGTTTTGGTGAGCTTTCAAAAACAGAAATTTTATTTATGGAAAATTTCAAGGACAAAGCATTATTTTTTTGGGATTACGACGAATTTTATAAGGGTAGAGAGGCAGGAAAATATGTCGTGAAATATGCAGATAAATTTGGTAATGAAATGTCGATGAAGTCTGACAATTTTAGCAATATAGAAAAAATGGTAATTGTTGAAGCACCTAATGCAACTGCGCAAATATCATATATTCCCGAATTTATCAAGAGCACAGGTGTTACAGATTTTTCCGATGCAAAGACAGCGATTATACTCTGCGATGAGATGTTGCTTTTCCCTGTGATAAATTCCATTCCGAACGAAGTAAATGCGTACAATATTTCCATCAACGTTCCATTAAGGCAGACCGCTGTTGCAGCGATTATAGAAGAAAAACTGATAGAATTAGAAAATTCAACGTGCAGTGCTGACGAACTTGTAAATTCTTTGCTAAATATTGCTGAGCAGATGAGAGAACATTCTGCAATGGAATTTCAGGCGTTAGACTGGATAAAAAAAATATTAAAAAAAATAAAAAATATTTCTTTACTGCAAACGCTGCAAACATCACAAACTTCACAAACATCACAAACATCACAAACATCACAAACAGGGCAAACTTCATTCATAAATAAAAAAACAATTTCGCGATTGTTACTTCAAATATTCGGAACAGAAAAAGTTCCTTTCAGCACAGACCCCGATACAGGCTTGCATATTATGGCAATGTCGGACACACGCAGTATGGACTTTGATAATTTACTTATACTTTCTGCGAACGAGGGGATAATACCTAAAAATTTCCCCGACGGCACATTTATTCCGCTTTTCTTGCGTCACCATTACGGAATGGCAGATATAGAAAAAAACGATGCTATCTCTGCCTACAATTTTTATCGTCTTATCCAGCGAGCAAAAAACATACATTTTGCGTACTCTACTGATAGCACAATAGGCAAGGGTGAGAAAAGCAGATTTTTAATGCAACTCAACAACGAACTCAATCGTGAAATAGAATTTAAGCAACTCAACTTAAAAAAGAAAATAATAGCGTGGCAGCCACTTCCGTCCGCGCCTAAAATTCTTCCAAGCAATGAGCAGGACATCATCTCTCCCTCTGCAATGAATATGTACATCGATTGCAAAATGAAATATTATTTCAGAAAAATACTCAAACTTAAAAACGAAACGGATGTCATGGAAGACGATTTAAGTGCCGCCACTATCGGAAATCTTTTGCATAAAACGATTGAAATTATTTATAAAGAAATTGGAGAAAATAAATTCCCTTTTGAAGTCAATAGAGCGCAGATAGAAGACAGTTTAAACGAGGCAGATAAATTCATTTTAGAGGCATTTAACAAAGTACTTTTTAACGATTGTAACACGCAACTTAGCTCCTACAATGGCGGGCAGATACTCTATTTTAATATTGTGAAACAAATGGTGCAAAACATTCTTGAATACGATATAAATATGGCACCGTTTAACGTTCTTGGTTTGGAAGAAAAATGCTCTATAAATATAGAAAAAAATTTTTCTGTAGGCGGAATTATAGACCGTCTTATTGAAAAAGACGGAACGGTATATATACATGATTTTAAGACAGGTAAACTTCCATCCGATGACGATTTTAACAATGGAATAACGATGTTTTCAGAAGCGCGAAAATACAGAGAAGCCTACCTTTTTCAATTACTCCTCTATTCAAAAATTCTTTCCGAAAAATACGAAAAAGTTGTGCCAATTCTACTCTTCGCCATTGCCGACATGGAGCGTTGCGCCGTGCCTGTCGCCTCTAAAATCAAGCCAGATGCAAAAACGTACAACGATGTAAAAGACATTTTTGACGACTCCTTTTCGCGATTTTTCAAAGACGATTTTCTGAACGAGAACATTCCCTTTACACAGCGTGAAGACAAACGCACTGAGTTCGGTGGCGCGTGTGGATTTTGCGACTATCGCGAGTTCTGCAATTTATAGGGTGTGCCCCTGCGGTGTAGAATGTTCGTCTACACGTTTTGCAACAAGCACGCGTTCGAGAGCATATACAGCACTCTTGCGCCAACGTTTCCGTCCCACTCATCACCTTCCGCAGGGGCGACTTCACAAAGGTCAAAACCTATAATTTCTTTTTTTGACAGTTGAAGCATCTCCAAGAAGTATCGCACCTGCGCAAATGAAATACCGCTTGGTACAGGTGTTCCTGTATGCGGACAAAGCGATGGGTCGAGCGCGTCAATGTCAAAACTTATATAAATTTTTTCGGGCAATGTCGAAATTATTTTTTCGCATTGTTCATGCCATGTTGAGCCATTGAATAAAGAATTTTGTAACATCCTGTCGGAAAATTGCACAACACGATTGCCCTGCGCTTTTGCAATATCCATTTCTCGTGGCGATACATCCCTTATGCCCACCTGCACTAAACGCTCCACTTGCAAAATCTTTAATGCGTTATACATAATGGAAGCATGCGAAAATTCAAGTCCCTCATAGCCGTCTCGCAAGTCGGCGTGAGCATCAAAATGAAGAATACCAAAATTGTCGTAACGTTTGGCGAGTGCTTGTAAATAGCCGAGAGGAACACTGTGCTCGCCCCCCACTATACCCACTTTTTTATTTTTGCCGAGCCAATAATCAGACGTTTCAAAAACCCATTCGTTAAGATGACTGCAAGCAGCATTAACGAGCGATAAATCGGATGACAAATCACGTAACTCTATCGAAGAACGCCGTATAGCAGCACTATCGTTTAACGGTAGAGTGCCGATGCCGAGTTCCCATGCATTTGGGATTACCTCGTCGTAAAAATCAAGTTGCAGCGAAGCATCCATAATCGCCTGTGGACCTTTTGCCGTACCACTTTTGTAAGAAGCAGTAACATCCCAAGGCACAGAAATCAATATCAACTTTGACTCTTCGAGAGAAAATGGAAAACCAAAATAATTACCGTTTGGCTCTAAAGCCGCATTAGGATCAAACATATCACAAAATTTTAACTTCCGTACGCCTGTTCAGCGCACGATTATCTTCCGTATCGTTATTAGCGACAGGCTTACTTGAGCCATAGCCGATGGAAACCATACGATTGGTGTCAATACCCTTTCCTGCCAGATAATCTACGACCGCTTTAGCTCTTTCCTGCGACAACGTTTGATTGCGCATCTCGCCACCTGTGTTATCCGTATGACCGCTTATCTCAATCCGTACATCGGGATTGTTTTTTAGAAAATCCACAAGCTTGTCCAATTCAACAAACGACTCATCGCGTAGATCAGCCTTATCAATAGCAAAAAACACATTGTTCAGTACAATCTTTTCACCGGCAACAATCTTTGAAAGCAGAATATCTTTTTCAAAAGGTTCATTGCTGTTTTTGTCCGTCAGTGAAATATGTTCCGAATAAAATAAATAACCACTTTTTGAAACGTTGAGAGCAAACTCCTCATCAATAGGCAGTGCAACAATAAACTCACCCGATTTGCTGTCGGAATACGACTCCACTTTGTGCTTTCCACTCTCAACATTTATCAGTTCAAAAAACGCCTCTAACGGCTGAAGCGTAACCGCGTCAAGCACACGACCTTTCATGTACGAAACAGCCTGTGGGCGTGCCTGTTCATAGAGAGCAAATGCGTAAATATCGTCCCCGCCAAAACCGTTAAGTTTGTCGGATGCGAAGTAGGCAGTGTCGCCTGTGCGATTTACACTTAACGTCTTTTCATCCGCATAAGTGTTTATGGGGAAACCAATATTTATCGGTTTTTCAAACGTGCCGTCCTCTTTAATTCGAGCAATAAAAATGTCCATTCCACCAAGCCCCGCATGACCGTTAGAAGAAAAATAAAGTGTCTTTTGGTCAGGGTGGATAAATGGCGAATTTTCCATTCCCGAAGTATTTATCACAGAGCCGAGATTTTGCGGCTCTGACCATGTTCCATTATCCTGCAGCATTGTTTTCCAAATATCGCCCGAACCATACCCGCCACGACGATTGGAGCAGAAATAAAGTGTCCTGCCGTCAGAAGAAAACGACGGCTGACTCTCCCAATATTCAGTATTTACAGGTGCTCCAAGATTGAATGGCTTGCTCCAAGCTCCGTTTGTAAATCTGGAACACCATAAATCGCATGAGCCAAAACCCATCTCTTTACGCTCCTCACAAATTGAGAAAAACATATAACGTCCATCCGCAGAAAGAGATTGTGCACCCTCGTTGTTGTTGGAATTTATCGGCTCAGGAACACGCAACGCCTTTGCGAAGACACCCAAAGAGTCGCGCGTAGAAATAAAAAAATCTTCTTCCAAATGCGGGGCAGGGTCGGTACGCATATAACGGCGCGTGATTATTATTGAACGACCGTCAAGTGTAATAACAGGGAAGTATTCGTCGTATTCTGTATTTATGTTTTCACCCAAATTAAACGGCTCAAATGGCACGCTCGAAGTTGCGAGTTTTAACGCTTCGCCGTTCTTCGCCCGCAGAAGTTCCGCCTTATTGCGAAGGTTGTCACTCGTAGCTTTAGGATGAGAGAGAAATTTTGCAAGATTGCTGTCGGCTTCACTGTACATACCCATAGAATTTTCCAATCTTCCCAAAGTATAATAAGCATTAGGGAAAATGTCAGGGTCAAAATTAAGAGCATTTCTGTAACATAAAATTGCACTGTCAATAATTTTTTTATCCTCATAAATTATCGCCTTTTGAAGCCATGCTTGAGGATATTCAGGATATAATTCAATCGCCTTATTGACATATTTAAATGCAGTTTCACTGTCGCCCTCTCGGTAAGCACGATATGCCTTTTCAAAAACAGGTTTTGCACGCTCCCTATTGTGCGACTCCCATCCCTGCTGTGCTTGCACGGCTGGGGCAGCGGCAAGAAATAAATATGTAAAAAACTTTTTCATACGTTTAATTTTTCATTCAAAGCGTAATTGTCTCAACACAGCACGAACAGAACAGTCAGCCCAACGGCAAAACAATATATCGCGAAGTACAAAAGTTTTCCTTTCCTGACTATATTTATCATAAATTTACACGCGAACAATCCCGATATAAACGCCGCTACAAACCCTGTCATCAGTGGCAGAAGACCGATACTGCTTGAGAGAAAATCACCTGAAAAAAGTTCTAAAACATTTTCGCCGATAATAGGGATAAGCACCATTAAAAAGGAAAAGCGAGCAATTTCTTCGCGTTTATTTCCAAGTAATAGTCCTGTTGCTATTGTTGTTCCCGAACGTGAGAGACCTGGCAACACAGCCATTGCTTGCGCAATGCCGATAATAAAAGCATCCTTGTAACGAATGGAATATTTTCCACTCGCGAGAAACTGTGCCAACGTAAGCAATGCCGCCGTAACAAGAAGCATAACACCTACAAGCATTAGTCCCGAGCCAAAAAACAGTTCAACGGTATCTTTGAAAAATAAACCTACAATAATAACAGGAACGCACGACAAAAGAATTTTTGCTACGTATGATGTGCTATCATTAATTCTGTTTGTTTCAGGATTTCGCCATTTAAACAGTCCACAAAAAAGCGAAGCAATATCTTTCCAAAAAACAACTATTGTACTTAATACAGTAGCACCATGTACTACGACAGTGAAAAGTAAATCGTCAGTTGTATGAATGTTGAAAAGTGCTTTGCCAATCTCGATGTGACCGCTGCTGCTAACGGGTAGAAATTCCGTCAGTCCCTGTATAATACCGAGCAGTAGTGCTTCAAGCCACGTCATCCGTGTTGTTCTTTTTCGGTTTCTTCATTATGGCAACAACTTCAATAAGCATACCTGCCACAAGAACAATAGGAGAGAGCACAACTCTTCTGAAAGAAAAAATATCGTAATTAAATACATCGGGGTCTTCGCTGCCTCCGCCGACCATCAGCAGATACCCGATGGCAAGCACAACAAGTCCGATAATCATTAAAATGTAATTCTCTTTTTCAAATGCAAAGTCAAAAGACTTTTTTCTTTCTGCGATAACTTTGTTCGCCTGCGTTTTTTTTATGGTTTTACTCATAAGTAGTTTTTTTTTATAATTCTAAAATTTCGTCATTGTCGCTGCTGTTGGGTTGCGTTAGAATTGAGAACTTAGGATTTAGAATTTAGCAGGGCGTAATAATACACACTGGATGACAATTCCAAATTCTACATTTCCAGCTCTACATCTGTCAATTACAATCAGCACAAACAGCGAGTGCGTCAGCAATTCTACATTCTAATTCGCGTCAGCCTAATTGACAATTGACAATTAACAATTGACAATTAACAACTGCGTCAGCAATTCTACATTCTAAATTCTAAATTAACAAGTGCGTCAGCCTAATTGACAATTGACAATTAACAATTGACAATTAACAACTGCGTCAGCAATTCTACATTCTACATTCTAAATTCTACATTCTTTCTCACCCTCGATGTATTTTATCGCTCGAACGCATTCGTATATACCTTGTTACGGAAATATATGTGGACAGCATCGTGAAAAATATTCCAATAAAAATTAAAAATGCGAACACAATCGAAATTGTATAAATGTCGTTATATGAGATGATTGTGGGCATTTTTTCGTTCATGTAAAAAAGACCTGCCGACAGTAACAAAATCGCTAATATAGCACCTATAACACCCTGAATTAGACCGGTATAGATAAATGGTCGGCGAATAAATGAGGAACGTGCTCCGACCAATTGCATTGTGTGAATATTAAAGCGTTTTGAATATATCAAGAGGCGCATCGTATTGTTTATGAGCAATATTGCGACAAGCAGAGTTATCAGGCAGAAAGCCATGAGATAAATACTTATTTTTTCTACGTTATCATTGACGAAACTTATGAGATCTTCCTGATAATAAATTTCTTTTACGAGGTGGAAGCGTGTTATCTCCTTTTCAAAATCTGCGATACTATCGTTGTGCAGATAATCGTGCTTAAAGTGCACTTCTATTGACGGTAGGAGCGGGTTGTAACCCAAGAAATCAATAAAATCTTCGCCCAAATCCGCTTTAAGATTTTTTGCAGCCTGCTCTTTTGTGATATATTCGGTGGAGCGCACAAAAGGCATATTATCTATCTTTTCCTGTAATTCTTTTATGTCCTGTTCGCGGGTAAATTCTTTTATAACAACGGTAAGACCGATACGTTCTTTGACGTAATCAGATATTTTTTGCGTATAGCAAAGCATAATCGCCTGTACACCAAGCAAGAAAAGAACAAGTGTTATGGAAAAGACGGTCGTAACATTAGAGCCACGCAAACGCCTTTTCTCGATGCCTTTTTCGTTTATCGTCATTATCCTGCAAAGTTAGTAAAAATGTGGTATTTTCGCATATCGTGAAATAAAGGTTTGAGATGTTGATCGTAAGTTACTAACAGTTTATAGCACCTCAATTTGCAAATATGCCAATGTGCCAAATTGACAGAGATTTTTGTAACTTTGGAAAATCTTTTTATGAAGAAAATTTTTATTATTTCGGGTTTCGTCTTCGCGTTTTTGTTCGCATTTTCGCACACGTATGCTCAAAAAATAAACGTGACGGACGATCTTGATACGAAGATGCTTAACCGCATTCTTATTATTTACGACGCTTCAAATTCAATGAACGCCCGCTGGCAGAGCGATACAAAGATGAAAATAACGAAGCGACTTTTAATCGAAATGCTTGACAGTTTGCAGAATGTCCCTCGTCTTCAAATGGCTCTCCGCATTTATGGACACCAAAGTCAGTATCCACCGCTTGATTGCCATGATACAAAACTTGAAGTTCCGTTTTCCCCCGACAATACAAACAATATAAAAAAGATTACCAATAAAATAAAAAACCTTGTTCCAAAGGGCGCTACCCCCATTGCCTATTCGCTTGAACAAGCTGTCGAAGACTTCCCCCCATGTCACAATTGTCGCAATATCATCATTCTCATTACAGATGGAATAGAAGAATGTGACGGTGACCCTTGCGAAGCGTCGCTATATTTGCAAAAAAAAGGAATTTCTCTAAAGCCATTTATCATAGGTGTTGGTGACGATTTTTCCAATAGTTTTGACTGTGTCGGTGAATATTTTGACGCTTCAAAAGAACAGGATTTTGTCAATGCTTTTAACGTTGTTATTTCGCAGGCACTCAACTCCACTACGGCACAGGTAAATCTTCTTGATAAAAGTGGAAAACCAACCGAAACGAATATAAATATGACTTTTTACGACCACGTTTCGGGTCATGTTGTATATAACTATGTTCATACGTTGAATTATCGAGGTACTCCAGATACTGTCACCCTTGACCCGCTAAGAGTCTATGACTTGGAAGTGCAAACAATTCCACCTGTTAGAAAAAATTCTATTGTAGTCAATACAGGGCTGCATAACATCATAGCGGTAAGTGTTCCCCAGGGGATGTTACAAATAAAGATGAGTGGCTCGCGTGCAAGTAAAATCCCTTGCGTGATACGCTGTGCGGACAGTAACAGCATACTAAACGTGCAGTACTTGAACGAAACGAGAAAATATCTTACAGGGCTTTATGATGTTGAAATCCTTTCGCTTCCACGCATTGTTTTGCCAAAAGTAAGCATTGATGAGCGCAGGACGACAACCATAGAAATTCCAATGTCGGGTATTCTTGTTTTTCAGCGCACCGTTGAGGGCTTTGGTTCGCTATACAGTGTGAAACAAAATGGGAAGATGGAGTTAGTCTATAACTTCGAGGAGTACTCCAAAACGGAAACGCTTTATTTGCAGCCCGGTCATTACAAAGTAATAAATCGCTCCAAACACAATATGCGCTCGTCTGCCACCCGCGAAAAAACTTTTTCCATTGAACCCGGGCAGACGGTTACGGTGAGCTTGTAATGGCAGTGCGGACTGCAATTGTGGCGCGGACGTGGACTACAATTGCCAATCAATAGGAGTAGCGAGCAATGCGTTAGTTTTTGAAAAGTGGCGACAGCCGAAGAAGCCCCTGTGAGCCGAGAGGGGAGATGGGTGAACAGTTTCAAGGACGTGATGTCTTGACAAATCTATAAGTTTCTTTTTTGAAATTGCATAACTGCCCCAAAGGATAAACACAAGTCCTGTTTTGCGAATAGAAAGTTGCTTTATAATTTCGTCCGTAAATATCTCCCAACCATGATTTTGATGAGAGCCAGCCTGACCATTTCGCACACTTAACGTCGCGTTCAAAAGCAGCACACCCTGGTCCGCCCACTTTCCAAGATGACCACTTTTTGGGAAAGGATAGCCCAAATCATCCTGCAACTCTTTCAGGATATTTATCAGTGACGGCGGCATCCTGACTCCATCAGGAACAGAGAAACAAAGCCCTTCGGCTTGCCCATAGCCATGGTAAGGATCTTGACCGAGAAGCACAACCTTTACATTATCAAACGGCGTACGATTAAACGCCTCAAACATTTTGTTTCCAGCAGGATACACAGCAAAACGCCGTTTTTCCTCTACAAGAAAATTTTTCAATTCAGAAAAATACGGCTTTTGAAATTCATCTTGCAACACCGAAAGCCACGATGCTTCTATTTGCGGATTTACAGACATAATAATTTAAGATTTGCATAATAATTTTCTTTAAACAATTCAACCTCCCCAAAAATCACAGCTTTAAGTTCACCACTTTCAATAAGCGAACGCGCGTACCGCTCAATAAATTCAGGCGAAGCATCAATAAAAAAAGTATTCTCACCCATAATATGATGATGGATACAAATTTCCCCCGCCGTAACGTTAGGGAGCGTATAAACGAACACCGCAGGCGAAGTCAATACCCGCTGATGACGAATATCAGTATCAAGCGAAGCACTATGATTTGAAAGCACAATACCGATTTCCGAAGGCTCAAAATCATAATCATCAAGTAACTCTGCCGCAGCCACATATCCCAATTTCGCAAGATTATCCATCTTAAAAAATTTCAAATTCGGCTGACCAAGCCCATGATATTTTTCGCGAATAAACTCATCAAAATTTGGGCGTGCCCCTGCGGACGGCAAGGAAACACTCTTGCGAACAGCAGGACTACCGCAAAAAATTCTCTCCGTTTCCAGCGAAGTGCCTTTCCGCAGGGTCGGGCTATCCGCTCCTATCTTTTGCTCGTTTACGACTTCTCTGCAACTGTCATCGTTCTGCAAAGCACATTCATCTGTTCTATATCCACCTGTTTGACAACTCGCAAAAGGATATCCGCTACTATCCCTCACGTGCCCCCCGCACTCCCCCGTGTCCTCGTCCGTCCTTTGCATACCACCGTCATTCCCCTGCACAGCCCCCTCGCTCACTCCCCCGCACTCCGCAAGCACCACCGCCGCGTTACATCCCCCAAACCCCGACGCAGTTTTCAGCGCATAACGCACTCCCCACATCCCTTCGCCGCTCCCCCGCACATCCCCCGCGACTCCCGCGCTTCCACCCGCGCCCCCCGCTGCCCCCTCGCACACATCCCTGCTACCCCTGCGCTCACTCCCCGCTACTCCTGCGCCCATCCCCACGCTACCCCTGCGCTCACTCCCCGCCGCTCCTGCGCCCATTCCATCGCCGCTCCCCCGCTCACCCCCCGCACGTTCCCCGCACGTCCCCCGCGCTCCCCCCACCAAACGATGTTCACCACAAACATTCAGTGGACAAGCAACACCATTATTTTCATATCCCAGAGTCCCAAAAACGATACCACGTCTCATTTGTTCCGCCGCAAGGACTACCTCAATCACTCCAGAAGCACCAAGTGTATGTCCAAGGTAAGATTTAAGTCCATTCAGTGGAACATCGTTTAATCCCGCAAGATTAACAGCCTTACTTTCCATATCATCATTGTAGGCGGTAGCAGTACCGTGCATATTAAGGAAAGAAATATCGTCGAATGTTATACCACTATTTTCCACAGCCTTTTTCATCGCAAAATAAAGTCCATCGCCTGTACGCGAGGGACCCGAAATATGATTTGCGTCATTAGAAATGCTTCCTCCGCACACTGTTACGACAGGTTGTACAGCCTTATCAGCAAAAGAAGTGACAAGTACAGTTCCGCAACCCTCGCCAAGATTAAGTCCTGAACGCATTGTGTCATAAGGCTTACAGCGGTTGCTATCAAGCGACTTAAACGAGCGAAATCCCTCAACAATAAACGGACATAGAATATCTGCTCCAACTACGACGACATTATTATAAGTTCCATCGGCGACTAATCTCTGTGCAACGATAATTGCTGAAACTCCCGATATACAAGCGTTTGAAATAACGAGCGGTTTATTTGCAGCATTAAAATGTGACGCAATTTTATTCGCAGTAACGCCGAGAAAAACATCTTCAGGAACACCCCTCAACCCACCGTCCCCCGCACCCCTCAACCCACCGTCCCCCGCACCCCCTTTTTCCAGCAGCTGCACATTTCCCTTTGTGGTAGAGAGAATAAGCAGTGTATCGGGGGTAGCAAGTGAAACGTCAGAATTTTCAAGCACCTCATCAATACAAGGAATAGCGAGAGCTTCAATACTTTCGTAATGCTGTTCGGTATGTGCAAAACCATCTTTAACACCACTTTCGTAGCGCATGATACGTTCAAAAACATTTTCGGTAGAATTACCGAGTGCGCAACGCATGCTCGACGAGCCAAGATACGCTATTCGATGTTCCACTTTCTTTTCCATTCAAGATAAAATTCAGGATTATTAAGTTGGAGAGCACCGTTCAAATCAACAAATGCTTGCACGGTTCTTCCTCTGCAAACAAGACTGTTATCTGCTTCGCGATAAAGACAATATTCAAAAATAATTTTTGCTGCATCGCATCTGATATAGCGTGTTTCGATAATAACACTGTCGTGATAACCGAGAGGTTTAAGATATTCGACATTCAGTTCAACGAGAGGTGCGGTATATCCGTTAGAGTACATATCCATATACCCAAGGCCACTATATTCTTCACCAAAATGCTGTCTGCCATCTTCAAAATATCTCACATAATTACCATGCCAAACAATCTGCATGGGGTCAAGTTCGCTAAAACGCACTCGTGAAGTAATGCGTGAAACAAGGGCAGGGGCTGTATCAAAATTTTTCTTCATTCTGTCAGCAAAATTAGGAAATTTCACAATAAAATCATATTACAAAGAATTTCGTCATCACTAAAATGTGATGGCATATTTTCATTTTGCGGTGTCGAATGTAAGTTATTAACAATTTGCAGCACCTCGAATGTAAATGTGCCCAACAGGGCAAACGCATTATAAATATTGTATGCGTATAATATCCTGATAATCAAACGCATGCTTTTGCTGTTTTTGCAAAAATTGATAAAATTCAGTTTTACAAATCACTGTATATCTGTTAGATAATTTTATAATGCGTTTGCCCTGATGTGCCCAAATGTGCCATTAGAAAAGTTATAATTTATGTGTACCTTTGCAGGATTGACCGCCATTGATCTTTTCGTTGTTAAGTAGTCGTATTGATTTTAATACATATCATATATTTCAAAAGTCAAAAAATGAACAATCTGTCTTCCGTATTTTTAACATCTCTCACATCTGCATACACGTCTGCAGGGTCGAGGTCAGTGTCGCTTGCGCCATGCCCCGAATGTGGAGTTTTGTGTCTAAGGAGCAGGGAGCAGGGAGCAGGGAGCATCATAACTGCCTGACGTATTCTACGTCTTGCGTTTTTTCAAAAAATTTTATTAAAAGATTATTACGCTTAAACGGGTGTGTTTTAGCCACTTTTGTTGTATTCGTAAAAATTTTTATTTTAAAAGCATTGGGCTTAAACAGGTGTAATTTAATTACGTCTGTTGTTTATGCTGTTGATAACGGCATAAAATTATTGAAAGAAAACCCACTTGCAATTGCGACAAATTTTTTAAGCGCCGTCTTTATATGCCATTTATGGCATATAAAGACGGCGCAGTTTTTGGGACACTACATCAAATTGTCAATTGTTAATTGTCAATTGTCAATTACGGCTGACGCGACTGTTCAATTACGTTATAAATTGTCAATTGTTAATTGTCAATTGTCAATTCCTGCTGACACGACTTTTCAATTACGAATTACGACTTAAACACCAAATAAACTAAACTAAAAAAGATATGAATAAGTTATCAAAATTATTATTGATTGTTGCGCTTATTGTTAGCGCGAACATAG
>JAISPZ010000109.1 GCA_031274555.1 Bacteroidales bacterium | reverse complement strand
AAAGGACAACTTGATTTTTGGATTAAAATTTGGAGTGTGAAAATTTTGATGAATTTTCGGGATTTAAAAGTAAATACTGACAAACAGATTTTATGGGTCAGTGGTGAAAGTGTAAATGACCCCTCTCTGCTCGTGGATGTGGATGCCATAACTGAAGACATTGAAGCCATTGCTGACGCATTAACCCCAAAAGATACGATAGCATTAAATCTCACTATTTCTGACAGCATAGCCCCAACAATAGATTGCAGTGCAGACACAGTTTGCACTGTAACAGTCACAGGTGACAATGGTGAAACGGAAAAAGTAGAAATACCGAAAGACAGCACAGGCAATATTGCTGACGCACCTATAGTGATTACAGACAACGAGGGTAATAGTGTTGTTATTGACGAAAATGGAAATGTGACGATACAGAAAAAAGAAAGCACAGGTACAGACAATGTTGAGCAACGCAAAAATAAACCATTTTATTCAATAGAGGGGCATAAGTTTTACAGTGGGGAAACGATTTTCTTGCCTAAATCAAAAGAACGATATAAGATAGAAGCATACAAAGATAGTACTACAAAGTTTGATGGCAGCTCTGTATGGAGCAGTACGGTGGAAGTAATCGATTCTGCCACCGCAAATTATATACCCGATATTACCTCGTCCGACATAAATGGCAGTATCTTAAGTACTACTTCGCATAGGGACACACTGCGATGTAATATAGTCGTAGTAGATGTGAGATTTGAAGAAGACCCCAGTCAAAAGTGGGGGTTTGATGAAAACAATAAAGAAAAAGAAGATTTATACCAATCTTATAGAGAAGGTATCCCTTGGAAGTCTTTAAAAAAAGACGGTGATGATGAAGATGTGGTAAAAGTTATAGTGCTACCTCTTGGTGCTGAAAATAAAGTTTCTCTTTTTACGTCCAATCCTTTAATCACTGTTGGCAATTTAACGTCAAATAGTGGAAGTGTAAGTTTGTCGTCAAGAGCCGACAGTGGCTATGTGGGAGTAAAAATAGATAATTTTATAAGCGACAGTATGCGTCTAAATATTGCAGCATACGAGTTAAAAACAGTTGATATTAAAATAGTTAATATTGACGAAGAAAATGATGACGTGCAAGCTATTAACTTCGGTGATATGACCACCTCTGAAACAACACCTGTGGTCTTAAGTGGAAATAATAGGTTTTTAGACACCAGTCCCGATGGAGATGATTCGGTTGTTTACCGTCCTACCCATAACGATAGCGTTATCATTGCGGGTCCAAATAAAATGTGCGACTCAAGAGCCTATAATATTAATACCGTTTCGACAAATCTTTCATTAAGTGATTTTGAAACAACAATTAATAATATCTACAAGCAGGCGGTTGTTAAAGTTAATATAACTTATGATACGGTGCATAAAGTGATTAATTATGACTTAAATAAGGATGGAATGTTTGAGTCTAATTCACCGCTGGAACGAAACACCGTGTTTCAGTATTTTGCAAACGAAAGAGATGTTACCCATTTATGCATTATAGATTATCCTTCTGAAAACAATCAAAATGGACGTTTTGGTTTTCATGATGCAGTAGGTATATTTCATTATAGAAAAGATAATGGTACAACGAATCCTACTGTTTATAAAACAGCAGCGCACGAGCTTGGTCATGGCGTTTTCAAATTAGATCATCCTTTTCACGATGTTAGAATACGCTCATATCCTCGACGTCCTACGACTCCTGGTAGTGTCTGGACAGAAAAAGATCCAAATACAATTATGGAATGGTCTAATGCAAATTGGCCAAGAGATAAAGTTAGAAAGTATCATTGGGACGATTTAAGAGATGAAAGTTCTAATCCAAATGATCACAGCCCTAGATAACGATGAAGAAAATAACCGTTTTATTTTTAATACTCTGTACAGCCAAAGCATGGGCACAAGAGTCTGATTTTGAAAGATATGTCAAAGAAGTTTGCGTGAGAACTTATGACACAAATCTTTACAATGAACGTATCGGTCGTATTACGCGTACCATAGTTCCTCCGCGTACAATTTTATATAGGTATGAGGAAGACTCCATAAAGCATTTGCTTTCTGATAAAAAGAATGATTATGTTTTTTACGAAAGCATAATGTTTAAGTATGACACCACAAAAAATAAAGATTTACAAAATATTTTTTTTCAGTATTATAGAAAATATTTTTTTGAAAATAAAAAACAAAAAAAAGATTTTTCTCTCTATTTGAACAAATTTTTACAAATTGTATCAGACACTTCTTACTATTTGGAGAATATAGCTTACATACAAGAAGAATGTTTAATGAATATAAGTAGAGCGTATTACAACGAAAAACAACTGCAAATAATCTCAAGGGCGTTAAATGATTTTGATGGTAAAAAAATAGCAGCTATTTATGAGCATAGAGAAAAGGGTACTAGTGATTTTGAATATCTGATGAAATACCATATAAATAATTGTTTGATTGCTGCAAGGTTATATATGGATACAGAACGTGGAAAAATAAAACAAATACTAAAGGTGTTGGAAAAATACAACCCAAAAAAACTTAATTGGATATATATTGCATTGGCTCGATTGGGAGATAAAGAGGCATTAAATTACTGCGTATCAATGATAAAAAAAAGCAATAGTTTTAAGCGGTCAGAAAATGAGATAGCCTTTATCTTGCAGAAAGAAGTAATAAATTATTTATTAAAAGATTGGTTGTACTCTGACGGTTATCATTTATTACCAGAAGAATATGGAGGATATAAAGAGTATCACAAATATCATGCTATCCCTATTCTCAGACGTATAGTTGAATTTGATTTTTCTGACGAACGATATAAACAATCCGATGAGGTAGAAAAAATGAGATTATTTTTCAAATTAAATAAAAATTACAAAATCAATAAAGAACCATCTGTATATTACAATCTTTGGGATTGGTAATGTACATAATAGAGCCTCTAAACTCCATGATAAATATACATTAAAACATAAACATTTGGTAGTCACTTAAAAATCTAATACCTTTACAAAATAAAGCAATGAAAAATTTATATACTCTTTTAATACTATCATTTGTTGTTTTCGTTGGCCTTGCGCCCGCACAGACCACCGAAGACCTCAATTCCGAACTTGCCAAAACCGAGAGCCTCACCTCTGAACAAGAAAGCAAGATGAACGCAGCATTCGCTGCGCTTAACCTCGTGCAACAG
>JAISPZ010000106.1 GCA_031274555.1 Bacteroidales bacterium | reverse complement strand
AAAGGACAACTTGATTTTTGGATTAAAATTTGGAGTGTGAAAATTTTGATGAATTTTCGGGATTTAAAAGTAAATACTGACAAACAGATTTTATGGGTCAGTGGTGAAAGTGTAAATGATCCCTCTTTGCTTATAGATGTGGATGCTATAACGGAAGACATTAATACTATCGCTGACGCTCTAACGCCGAAAGACACAATAGTAGTAGATTTCACAATATCTGACAGCATTGCTCCTACAATAGATTGCAGTGCGGATACTGTTTGCACAGTAACCGTATTTGGCGACAATGGTGAGGATAAAAAGATAGAAATATCCAAAGATAGCACAGGCAATATTGCTAATGCACCAATAGTTATTGCGGATAATGAGGGAAATAGTGTTGTTATTGACGAACACGGAAATGTGACGACACAGAAAAAAGAGAACGAAGTTGAAAAGGGAGCTGGAACAAGTGACAGTAATGCGTTTGAGGGCAATTATATTGTCTATGTCGGCGACAGCACTATAACAAAAAACAAGACATTTATTAACACAAAAAAAGAAAATAAATTATCTCTGAAATACGAGCCTACAAAAGAGGATACTTCAACAACTGTAAGCACAAAAATAATATACAAGCCAGAGTGGAGTGATAAAAATTTATTTTATCCAAAGACAGAAAATCAATGGAAGCAGATTGACGTAAATAAAAAAGTTTCGTTTCCGTTGGACTCTTTGTCCAAAGGGCAGTATGCCGTACTAATCAAAGACAGAAATAATAATATTGATACGTTTTTGTTTAAGATAGAGAATAAATTTCTTGACTTTGCTTGCACTGTGTGTGGCAAAGATTTGAGTTTGACATTAACTAAGCTACGACAGATTTTTCCAAACAATACAGATTTAACACAAGAACACGTTAATTTGTTCAATGAAGCACTTGAAAAAGGCGAATTTAATACTTGTAGCAGACACGCGCATTTTTTTTCACAAGTAAAACATGAAAGTGGAAATTTCAAGAAATTTAAAGAAGACTTATCCTATCGGCTACAAGTGGTTTTAAATACATGGCCTGCAAGCACAAATTCGAAAATGTTTTTTAACCAGAATTTTTGGGATAATAAAGATTACTTGCAGTATTTTTGGTTAAACGTTTATGAGTTAGTTGATGCTTCCAAAAATGAAAAAGGGCAATATGATGCCAAGACGATAAAAACATTCAAATGGGGAAGTAGCAGTGCCATAGCAAAGGATACAATAAGATTTCCTATTTCGTACAATACAAAAAATGATGGGGCATATAAGAAAAATTCTTACACAGAAACTGAAAAAAATCAAAAAAATGAAAAGTTATTTAGTCAAATTTATCAAAACATCAATGGCAACGGCAATGAAGCGAGTAAAGATGGATATAAATTTGTTGGTAGAGGGGCAATACAGCTAACAGGTCGTAGTAATTATAAAAACGTATGCAACAAATGTAATTCCACATTTGGTACTTCATTCTATTGGGAAACCAATCCTGATGAGGTTGCAACTAATAATAAGGCGAAAATTTTTTCTGCTGTGGCATTTTTTTTATTGCGTTTTAATAACAATTTGCAACTATTGGATACCGACAATGTCGAATTTATAACAAAAAAAGTGAACGGAGGAACGAATGGACTGGACGAACGACAACAATATTATGACGAATATAGATCATCTTTATATAACTGTAATCCTTAAAAATATGAAAACAATAATTTTAGCGATATTAATCATCGCAAATTTGATGACTTGTGCTTACGCTCAAAAAAACAGTGATAGCATAAATTGTAATAGAACAGTTTGGTTTGATGAATTGTCACAGGATTTACCTAAAGAGGTATGCATTCCCCACGGATATCAAATCTTATTTCATTACGATAAGTATCCCACAAATATAAATGGTGATGGATTGAACGATTATGTTTTTCAGTGGGGTAAGGCAAAATTGCAGGATGGAGATACGTTGTTTGTGTCAGTTTATATCCAAAATATTGACAGCACGTTTTCTTTTTTTAAATCATTCAATAATCTATATCCAATATACTTTAAAAGCGATGTATATGAACAAGTTACGGATGAAAAATTAAAACACATTTTTTCTAGATACCATACGAGGTATCCACTGAAAGAATTAATATTCAATAATGACAAAATTATAATTAATTTTTGGACTGAAGCTGTAGCGGGGCTAATTCTAACTTATCAATTTGATAAAGAAAAAAGCGATTGGTTTTTGGTAAAACAAGAAGAATGGCTTGAGGTGGAAGAAACAAAAATCACAGATTTAGGGACACCTGACCCAAACCAAAGCATAAGGAATTTTGATTATTTAGATTGGTTACCATAATAGAATTATAGAAATAACCGTGAAAAAACACATAGAAAAAATATCGCTGTAACCCTTAAAAATATGAAAAGAATAATTTTAACCGTATTAATCATCACAAACATAGCGACTTGTGCTTCCGCTCAAAAAAACAGCGATAGCACAAATTGTAATCGGTCCATTAAGTTCGAGGAGTGGAAAAAAAACCTGCCGAAAGAGGTGTGCATTCCACACGGTTATCGAATCTTATTTCCTCACAATCAATATCCCACAGATATAAATGGTGATGGACTGAAAGATTATGTTTTTAAGTGGGGTAAAGCAAAATTGCAGGATGGAGACACGCTATTCGTGTCTATCTATACTCAAAATGCTGACAGTACGTTTTCTTTTTTTACATCATTATATAACCTATATCCGATATATTTCAAAAGCGATATATATGAGCAAGTTACAGACGAAAAACTAAAAAAGATCTTTTCTATCTATTATAGAAGGTATCCATTGAAAGAATTAATATTCAATAATGACAAAATTATAATTAGCTTTTGGACAGAAGCTGTAGCGGGGCTAATTCTAACTTATCAATTTGATAAAGAAAAAAGCGATTGGTTTTTAATAAAGCAAGAAGAATGGGTTGAGCTGGAAAAAACAAAAATCACAGATTTAGGAGCACCCGACCCCAACCAAAGCATAAAAGATTTCGATTATTTAAATTGGATACAACAATAAAACTTGCATGAACAAACAAAAATACTAAGATTTAATGTTTTTGTAAACGCAATAAAATGAAAAATTTATATACTCTTTTAATACTAACAGTTGTTGTTTTCATCGGCTTTGCGCCCGCACAGACCACCGAAGACCTCAATTCCGAACTTGCCAAAACCGAGAGCCTCACCTCTGAACAAGAAAGCAAGATGAACGCAGCATTCGCTGCGCTTAACCTCGTGCAACAG
>JAISPZ010000097.1 GCA_031274555.1 Bacteroidales bacterium | reverse complement strand
GTGGATAATATGGAGAGAGTTGAAATTCTTAATATTGCAGGTAAAGTACTTAAAAGAGTTGCCGTCAATGACAATATTGCTTCAGTAAGTGTAACCGATCTGCCCTCGGGAATGTACCTTGTACGTGTTTCCACAAAAGACAATTCAATAACAAAGAAAGTAATTGTTAAATAAATTTCAAATTTTGAAATAAAGAATGCCACTTAGTTTTTAGGTGGCATTCTTTTAGTATAATGGCAAGATATTTTTTGCATATAGCGTACAATGGGGAAAACTACTGCGGTTGGCAACGGCAACAGAACGCAGTGAGTGTGCAGCAGGTGCTCGAAGAAGCATTGCAGACGGTATTTCGTTTTGAGGTGTCTGTTGTTGGCTGTGGGCGCACCGATACAGGTGTTCATGCAAGTATGTATTATGCGCACTTTGATGATGAATCAGGTGCTGTTAATGACTTTGTTGATGACTTTGTTGATGACTTTGTTGATGGCTCTTTTGGTGGCTTTCCCGGTGGCTCTGTTAGTAGCTCTGTCGGCAGAAAATTTATTTATCAGTTAAATTCAATACTTCCGAAAGATATTGTTGTTTACGGTATTTATAGGGTATCAAGCGAAATACACGCACGTTTTTCGGCAATATCCCGCACTTACCAATATCATGTTCATAACGAAAAAGATCCCTTTGTGGACAGGTTTAGCCACTATATCCCATTTGTTTCCGACATGGAAGCAATAAACGAGGCGGGACAATGGCTTTTAGCACAGTCTGACTTTACATCATTTGCAAAACTTCATACGGATAACAAAACGAATTTATGTGTATTGACAGAGGCGAGGATAGAGAAAACGGAAAACAATCGATATGTTTTTACATTTACCGCAAATCGTTTTCTTCGCAATATGGTACGTGCGATGGTCGGAACGTTGCTCGAAGTCGGTAATGGCAAAATTTCGCAGGAGCAGTTTAAGGACATTGTTAAGGCACGAAACAGGTCTGTCGCGGGCACTTCCGTTCCCGCCAAAGCTCTGTTCCTCACAGACATAAAGTACGAACAAGATTAACAATTGTCAATTGTCAATTGTCAATTTCCACCAACGATAGGTTTTCCAAAAGCATAACGAACTTTAAAACTTCAAAAAACAAAATATAATTTCTGAAATATGCGAATAATAAGTGGAAAATATAAGGGTCGCAGATTTGAAGCACCAAATTCAATACAGGTGCGTCCAACGACAGATATGGCAAGGGAAGCTCTTTTCAACATATTGGCTTCGCAGCGCGACCTCGACGGCATTGATGTTCTTGATCTTTTTGCGGGCATTGGCGGTATCTCGCTCGAATTTGTTTCGAGGGGGGCAAAGAGCGTAACGTCTGTTGATATGAACACCGAATGTCTTGCGTTTATAAGAGAGGTTGCCCAAAAATGGGGTGTTTTATCGTTGCAGGTTCTGCGGCAGGACGCATTTAACTATCCGCTTCATGCTAAGCAGAAGTACGACATTATTTTTGCAGACCCTCCATATCAGGCTCAAAATATTGCAGATTTGCCGAAAATTATTTTTGGGAGTAATATTTTGAATGACGAGGGATTATTTATTCTTGAACATTCGAGGCAGTACGACTTCTCATCCGTCCCGCAATTCAGAGAGGTGCGCCGCTACGGTAAAGTCCATTTCTCATTCTTCGATGCGTAAATTTGTTTTTTGTGTTTGGAGCGGGGGGCAGGCGGGCGGGGCTGCGCGGGGGCGGTGGAGTAAGCGGTTGCGGTTCGTAATTCATGGTTGGTGATTTGTGATTGAGTAAGGTGGTGGGCTGCGTGAGGGCGGTGGAGTAAGCGGTTGCGGTTCGCAATTCATGGTTGGTGATTTGTGATTGAGTAAGGTGGTGGGCTGCGTGAGGGATTATTGCTTCGCAATGAAGTCGCTCTCGCTCGGCATAGTCCGCGCAAGCGCGTCCTCTGCCCTCGCTTACTCGCGACTTTATAGCGGAAATCCTTTTGCCTGCGGTGGGTTTGAGGGCTGTCGGTGGAGTTGAGTGTGTCGGTGGGCTTGGGGTGAGTGTTTGTTTTTGCGAGTTGGCGGTGGGTTTGGGGGCTGTCGGTGGAGTTGAGTGTGTCGGTGGGCTTGAGGTGAGTGTTTGTTTTGTGGATGAGCAGGCAAAAGATTATAGCGGAAAGCCCGACCCTGCGGCAGGTCGGACGGTGAATAGACGAACGGCAGAGGGCAGATAGCTATCCACTTGCTTTGTTTACTCGTCTGCCTGTCGCAGGGGCACGCCAAAAATATTATGTTGAAAATAGTGTGGCTTATGTCGGTAAAAAACGCTCAAAATGTCGTATCTTTGTCGTAATTTTAATATGTTTCGGTATGAAAAATTTTTCTCTCTATCTGTTTGCTGCAATGGCTTTATTTTGTGGCATAGCAATCTGTTTTTCAGGCTGCAAATCGCGTTGTGACAATAAGGGTCAGGACGAAGTGATTCATGGGTTTGCAAAAGTGAGGCTCACAGCGGATGTGAGCAAGTATTCTAAGAAAGATAAGGAGTTGTTGTCCTGCCTTTTTGATGTGGCGCAAATTATGGATGACATCTTTTGGAAAGAGGCATTGGGTCAAGATAAGGATGAATTTTTAAGTGGTATCGAAAATGATACTGTTCGCAAATTTGCTGTTATTAATTATGGTCCTTGGGAACGTTTGAGAAATAATATGCCGTTTATTGACGGTTATGGCGAAAAGCCGAAAGGTGCGCAATTTTATCCTGAAGACATGACAAGGGAAGAATTTGATGCGCTTGAAGATGAGAATAAGACGTCACTCTATACCGTTATAAGGCGTGATAATGCGGGCAAACTCAATGTGGTATGGTATCATGAGGCGTTTAAGGAACAGATAGAAAAGGCGGCTGAATTGCTCGAAAAAGCTGCTTCGCTATCCGAAGATAAGGGGTTTGCGAATTATTTGCAGCTTCGTGCAAAGGCACTGCGTACGGATGATTATTTGGAGAGTGATTTGGCGTGGATGGATATGAGGACGAATAAATTTGACTTTATTGTCGGACCTATCGAAAATTATGAAGACCAACTTTATGGTTACAAGGCTGCACACGAGTCTTTTATACTTTTGAAAGATGAAGAATGGAGCAAGAAACTCGAAAAATTTACGGCACTTCTTCCCGACCTTCAAAAGGAATTGCCGATAGACGAAAAGTATAAGAAAGATCCTGTCGGCAGCGAAAGCCAACTTAATGTTTATAATGCTGTCTTCTATCGTGGGGACTGCAATGCGGGCAGTAAGACGATAGCGATAAATCTCCCGAATGATGAGCGTGTCCACGCGGAAAAGGGTACGCGCAAACTTCAACTTAAAAACGCGATGCAGGCAAAGTTTGAAAAAATAACGTTGCCAATATCTAAACTTCTTTTAAATGAGGAGCAGCAAAAAGAGGTTACATTTACTTCGTTTTTTGAAAACGTAACGTTTCACGAGGTGTCACATGGTCTTGGCGTGAAAAATACCATAGATGGGAAAGCTACCGTACGCCACGCCCTGAAAGAGGTGTCAGGCACTCTCGAAGAAGCGAAAGCGGATGTTATGGGGCTTTATATGGTTGATGAACTTAATCGCAAAGGTCTTTTAAGCGAGCATGCCGTTGAGCAGAATTATATCACGTTTTTCTGTGGCATCTTCCGTTCTGTCCGCTTTGGCACTGCGAGTGCGCATGGTAAGGCTAATATGATAGAGTTTGATCATTTTGCAAAAAACGGTGTCTTTACTCGCAGTGAAGATGGTGTCTATACTGTCGATGTCAAAAAAATGAGAGAGGCAACACGCTCTCTCATGGTGAAGTTGCTCACCTGTCAAGGCAACGGAGATTACAAGGGAGCGAAAAAATGGGTGGCAGAAGCAAATGATATGTCGTCCGACCTTGTGAATGATTTAATAAGAATAGAAGAAAACAATATTCCACGCGACATCTTTTTCGAACAGGGCAAGGATGTTGTCGGGATAAAATAAATGGTTTGAATAAGGCAAAGATACTGCCGAATTAAAGCCGAATTAAAGTAAAAGACAATGGAAAAAGAAAAGAAATTTATTACCTGTGACGGTAACGAAGCGGCAGCACGTGTCGCATATCTGTTTAGTGAGGCAGCAGCAATCTACCCGATAACTCCGTCTTCACCCATTGCGGAACATATTGACGAATGGGCGGCTCAGGGTAAGAAAAATATTTTTGGACAGGAAGTAAAGATCGTAGAAATGCAGAGTGAGGCAGGTGCGGCAGGTGCTGTTCACGGCTCATTGCAGACGGGTGTCTTGACATCGACATATACCGCCTCGCAAGGATTACTCCTTATGATACCGAATATGTATAAAATGGCGGGCGAACTTCTTCCTGCTGTGTTTCATGTTACTGCGCGTACGATAGCTGCGCAGGCACTGTCCATTTTCGGGGATCACTCGGACATTTATGCTACACGTCAGACAGGTTTTGCCTTTCTTGCGTCTTCTTCGGTACAGGAAGCACACGATTTGTCGGGAGTAGCGCACCTTTCGGCGTTAAAGGGACGTATCCCTTTCTGTCATTTTTTTGACGGTTTCCGTACATCTCACGAAATCCAGAAGATAGAAGCACTTTCGGAAGAAGACTTGAAACCACTGCTTGATATGGAAGCATTACAGCGTTTTCGCGATAATGCTCTTAACCCAGAACATCCTGTTATACGTGGCACAGCGCAAAATCCTGATGTGTTTTTTCAAGCGCGTGAGGCAAGCAATAAATTCTATGACGCGTTACCCGACATCGTAAATGCCTATATGCAGGAGATTGGCAAAATAACAGGTCGCGAATATAAACCGTTCACCTATTATGGCGCACCTGACGCGGAGAATATTGTTATCGCAATGGGTTCTGTTACGGAAGTAACTCAAGAGACAGTCGATTATCTAAATGCAAAAGGCGAAAAGACAGGCGTAGTAGCAGTCCATCTTTACCGTCCTTTTTCAGTGAAATATTTGGACGCAGTTCTTCCCAAAACAGTCAAGAGAGTTTGTGTTTTAGACCGTACCAAAGAGCCGGGTGCAAATGGCGACCCGCTTTATTTGGATGTAGTAGAGGCACTGTCTTCCAGATGCTTGACAATTATTGGTGGACGTTATGGACTAAGTTCAAAAGATACTACGCCAGCGCAGATACTGTCCGTCTTTGACAATCTAAAAAGACCTGAACCCAAAAACCAATTTACTATCGGTATTGTCGATGACGTAACTTTTCATTCATTGCCGCTACTCCCTGAAATAAGCATTTCAAAGGGTGGACTTTTTGAAGGAAAATTTTATGGTCTTGGTGCAGATGGGACTGTTGGAGCAAATAAAAATTCCATAAAGATTATCGGTGAAACGACAGACAAATATTGTCAGGCGTATTTTGCTTATGACAGCAAAAAATCGGGCGGTTTTACCTGCTCGCATCTTCGTTTTGGCGACAAGCCGATTTTAATGCCTTACCTTGTCACAACGCCTGATTTTGTTGCGTGTCACGTTGCTCCGTATATTTTTAAATACGATATGCTGAAAGGCTTAAAAGACGGTGGCACGTTTCTTTTGAACTCTTGGTGGGACACAGAGGAAACAAAAAAGCAGCTGCCTGTCAAGATGAAAAAATATCTCGCAGAGCATCACATCAAATTATATATCATTAACGCGACAAAAATAGCGGAAGATATAGGTCTTGGCAATCGTACAAATACTATTTTGCAAAGTGCGTTTTTTAAGATTTCAGGCGTTATCCCTTATGATATTGCTGTGAAAGAGATGAAGAAATTTATCGACAAGAGTTATGGTAAAAAAGGTGAGAATATTGTCAAGATGAATTATGCGGCTGTTGATAGGGGAGGGGAGTATGAGGAGGTTGTCATACCGACTGAATGGGCTTCTCTATCTATTGAGAACAGTGTTGATGACAATTCGGGAAGACCTGATTTTATCAAAAATGTTGTTGATGTCATCAATAATCAGGCTGGTGATGATTTGCCTGTAAGCACATTTGTCGGGATTGAAGACGGTACGTTCCCAAGCGGTACTGCACGTTACGAGAAACGTGGCATTGCTTCGCATATCCCCGAATGGAAAAGCGAGAAATGTATTCAGTGTAATCAGTGCGCATACGTCTGCCCTCACGCTGCCATTCGTCCATTTTTGCTTGACGAAAATGAAATGGCTAATGCACCCGCAGGAACAGATACGCTCAAAGCAATTGGCAAGGAGTTTGAGGATTTGCAGTTCCGTATCCAGACGAGTGCACTTGACTGCACAGGCTGTGGAAGCTGTGTGGAAATATGTCCTGCAAAGGAAAAAGCTCTTGAAATGCAGCCGCTCGAAACTCAACAGGATGAGATTTTACGTTGGGACTATCTGGCTGACAAAGTCCGCAGTAAGGCTTATCGTACAGACGTGGCAAAATCAGTTAAAAACAGTCAGTTTGCAACTCCTCTTTTTGAATTTTCGGGAGCGTGTGCAGGCTGTGGCGAAACGCCGTACATCAAACTTATCACTCAACTTTATGGTGACAGGATGATGATTGCAAATGCGACAGGATGTTCATCTATCTACGGTGGCTCTTGTCCCTCAATGCCGTACTGCACTAACGAGGAGGGGCAGGGTCCTGCCTGGGCAAATTCGCTTTTCGAGGACAATGCCGAATATGGTCTTGGGATGGTACTTGGCTTGGATACAATGCGTAACAGGCTCGTTTCGCTTATGGAAAGCGGCATGACGTGTCAGAAATGCAGTCCCGAACTTAAAGAACTCTTTAAACAGTGGCTCGAAAATCGCGAGAGTGGTGAAAAGACACGTGAGATTGCAACGCAGTTAGTACCTCTTGCCAAGCAGTGTGGCTGTAGCACTTGCAAAGAGATCCTTGCTCTTGAGCAATATCTTGTAAAAAAATCTGTATGGATTTTCGGTGGGGACGGCTGGGGCTATGATATTGGTTATGGCGGGTTGGATCATGTTATTGCGAGTGGCGAAAACGTAAATATTCTTGTGATGGACACCGAAGTATATTCAAATACAGGCGGTCAGGCATCAAAAGCTACGCCAACAGGTGCTATTGCAAAGTTTGCTGCTTCGGGCAAGAAAATCCGCAAGAAAGATCTTGGCGCAATCGCAATGACTTATGGGTATGTGTATGTTGCACAGGTTGCAATGGGCGCAAGTCAGGCGCAATATCTTAAAGCCATTCGTGAGGCGGAAGCCTACGACGGACCTTCTCTCATTATCGCTTATTCTCCCTGTATTTCGCACGGATTAAAAATAGGTATGAGTAAAACTCAAGAGGAGATGAAGCGTGCTGTCGAATGTGGCTATTGGCAGTTGTGGCGTTACAATCCTGCGACAGGTGAGTTCTCGTTCGACAGCAAAGAGCCAGACTGGAGTAAGTTCCGCGACTTTATCATGGGTGAAGTTCGCTACAACGCGCTCACAAAGCTCTACCCAGACCAAGCCGACGAACTGTTCGTCGCCGCCGAAGAAAACGCCAAATGGCGGTATAACAGCTATAAAAAGATGTTGCCGAGCTAAAAATTTGGCTAAGGAGGTAATTTATTTCTCTAACCAGAGGGAAAAGAAGCGGTCGTAAACGTAGTAACTGCCGTTTTCGTCTTGCAGTATCAGCATTTTATCGGATAAGGATTTTAAGGCTAATTTAACGCTACTAAGGGCGGTGAGGTTGTGCCCAAAGATGAAAGCGTTCTCAAACGGAGAAGATACTTTATGCTCTTTAGCAATTGCCCTTAGCAAGCGCAGTTGTCCTGTGGTGATAATTTCGCAGTAGGTTTTAATTTCGCAGTAGGTTTTAAAGGTGGCATTTTCTTCCTGGAAAATATGTCCAAGTAAAAGCAGGATACATTTTTATCACGCTTGCTTAACTGATAAAAAGCATTGTGTATTAGACCTGTCTTTCCAAGACGGCGCGGGCTTATTAGCGAGATGTTACGGTCGTTGGACAAAGCCGAAATGATTTTTTAGGTTTCTGTTTTTCGGTCGCAAAAATAGATAGGGCTGTGATAACCACTCACTAAAAATGGGTTGTTTAATTTCTTGTCCATTTTGATTTTCATTGCTTTATAAAACATAAAATGTGAAACATAAAATATGAAGTGCAAATATACAAAATATTAAGACAAAATGCGAGGGGGCGGGGGAACGCCCTAATTATAGAAATTGGTCAGAGTAATACGGTCTTTTCTATCGCGGCTCGACCTACGGCGGTGTTTATCGCTTCGGTGATGGCGGTCTGGCGATAGAGGATGTTGTTTTTGGCGGCAGGGGAAGAAACCTGAATGTATAGGATTTTGTTTTTTATGAACATTCTTTGAACGTAATGCATTATGTCTGCGGGTATTATCTTCTTTGCAGTATGTATAACTTTTGCATCCTCGAATTTATTTTCAAGCCCTGTGCGCTTTATCATCAATGAAAGCGCATCGTCTATTTTAATGGAGTTATACATTGCCGCAATCCTCTGTTACTATGCCGTTATCAATAGAAAAAACACGGTGCTCTCTGTTTTTCTCCTGCAAAATAAAATTCTCTATCCTGTTTTTATCTGTATCACTGATAAATATCTGCCCAAGCTGCCCCAACGTGAGCAGAAGCATTAGGTGTTTTGAACGCTCGACGTCTAACTTATCAAAAATATCGTCGAGAAGAAGTAGTGGTTTTACTTTCATTTGGGTCGCCATAACTTCCCACTGCGCAAGGCGAAGGGCGAGCAGGAATGATTTTTGTTGCCCCTGTGAGCCTGTCTTGCGAACGTGATAGCCGTCCATCAAAAAATCTAAATCGTCTTTATGTATTCCACTTGTTGTGTATTGCAAAAATCTGTCCCTGTCGGCGTTTCTAAGGAGTATGTCTTCAAAAGAATTTTCATTGAGCGGGGATGAATATATTATGCTGACCTTTTCTATTCCTGCCGACATTTTTTCATAATATTTCTCGAAAACAGGAAAAAATATTTCCATAAATTTTTTTCTCTCTTCAAAAATTATTTTTCCGTGGGAGATGAGTCCCTCGTCAAAAAGTTCCATAAGCGAAGCATCTATCACATCTTGTTTTAAAAGGGCATTGCGCTGTGCGAGTACTCCGTTGTACAGAATAAGATGTTCTAAATAATTATGATTAAGTTGAGAGAGTATGACATCTATAAATTTCCGTCTTAAATCACTCCCGCCAATAATGAGTTCTTCGTCCTGAGGAGCAATCATTATAAGTGGAATTTTGCCGATATGAGAAGCCATTTTGTCGTATGCTTTTCCGTCTAAGCGCATTATCTTTCTCACTCCTTTTTTCTGAATACACTGCACGGAAACATCATTATATTTTCCTGTGATGGAGAAATTTTCTTCTCCATGAAAAATATTTTGAGTGTCAAGAGAACCAAAATAACTTTTTGTTAATGACAGGTAGTGAATTGCATCAAGAAGGTTCGTTTTGCCCGCTCCATTATGACCTACAAAGCAGTTTAGCCCGTCACAGAAAGAAATTTCGGTTTCTCTGAAATTCTTAAAATTGTAAAGCAAAATATTTTTTAAATACATAATGTTTTTGTTGAAGCAGGACAAAAAATGCGACAAGTTTTTCAATATTTCTTCGTGTGCTTTTGTGGATGAAAAGCACCATTGCCTTGTCAATTTAAATACTATTTCCGTAACTCATAAGTTGTGCATCATCAGGACAAAATTCTGTTATTAATTTTTTCTATTTTATTCATTATTAATTCTTTCAAAAAGTTGCTTCTTATCAATTCGTTTTCCAAGTTCTTTAGAATTTTTTCTGCTAATAACTTCACCGCCTTTTTCTTCCAAAGATTTTCGGGCATCCTTGGCTACTTTAGCACCCAAGACGGCTATATCAGCACTTTCTTTCAGATTCACAGGCTCTGTCTTTTGCGAGAGTTCCGTAGCGGACGCTTCGGCAAGCATATTAAGAATAAGCTCTACATTAGTCATATTGTCCCGCAAATTTTCCTTTTTCAGTCCCTTATATTTCTTGTATTCTTTGGTTGACATATTAGACCACGTTTTATACATCAAATTGGTCAGTAGTGCATATTCTTGCCCCTGTCTCACGCCAGCTTTATCCCATTCGTCTGTCAAAGATTTGCGAACTTCAATAGATTTTATTCGCTGATTGATCCAGTTTTCGCTGTAACCTAAACGGCGATAGTTCTCAATGGCTCTATCAATAGATAATTCTGGATCGATGGTTTCGTCAATTCTTTCGCTTCCAACTTTGGCAAGCCAAAGTTTAAAAGGCTCTACCTTTGGTGAAGGAATAGATTGTATAAGTCTTAACATTTGTTCAACGGTAGCCACATCTGTAAGATACATTTTGCCATCGGAAGATGCTAATTTCAGTTGTACGATATTTTCGTACAACTGACTGCCTTCCTTTTTTAACTTGATTTTCAAATCACTCCAATAACGACGAGGATTTGAACTTTCAGTCAGTACTTCAATAGTATCTACCACTGATAAATACCATTTTTCGGATTTTTCATTCCAGGCGGAGCGCACCTTCTGTTGTTCAAATAGTTGAATTTTGTTTTTTAATTTTTCTATTTTATTCATTTCCACAATTGCTACTTCTTAATCGTTTAATACATACCAAATCCTGCAGCTCTGCTCGCTTTTTCATGTAAATCTTTTTCATGTAAATTTCGACTTAAATATTTCTGCGATTTCTTCCATCAACCAACGTGGAGTTGAGGTCGCACCGCATATCCCTACTTTGTCAAATTTAGAGAAATATTTGTGATTTATTTCTTTTGATGAGGTTATGAAAAAAGTATTTTTATTGTTCTCTTTGCAAATTCCATAAAGGTATTGACCGTTTGAAGATTTTTTATCACTCACGAAAATAATTGCGTCGTTGCTTTTGGCGAAGTCCGCCAATTTCTCGGCACGTGTGCTCATGCTTCGACATATACTGTCTATCACTTCGAGAGAACCTCCCTCTTTTTTGCAACGCTTCTCTACTTCCAAAGCAATGGCGCGATATGTGTCCATGCTCATTGTGGTCTGCGAAAAAAGCATTGTCGGAATGTTGAAGTTTATATTTTTCAAATCATCTATAGATGTTACAACACGTGCTCCATTGTCTATTTGACCGTTAAGCCCTACTACTTCGGCGTGACCGTCTTTGCCATAAATGATCACTTGTCCGCCCTGCTCTAACATTCTCTCATATCCTTTTTTTATTCTCCGTTGAAGTGAAAGTACTATCGGACAAGTCGCATCTATAAGGGTGATATTATTTTTTTTTGCAGTGATATATGTTTCCGGCGGCTCGCCATGCGCACGTATCAGAACAGTGGCGTTGTGCATTTCCTTGAAACGCGCATGATCCACAACATCTAAACCTATTTTTTTTAAACGGCTTACTTCTTCGCTGTTATGCACTATATCGCCGAGACAATACAGCGTTGTGCCGACTGCCGAAAGGATTTTCTCTGCTCTTTCGATAGCCGACACTACACCGAAACAAAAACCTGATGAAGGGTCAATTGATATTTTCAATTACTTTAAAACTTTTGACGGAGTGATGAGAGTGCTCTCTTGTGCTCTGCGGACGGATTGCCTTGTACTCCGTAAATTATTTTAAAATTTCTATCTCAAAAACGAGCGGAGTGTATGGGGGGATGACTTGATTGCCTTGTGCCCCGTAAGCAAGCGAGGATGGCAATATGACTGTTGCGCGACCACCTTTCTTCATCATCATAATGGCTTCCTCAAAACCCGGTATTACCTGTCCCGAACCAACCGTCACACTTAATGGGTTGAAACGTCTGCCCTCAGTATTTATGCCTTCTTTTTTTAATTCACTCTCCCAATTGCCGTCAAAAATTTGTCCATTAAGAAATTTGCCGATATAATTTATACTGACAGTTTCCCCCACAGCGTGTGTTGCGCCGCTTCCACTACGAACAGACACCAAATAAAGACCACTTTCGGTCTGTTTCGCATTTAATTTATGTTCTTTGAGGTAATTGTTGATAAGGGAATCTTCAACAGGTTTCATCCTTTCTGCCTCGAGTTCCATTTCAATAGCAAGTTCGCTTTCGGAAAAAAGGCGTGTCACTTTTATGCCGTACGTTGCATATTTTTCTTTTGTTGTCGGAGCACCGCCACCTTGATATTTGTTGATTGAATCCATATTTACCTTGAAAACAACGCTGTCCCCCTCATGCAAAAGCACAAACCCCTCGTTAATATCACCTGAAAATAACGTTTCTGCGGATATATGAAAAAGTTTTTCTGGTTTGTTACTTTGATAACGAACTATGCTATCAACTATGAGTGTGACATATCCCTCAATAACGTCCCCAACTTCCGCTTGACGGGCATCTTTATTTTCGGAATAAAATTTGTAGTAAAGCCCTCCATTTGTTTTCTTAAATCCGCTTGTTTCGCCGCTTCCACAAGAAAACGTCGCAAGTGCCAATGCGACAATAATGCCGCTGAATAAAATTTTTTTCATAAGTTTATAAATTTTTGTTAATAGGTCATAATGAACTCGCACATAAATATTTAACTCTGGTGTCAAACACTGTCGTGGGTGTCAAACATTGTCGTGCTCGTTTCATGATTGTTTATTTTGTTTTTATTTTGTTTTTATTTTACATACTCGGCACAAGTTACACTTTGCTGAACTTGCTTTATAGCTGTCACTGCTGGCGTGGTAATTCGTAATTTTTAGTTTTTGTTTCTGATATTCAGTTCATATATTAATGTGGCATAAGGAGGAACAGCATCGCCGTCCCCCGAAAATCCAAACGCCAAATGCGAAGGTACAACTAAAAAAGCATTTTCTCCATAACGGACCCTGCCTAATGCTTCCCTTAATCCCTGTATAATTTCTGTTTTACCAATAATAACGGTCTGGATGCCGTCAAAAATTTTTGTTCCGTTTAAAAGAAATATTTTCGCCGAAAATACTACGGTGTCGCCGTATTTTATTGGAATAGAATGGGAGTTGGCTGTGGGTCGGGGAAAAATATAAAGTCCGCTCCCTGTTCTTTCCATATTTCCCCAGCCCTTACGGTTGAGAAACGCTTCTATTCCTATTTGTTCGTCAAGGGCAAGTTTTTTATGCATCTGCAATATTTGTTCAGTGCCGATTAACTCTGGCGGTTTTGCTGTACCAATTTGGTTTTTGCAGCTGATGAAAAACAGAGAGAATAATATTGTGAACAGGTATTTGTACATCTTTAATGAGGCTATTATTTTTTGTTGATGGTTCGTTCAATGTCAATTAATTCCTGCGGTTTTGCTGTACCAATTTGGTTTTTGCAGCTGATGAAAAACAAAGAGAATAATATTGTGAACAGGTATTTGTACATCTTTAATGAGGCTGTCGGTTTTTTATTTGTTCATTACTGTTTTTTACTCACTGCGGTTGGGATGCGTTAGGGATTATTGCTTCGCAATGAAGTCGCTCACGCTCGGCATAGTCCGCGCAAGCGCGTCCTCTGCCCTCGCTTACTCGCGACTTTGAGCGGAAATCCTTTTTTGCTGCGGGGGGCGTGAGGGGTGGGCAAAAAAGATTGGAGTGAAAGCCCGACCCCGCCACGAAGCTCTGCGAGGGCGGGGGAACGCCCAAATTTTCACTCTTGATAGCTCCGACAAACTCTGGAATTAAAGTTTCAAATTTTGCCAAAGTTTTGTCTAACGAGATGAATGAACTGCCACCTGCGGCGTTCTTATGCCCGCCTCCCTCAAAATGTTTTCTCGCAAAGGTGTTTACGTCGTAATCCCCGATAGAACGGAACGAGCAACGAATACGGTTTTCTCGCTCAGTGAAAAATGCTGCGAAATTAATCCCGCCTACGCTTAAACAGTAGTTTACTATTCCCTCAGTATCACCGGGTTGATAATGCAATCGATCCATTTCTGCCTTGCTCAAATAGGTGTACGCCGTTTTATATTCGGGCTTGACAACCATCCTCTCTAAACATAAACCGAGCAGTTTCATTCGCCATTGAGAATATGTGTCGAAAATATTTTGATGAACCTCCACAGTGTCAAGCCCTCGCGAAATCAAATCGGCAACCATAAGAAAAAGTTCTTTGTGACGGCATGAGAAACTGAATGAGCCTGTATCTGTACAAACTCCTGAATACAGGCAGGTTGCAACGGTCTTGTCTATCAGCTCGGAGTTTAATTCGCTGCATATAACTCTGTAAAGCATTTCGCAGGTTGAAGAAACTTCTATGTCGGAAAACACTAAGTCAAACTGTTCATTGGCGGGGTTTATGTGGTGATCTATCAAAACTTTTTTTGCTTTGGAAGATTTAAGACATTCCGAAAGTTTTTCGGTTCTGTTCAAATCTTGAAAGTCTAAACAGAAAATAAGGTCGGCTTCGCTTATCGTTTTCTCGACCGCTTTGTGATTGTTTTCGTGTATTATAACTTCGTTTTTGCTGTCGAGCCAAAAGAGGTTTTTTGCAAAATGATTTGGAAAAACAACTTTTGATTTTTTGCCTGTCAGAGCAAGGTAATTGTGCAATGCCATCGATGAACCTACCGCATCACCGTCGGGGTTGAAGTGACAGACAATAACTATGTTCTGATTTTCATTTATAAGTTCTTTTAAGTTATTCATTTTGTGTGTTTGTTTTTGAGTTGGGGTTGGGGGGTCTTGCGGGGCGGGTGTGGGGGCTTTGCAGTCGGGTTG
>JAISPZ010000017.1 GCA_031274555.1 Bacteroidales bacterium | reverse complement strand
GCCTCTTCGTAGGCACTTATAGCAGCACCAAATCTCTTCTCGCCTAGATTTTTATCCGCTTCTCTAATTAATGTCCTATACTGAATTTCAATTTCTTGAAGTTGTATTTCAATTGCTTTGAGTTTGGCTTTTGCCTCGCTGTGTGCCGTATCTATCAATAATATTTGATTAAGATAGTCTTTTGCTTCTTCCAATTTACCTTGATTATACAACGACTCTGCATTGCTAAACAACTTGTTAACAGCCTCTTTCTGTTTTTTGCGATTTTTAATTTGCTCTTTTACCTCAAGTATCTTATCTCGTATTTCTGCGTTATCAAAAATCTCTTTTGCAAGTTCATACACGTTCAGAGCATTTTCCAAATCATTGTTTTGCACAGATTTTTCTGCCTTATTCAACAAAGATTTGTATTGCTCGTTACGGATTTTCAATTCATTTTGCTTATCTTTCAGAACTCCTAAGAACTTCTTGTATTCAGCCTTATCACCGTCTTTGCCTATCGCATTTTCTATATTGGCAAGAGCATCTTCCAACTTACCCGCCTTGTCCAATGTTACTGCCCAGTTAAAGAGTTTCTCTGCCTCCTTGCGGTCTTCTTCAAGTTGTTTTTCGGTAGCGATTCGCTTTTCTTCGGCTTCTTGTTCCTTTCTTTGCCTGTCTTCGAGGAGGCGTTGTTCGGTTTGTTTAAACTCCTCGGCTTCTGCTTTTGCTTTACTGCGTGCTTCTTCGTTAATGTAGCGATAAAAATCTATTTTGGGATAAACCGTCAAAATGTTTCGAATATCCTTGTTGGCGTATGCAAACAATTTCTTTTTACGCTCATCATCGTTTTTGAAAAGATTATTGAAACGCTGTTTTGCCAAAGAATTATTAAAACAATCGCCCAAAAGGAAAATTCCGGCAATGTCGCCACGTACGTTATCGCTTTTATACGCATTGAAGTAATCCATTAGCAGATTCACAAAATCGTTCGTAACTGTTTCAATATCAGATTTTTTCACTAACACATCTCGTATACTGCTTGGCATTGGCGACAAACTTTCTGAAATTCGGATAGGCGAATTATCGTTTTTTGCTTTTGCATCAAGTTTCTTTAACCATTCATCTGCTTTAAATTCTTTCTTTTCAATTTCGGCAGGTATTTCGTTGGCATTTAATGCGCCGACATGTATATTGATCTGATTGATTACATAACCAACCAATGCTCTCTTGCGAGGGTCAATGCCCATTCCTTCGTATTTTCTAACTTCACCGTCGAGCATAAAATAATTGTCGGAAAAGACAAGTTTCATCAAATGCAAAGTGGCATTTGTAGCTGCAAGCAGCAAGATAGTACTGCCATTTGCAGGAAGAAACTCTTTTTTGCTATACGGATAATAAGCAACCAGTTCAGCCAATGGGATAGTATAGGAGTCAATTGTAAAACCTTGTGTTTTGAGATATGCTACTGTTTTTTGCTTTGCCATATCGCTGATTGACAACGAAAAAGTGATCAAAGTTGAAATATTTTCCTTATTTTCTTTCGTAACATCGGCATACTTATCTTTGATAGTTTTCAGCAAATCGGAATATTGCAAAAGTTCGATGGCTTCTTTTTGAAATTCGCCTCTCTTGAATGTTGTATACCCATCGGTTATGATATGAAAGAAATCACCGTAATAATTGGTTACTTCTTTATTGGCATGGTCGCGATTATTTTTGCCAAAAGTAATTTTGTTTGTGCGGGCATCATTGTAAAAATACAGCCACAGCAAGTCATCGTTACCGTTAGTAATTGGATAGGAGTTCCCATTGTCGGCACAGACTGCACCGACAATGAACTCTACATCAATATGCAACACTATATAATTCATCCTCTACGATTTAAAAATTTCAGGAATTAGAATTTTTTCCAAATAACATAACCCTTCGGCAATCAAAATTGGGAAACGGTATTCAAACTTGGTGCTAACCAGTTTTTCATGGCGGGCTTTTTTGTATTCGGGGTCATTTTGAATGTACGCCGACAAAAGACTTGTAAGATCTTTCGCTTTGTTTTCTAATGCGGCAATATTTGTTACCAAACCCGATTTATGTCCGACAAAGTCAATGAAAATACGCAGAAACTCTTCAAAGTTTTCCAATTTTTCAGGGAACTCAAATTGTCCGATATTTTCAAAATATTCCGGTTCAACAACTGCATCGTCGTCAAACTTTATAAATTGTCCATTTTGCAGATATTTAACACCTTTTTCAGCAATGATATCATCAGAAGTGAACCGGACATCATCATCTCTGTTGTAAACCAGATCGGTATCGACAGCCAGCCCTTTTGCCACTTCCGATTTGCTGTCTGCTGTAGTGTCTGTTCGATACTCCAAGTGAATATTTTCAGCACCTTCTCCATACCCTTTTCTGAAACATACTTGATAATAAGCTTCTGTTTGGATTCTACCCGGTTTTGTTTGCAACCAGTGGAACAAGCGCCCTCCTTTTCCGAAGGGCAACAAATGAACATCTTTAACAGCCATCCAAGGGTTTTCTTTGATTGTTTTTGCACAAAGTTTTCCTGCATAAAACACAAGAAGTCCCGTGACATAAGCAGGAATGGCATAAACAAACGGTGCGGAAGTGCCTATGTAAGAATAGAACAAGCCGAAATC
>JAISPZ010000078.1 GCA_031274555.1 Bacteroidales bacterium | reverse complement strand
AAGCCCGAAGCCCGAAGCCCGAAGCCCGAAGCCCGAAGCCCGAAGCCCGAAGCCCGAAGCCCGAAGCCCGAAGCCCGAAGCCCGAAGCCCGAAGCCCGAAGCCCGAAGCCCATACGGGGGTACCCACACACCTTGTTAGCAACAAGGCGGTCTTTTTCGCTGTATTATTTGTATTATTGATAATTTGAATTGGCTTATTCACTTGCCACATTTCAATTGTTATTCGAAAATCCTGTTAAAAAACTCACACTCCATACAATCCCTCTCCCCACTTCCCTACTCTACTCACCTTACTCACTCCACTCACCCCGCTTCCCCCGCTTCCCCACTCTATTCACTCCACTCACCCTACCTGCTCGCCCCGCTTCCCTACTCCACTCGCCCCACTCCTCCGCTTTCTGTTCCCATACTTATGGGAATGTTACCCACAGCCCAAACCGTTCAAACCCAACGATTCTGTCATATTTCAACCACTACTCAAAATCTGTTCAACAACCAACACGACCAACTACTGACCAAAAAAGACCTGCAAATGTATAACATCCGTTTTGATTTTATTAAAATTTGCTAAAATAAGTCGTTAACAAGTGTTAAGCAATCATAAAAACCTCGCAAAGGTACGCAAAAAATCAAAATAATTTTACAGGGGGAAAACGCATTCAGGGCAAACGCATTATAAACATTTTACGCATATAATATCCTGATATTCAAATGTGAACTTTTGCTATTTTCGCAAAAATTGACGAGATGCGATTTTGCAAATAGCTGTATCTCTGTTAGATAATTTTATAATGCGTTTGCCCTGGACATTTTCCTATTTTCCGCTGTTCCGCAGTTTTTTTAATGCCATTGACCGCAGGTTGTTTGTGTTGGGTGCCCTAACCATGAATTGTTAAAAGATGTTAAAAAATTGTGGATAAAAGCAAAAAGAGAAAAAAAGGTGAATAAAAAAACTAAATTTGCTCGTTCAGGTCGTTGTGAGAAAATAAGCCATTGCGAGTCAAATCTGGTGTAGTTTTAGTCAAAAGAATACAAAAGACAGAGGCGGAATATAATTTCTATTATGTTAAAAACGAGGAGTTTTCTTCGCAAAGCGGAAAGGAACGAGAAAAACAAAAGTGGGAAGTGGAAACACACTCGCTTTGTAAACAAGCTAAGGCGTAAAGATCCTGCAAAAATAAAAAAATATGAAACGAGCATGACAAATGTTTGACACCGAAGTTAGATGTTTATTGGCGAGTTCCATACGACCGATTAACAAAAATTTATAAACATATGAAAGTAATAATCGTTTTCAAATACGTACTTTGCGTCACGCTTGTCATTTGTGGGCTATTTTTGTCACAAGCAAGCAATGTACGGATAACTACTCCTACAATTATTTATAGTGGTGATGCTCAGGCACCCGCAAAACTCGGTGATAGTCTTGCCCATATATCTTTCGATGTAGCCTGGGAAAACAGCTGGCGTACGGTTTCCCCAAATAATTGGGACGCTGTGTGGATTTATGCCAAGTTTTATGATGGCACTGCCTGGTATCCCGTTTTCCTGTCTAAAGATGCAACAGACCATGTACCGGGCGATGTGAACGCCAGCGGATACTACGTGAATACCAAAACAGGCGACAAGAAAGGGAAGATGACAATCTCTACCGGTCTTTCAATTTCTTACAACGACTACACTAAAAAACACAGCAAAGAATGTGTTGGTGTGTTTCTGTACAGAACTGCTCTTGGAGAAGGTAAGGTGCGAGCAAATAAGGTTAAACTTCTTTGGAATTATAAAAATCAAGGACAGACGAAAGACAATGACCTTGTTGTAAAGGTGTTTACTGTCGAAATGGTGTATGTGAGAGATGGGGCGTTTTACGTCGGAGATGGCAATGATAACATCGCTGCAAATGTTCGTTCCTACGGAAGTTTTATTAAAAGCGACGGATCAAATTCAAGCCCCTTCAAAATACCTGCAGGAGAAACAACAAGTGCTTATCGGATAACGAGTGAGGATGCCATTGAAACAGGACGTGCACAGGGAAAACTGTATAATTACTATGGACAAGAGCCAACGATTTTAAATGACGGAGTTATACCCAAAACATATCCTAAAGGCTATAATGCTTTTTACGCCATGAAATATGAGCTGACACAAGAGGCTTACGCCGAGATGCTAAACTGCCTCACAAGTCAGCAGGCAAACAACTGTACGCCCCAGTACGATGAGGTCGCATACGCAAATACTCCAGCAAGTGTATCCGTAGGAAGTATTGCAGGACAAGGATGGACATCCAATCAAAACATAGCTAATATATACAGAATTGTAATTTCGTGGAAAAAAGGTTCTGGCGGAGCACTTATTTATGGCTGTGATGCCAATGGATATGGTGGTGGTAATAATTTAGGAGCATTTAACCAAACGGCAAAATATCTTAGTTCCAGCGGTGTGCCAAACGATACGGCAGGGGTGCCGCTCTATGTTTATGATGGCGACACTATGGCTGTCAGTATTGACGGACAAGATTTGCCTATGCATCGCATAAGACCCATAGATGTTCTTTCGTACGCATCTTTTGCCGGTCTTAGACCCATGACGGAGTTTGAATATGAAAAATTGTGCAGAGGTCCGAAAGACCCTATCCCTGGTGAATACGCGTGGGGCAATGGTAGCGTAAACGCGTTAGACGCTTCGCTCTCAATAAATATGTATCACACACAAAATTCGTACGGAAAGGATGCCGGACCTGAATATTATGTAAATAGAAACACAGGGAAAGAGGGTCCGTTAAGGAGTCTTGGAGCAAATGCGGGCACCGGATATGTAGTGATTCCATGGTTGTGGTATGGGCAATTACTTAGGGTCGGATCTTTTGCTGACACAAACACCAATAGAGTATCCTCTGGTGCTGGATATTGGGGCGCAATGAACCTTTCCGATAACGCGTGGGAACTGTGTATTAGAGCCGGAACTGCTGGTAGCAATAAATTTGTTGGTGCGCATGGCTCTGGATTAGTCAATCCTGATGGAAGATATATGGCATTTAGAGATACCAGCAGTAATAAGGACGGTTCTAAAATTGATAAAAATCCCTGGGTTGCAAACGATAACTCTACTCAGACCGATATTTTTGTGGAGCGAGGTGTGCCTGTTAAAACGATAAGTTCGTCTGCATGGACTTGGAATAATTATACGACACGGCTACCTGACGGTGCCGTGGCAGAGTGGAACTACGCAAGAACTTCCTCTCGCTACAGAAACGGTAGCGGTTATAACATTTCCCCAAGTACAGAACGAACATGGCTTGGCATCCGCTGTGTTAGAACTGACGGGGCGACCGAATAAAACTAAAATTATGAAGAAAACATTATTGTTGGGGCTTTTGTTGTCATTTTTAGTTTCGACAGGGCAAATATCTGCACAAAAAGGAACTTCGCTGCCAGAAGTACATCTTGATTTTGTAAAATGTATGCCGGAGATGACAGGTGGCAGCAAAATAAATATCGACAACTTAAAAAAACACGTGGACTCTGTAAAGAAAGTCTTCGCGAAAAAATATAGTAAAGCATCTATTCTTTTAATGGAAGCGGAGATATATTTTGATGTTGCAAGAAGAATTGCCGACCTTACAGCAGAAGACTATAAAGTGGCACTCGCAAAAAGGGATGCCGCAATAAAGCGGATAATAAACATCCAGAACGAGCCTGTTGCGGTGTTTTTACTGATGAATGGACTTAAACCGTTTGTGTCTAACAGTGATACTGTTGGATATATTGAATCTTGCTTACAGTATAGGGCGGTTGAAGAAATTGAAGCAAAATATTCTACCGACGATTTACTTGCGAATGATGCCCTCTACGAACATGCTGTTCTTTTAACGACATTAGCAAAAGCCCAATATAATTCGGGCAAAAAAGAAGCTGCGTGTAAGAATGTTCTGATGGCAGTGGACTTTTGTAACACCGCGTTTTTTCGTGAAGAGATACAAAAAACAGCTAATATTTATTGCTCGGAAAGCCAGATAAAAGATGGAATATGAAAAATCTTTGTTTGTTAATAGTTCTTTGTGTCAGCTTTTTAAGCGTTAGCTGTTCGTCTGAACAAAAAAAAGCGGAGCGTGTTGCTAAGAAGTTTCTCAATGCTTATTATGTTTCTTTTGACTTTGATTTATGTTTGAAGGTGTCCTCTACATCTTCGTCTGCTGCCATAGAGAACAAGAGGCGAATGATATCTCTTAATCCGCTTGCTAAAGAAGACCCTCCTAAAATCATTGTACAAAACGTTGTTGTTGATAAAGGCTCAGAGGCATATTTGGCGCAATGTATTTATACCATAAATGGTGTTTCACAATCATTGTCTTTGCTGAAAATAAATGGTGAGTGGTTAGTCGATGTGGTTTCGAGCGATGTTGATACTTTCTCCGTTTTTGGGGGAGGTAGCGGTGGCTTTGCCGTCGGAACCAGTATTCCGCGCAGCGTCTTGCGCAAACAGCGGGACTCCGCCACACGTGTGGACTCCTCACAACAAAAACGATAACCGTGTCTTGGTTTTTGGTCTTGGTTTTTGCTTGGTTTTTGCTTGGTTTTTGGTCTTGGCTTTTGCTTGGAACGGCTTTTATCCGAAACTCTGCCAGCCTTGTGCGGAGAGGGGGATTAACGCTCCGTTTTCGGGGACGAGGTTGCAGCCTGTGGCTGCTTCGGTGATATGTCCGATGGGTCTTATTTCTCTCGTGTGGGCTATCTTATCGTAGTCGCTTGGGCTTACGGTGAAAAGTAGTTCGTAGTCTTCGCCGCCGTTGAGCGCGGCGGTCAGTGGCATTATGTTGAATTGCTCCAACGCTCTGTATGTTTCGGTGTCTATCGGGATTTTGTTTTCATAAATGACTGCGCCTGCGTTTGAAGCGGTGGCAATATGGAGTATCTCTGATGAAAGTCCGTCTGAAATGTCTATCATTGAAGTCGGTCGTACGCCTCGCTCTCTTAGCAGTTTGATGATGTCGGCGCGTGGTTCGGGCTTTAACTGTCGCTCCAAAACGTATGAGAAGTCTTTGAAGTCGGGCTGCATATCGGGGTTTGCAAGGAAGTGCCGCTTTTCTTTTTCGAGGAGTTGTAAGCCTGCATACGCTGACCCAAGGTCGCCACTCACGCAAAGGATGTCGTTTTCTTTTGCGCCATCGCGCTTTACAGGGACCTCTGTCGTGCCAAGTGCTGTTACTGAAATTATCAGCCCTGATGTGCTCGATGTTGTGTCCCCACCTGCCAAATCGACTTTGTATTTGTCGCAGCAGAGTTTTATGCCTGCGTAAAGTTCGTCAAGTGCTTCTACGGTGAAACGGCTCGAAACGGCTATGCTTACTGTTATCTGCTTGGGCGTTGCGTTCATCGCGAAAACGTCCGACAGATTAACTGCCACTGCTTTGTAACCCAAGTGTCTGAGCGGAACGTATGTGAGGTCGAAGTGGACGTTTTCTACGAGGAGGTCTGTCGTGACAACTTGATATGTTGTGGTTGGTGTCGTGATTGGTGTCGTGCCGAGCGGTGCGAGAATTGCGGCATCGTCCCCTACTCCCATAATCGTTTCTTTTGGGTGATAAATTTTTATGTCTTCTGTGAGCCGTTTTATCAGCGGAAATTCTCCGAGTTCAGATATGTTCATTCTGCAAATTTACATTAAATCTTCGAATTGTACACAGGCGAAAATGCACTGTCAATTCTTTGGTAATCACGGATAGGGTTATTTTTTGCAGTTTCATCCCTCTTGCTTCGTCGGGGATGTTGCTGACGGTGGGTGGACGCGGGCAACAAAGAGCCATTTCCCCTTTCGCCAAACATCCGAAACATTCTATGTACTAACAGAAATACATTACCATGCGGGCAAAAAAAAATCTTCCTCCTAATAGTATGGTTGCCACAAAAGTGACCTCACAAACAACGTCCGAAACGATCAGTATTAGGCAGGAAGATATCGCAAAGATAAAAAAAGATTTTGAGAAAGCGACAGCACTGTTCCAAATTGAGGCACTGCAAACTATTAACAACTCACAATCAGCATCTCAAAACAAACTTGCAAATAAATTAGAACATATCAGAGTGCGTTCCGGTGGACATCATAAGTAATGTGAGTTTCTTATTATCTTGTTTCCAAAGCAGCAACCAATCAGGCTGTATATGACACTCCATAATACCATTATATTTTCCTTTTAGTGGGTGCGCTTTGTATTCAGGTGGCAAAACTCCCTCTCTCTGTAAAATGTCAATAGCCACTTCCAATAGAGATAAATTCAAATTGCGTTTATTTGCCAACTTAACGTCTTTTTTGAATTTATTTGTAAAATCAAGACTATACTTATAAATCATTTCAGACATTGTTTTATTAAGTCTTTGGAATTCTTTGCTTTACACGTACGCTTCTGTTTTACATCATTTATTGCCTCATCTAATCCTGATGTGTGTGTCACGACCGCCTCTGTTTTTTCGGTTGTTTTGAAAAAACCTAACGATAATATATAATCAATCGTTCTTTTTGCCACATTGTTTCTCGCATCGTAATGCAGTGTTATTGTTGCCATGATCTTATACAATTAAATTTATTCACAAATTTACATTAAATTCCCGAATTACACATATATGAATGAAAATCTCACAAAAATTCCAGCGAACCCCGTTACTGTCAAAGATTTAAAATAATCAAACTCCGCGCAGAAAAATAAAAAACGGCATACTTCCAAATTGAGGCACTGTAAACTATTAACAACTCACAATCAGCCACAAATATAGAAGCGTGTTCGCATCAAGCATATATCTTTTCGCTTTAGCCCTTTTCATGGCGCAAACAGCTCGTTTAATTCTTCGGCAGAGAATGGCGGGACAAATAAGTCTTTTCCAAACCCCGCCCGCCTATAGATAGGTTTTTCGCCTTTCTTTGGATTATTAAGGGGCTTCATTTTTTTAATCGCTTCTTCAACGAGAGCGTCATAATACGCATCCCTTTCAATTTCTGCTTTGGTTCTTCTTTTTCCTCATATCTTTTGTGTATATAGTTGTCATTGCGAAGTTACTTCTTTTTGCATAATTTTTAATAGCATATTGTTTTTCAAATTGAGATTGATTATATCTGTTGTGTCTAAAACACGACTTATTCTCTCCAACATTGATACAAGCATTTTGGCTTTTGTGAGCACTTTTTCAAAGTTTTGCCAAAGCGCATAACCGTCGCTCCCGTGCACTCCAACATTCGCCGAATTTACACAGATATTTTCCTTAGCCAGAGGGAGAAAAAGCGGTCATAAATAAAGTAGCTTCCCCTGTTTTCAAAAAGTAATTCTTTGTTGAGCAGATTTTTTAGGGAAACGCTGACGGTGCTGCTTGCACCGAGATTATGTCTGCCTATAAAGTCGGAAGCAGTAGGTTCTGACACTGTTCCGTCTATTGCAATCGCTTTGAGAAGATTTTTCTGCTTGTCGGTAATCAATTTGCAGTATGTGGAAAAAGTGGCTTCGTTTTCTTCCAATATGTCATCTAATACCTTTTCCATATCGGCAATAGTTACAAGTTGATTACTTGAAGAATACAGTCTGTTAAAAAGCATCTGGACATACCATGTGTGCCCGCCAACCACCTGATATGCACGTTCACACGCTTCTGAAGTGAGTGTCTTGTTTCCTTTTTTAAAAAGTCTTTGGGCAAACGAAACATATTCATTTTCGTCAATCTCTTTAAGTTGCAGCAGCTGTGTGCTTTGATAAAATGGACGCGAGGCTGACACAAAAAGGTTTTCCATAATATGTTTTTGGCTGCCTGAAAAAATAAAATGGACATTTGTCATCCGCTGAATATAAGAACGTAACAACGCTTCAACTCCTTTTTCAGGATAATTTGTGATTTGCTGAAATTCGTCAATAGCGATATAGCAGGTCTTTCCTGTATTTGCCAAGTAGTCGAAAATTTCCTCTAAGGAACTTTCCGTTTTTTCGGGCGAGATGTCAAATGTCAGTTCTGGTGTACCCGACAGGTTATCAGTCGTTAAGACTAATCGAAGTGATTTGAATAGCGAAAAGATTTTCGTCATCAATTTTTGTGATTTTGTATCTAATGAGCCTATAACAGTGCCCGCAAATATTTGTACAAAATCGTGTAACGTTTGGGTGTGATAAATGTCAAAATAAATGCAAAAGGCATCTTGTTTTTCTTTCAATAAATGAAAAACATGATGAATTAACCCTGTTTTTCCCATACGGCGAGGACTGATTAACGTCAAATTTCGCCCATTTACAAGTGCCTCAACCATCTTTTTTGTTTCTTTTTCCCTGTCACAAAAATATTCTGGATTTTTATAACCTGTTAAGAAAAAAGGATTTAAATTTTCTGTATGTTTCATAATCTTGCTTTTTTATCGCTTTCATTCCACAAATCTTGCTCCATAAATCTTGTTCCATAATTTATGGAATACAAATATACATAAAATTCTCGAATTACTGATTTTAATTGTCAGTTGTCAGTTATGGCTTACGCTGTTGGAATTTAGAATTGGGCGTTCCCCCGCCCCCTCGCAGAGCTTCGTGTGCGGGGTCGGGCTTTCACTCCAATCTTTTTGCCCGCCCCTTGAGCCACCCGCTGCAAAAAGGATTTCCGCTCAATCCCTAACGCAAGCCCCCGCACAGCCCCCGCTTGTGCGGACTATGCCGAGCGAGAGCGACTTCATTGCAAAGCAATAATCTTTTGCCTGCCCGCAAAAACAAGCCGCCCACCCTAAATCCACCGACACACTCCGCACCATCAACAGCTCCCAAACCCCTCAATCAATTACGAATTACGAATTACGAATTACGGCTGACGCACGTGTTGTTTGTGCCTGATGTTTGTGCCTGATGATTGTGCCTGATGTTTGTGCCTGATGTTTGTGCCTGATGATTGTGCCTGATGATTGTGCCTGATGATTGTGCATAGTGTTGATGTTTGTTTTCGTAATTCGTAATTCGTAATTCGTAATTGGAACAGGGTGTTAAGCAAACATAAACCGCAATTAAGTCAAGCCCAACAGCGGTAAAAACAACTGTCAATTGTCAATTGTTAATTGTCAATTGTCAATTGTCAATTATTGCTGACGCACTTGCTATTTGTGCATATCGTTTGTGCTTGTTGTCGGTTTTCGTAATTCGTAATTGATTATCGTTTGTGCTTGATGTTTGTTTTCGTAATTCGTAATTCGTAATTCGTAATTGGAATAGGGTGTTAAGCAAACATAAACCGCAATTAAGTCAAGCCAAGCAGCAGTAAAAACGGCTGTCAATTGTCAATTGTTAATTGTCAATTGTCAATTATTGCTGACGCACTTGCTGTTTGTGCCTATTGTTTGTGCCTATTGTTTGTGCCTATTGTTTGTGCCTATTGTTTGTGCCTATTGTTTGTGCCTATTGTTTGTGCCTATTGTTTGTGCCTATTGTTTGTGCCTATTGTTTGTGCATATCGTTTGTGCTTGTTGTCGGTTCTCGTAATTCGTAATTCGTAATTGATTTCGGATGTCGTTGAAACTATTCTTATCTTTGCTGATAGTCTATGAAAAACGCGAGTGGGCGGGGAGCCAATTTTTACGTTTAACAGACAGACAGACAAACAATATTATGGATCAACCGAAGATAGAACGCCTGTTGAGGCTTATGAAAATGCTGACAGGCAACCGCACTTATTCAATCGAAGAAATATCACAACGATTGGAAATGTCCATCAGGACTATTTATCGCTATATAGATACTTTCCGCAATGCGGGATTTGTCGTCAAAAAGCAAAACGATACTGTTCGGCTTGATAAGTCGTCACCGTATTTCAAAGATATTAGTCAATTAATTCATTTTAGCGAGGAAGAAGCCTATATCTTGAAAAGTGCCATTGAGAGCATTGACGAAAATAATCTGCTAAAGCAAAACTTGAAGAAGAAACTCTATACGATTTATGACTATAAAATTCTCGCTCAGACAGTCGTGCACGAAAAAAACAGTCAAAATGTAAATCAACTGATAGAAGCGATTGAAAATCGACAACAAGTTGTCCTTTGCAATTACAGTTCTGCCAACAGCAAAATTATTCGCGACAGGCATGTAGAGGTTTTTTCTTTCACCACTAATTATGTCCAAGTCTGGGGGTATGATATAGAAAAACGAAAAAATAAACTTTTCAAAACAGACCGAATAGAATTTGTTCAACTGTTGCCTGACAAATGGCAGTATGAGTCGGAACATACATCGGGCTATATTGATATATTTCGCATAAGCAGCTTTGAACGCTATCCCATAAAGCTAAAATTGGGATTACGTTCAGCGTTGTTGTTAGTTGAAGAATATCCGTTGTCGGAGCAGTATCTTACAAAGATAAGTGATAACGAGTGGATACTGAAAACAGAAGTATGCAGCTATGAGGGTGTAGGACGGTTTGTAATGGGATTGTTAAACGATATTGAAATAGTCGAGTCGAAAGAGTTGGCAGATTTTGTCCAAAATAAAATAAAAATGTATTCAGTTTCAAAATCCCCAAAAGTTTCAAAAGTTTCAAAATCCTCAAAAGTTTCAAAAATTTCACGAGTGTCATAAGTTGTCAAAAAGTTGTTGTTTCTTTGTATCGTTAATTTAATTAAAAGGAGGACAAAATTATGATTAGTAGAAATTTTTTAACAACTCACATCGCGGGATTTGCCTACTACGATGGGATTGATGTATTTGACAGCCTGAAAATCGGGACAAGACTAAGCCTGAAAGCTGAGCCTGAAAATCCAAAAGATTGTAATGCTGTGGCGATTTTCTTTGATGACACAATGTTGGGCTATATCCCTGCATCAAAAAATGAACTTCTAAGTCTATTTTTACGGTTAGGGCATACCAACTTGTTTGAAGTAAGGATAAATCAGGTAGATCCGGTAGCGTATTCGGAAAGGCAGATTGGGATAGTGGTGAGGATAGTGAATGTGTCTAATCTTCCCAACAAAGGTGTCGAATATGACACGAAACAAACAGACTTCAGGTAGCCTAATTTGTGCGCAGACTTTGGTGCGCCAGCAGCGCAATTTTGTGGACACAGCCCGCAATATCGCCTGTTGCCATTCCACTTCCAATTGTTGCGGGTAAGAGGTACGTCGAATAGCTTTCTTATGAAGTCGAGAGTTTCCAATAGTCGCCTGTCCAACTTTTTCCACCCCTGCTCCTCGCTTACATACAATTCCGTCGGGAGCAGTTCATGAAGTTTAAAGTGCTTTGTCTTCATTTAGTGAGTTTTTCTATTGTTGATTTAAGGCAGGCTATTTCTGCGTTTAATTTTCCGACAACTTTCGTGAGCCTTGCTACTTCTGTCTGCAAGTCCATAACTTGATTGAAATAGCGCATCTTTTCTTCGTGGGCAGCGACTAACTGTTGCATGACATTGTTGTTTTGTTCCGTAAGTTTGTGGATGCTTTCCAAAAGCGGGCGGGACGGCATTATGAGCTATCTCAAAGTCGTCGTATGATAACTAAACGCCTTTTCAGGGGCTTTTAACCGCGGTTGCAATTCTTCGATTTTTACCATACCATGCAGCTCCCCGCCATTAAAAACGACACCGGTGCTATTTGATGTCCGTAGTTGTCCATTTTATTTATTACCTTTACTCGCTTCGCTTCGTGAAGGTACTCCGCCTCAAAAATGCACCACAAGTGTTGCATTTTGTTCGGCTTAATCGTACCTTTGAGGGATGAAACGT
>JAISPZ010000054.1 GCA_031274555.1 Bacteroidales bacterium | reverse complement strand
AGCAACGCTTTCCGCTGTGTTAATCACTCGAACAGGCGTATCCATTTACTATATTTAAATTGTTACTCAAAAACTAAATTTAAATTGTTACTCAAAAACTAACACGACAATCGCTAACCGAAAAAACTTCACAAAAATACAACATTTTTTCGTAAAGATATGTGTTTTGCACGAATATACAAAAATTCCTGACATTTTCATTTTGGAGCCAATTGCTAACATTTGTTAATAATTACTTGGGTTTTGCCGAAATACGCAAAAAAAATCGAAAATTGACTATACTGATTTTTAACAAAATTTTCATTCCTCTGCACGTAAATTGACGATATGCAGGCACATTTTCATTTTGCGGTGTCGAGTGTAAGTTATTAACAATTTCCAGCACCTCAAATTGCAAATGTGCCGATATGCACGTAAATTGACGAGTTTAGCGTATATTTGTAAATCATGACAACAACTTTCAGCACACGAGGACTGCCTCTGGGCATACAGGATTTTGCAGATATACGCAATCGAAATCTTGTATATATTTAGATAAAACGATGTTTATACCGCCACTTTTAGCGACAGGTAACCCTTATCCCCGCCACTTTGAAAAAAGCCTTTTTATGTCCACCCTCAAATATTATTTCGGAGGACAGTCGGACAAGGATTTTCTCACAAAATTGAGTATCTCTTACAAAGGAGCAAGAGAAGTTATATATTGGATAAAATTATTATTATCTTGTAGCTATTTGACAATAAAACAGACGGAGAGTATCTTGGCGGATGCAGAAGAATTTTGTGAAATTATAGGAAAGATACAAGTAACCACGAAAAAACGCATATTAAACGGTCAAGTATTACGCAAACAGGTTTTTCGTAATTCGTAATTGACTAAGCGGCGAGTGGAAGATAGCGTAAATTACAAACCATTAAACTATAATATTATTAAAATTATGAGCAAAGTGCTTTTTTTAGACATTGATCGAGTGTTGCAACCGGAGAGTTCGCAAGAAAGATTTAAACACATTGACGACATTGACAGTTTGTACAAAAAGTTATTCGACACTTATGGTATTGATTATTCTGTTTATTTCAGATATGACGTTGCCGCCGTGTATTATGATTGGAACAAACAATCCGTAGCAGAACTGAAAAGAATTTTAGAAACAACAGGAGCGAAAATTGTGGTGTCAAGCGATTGGCGATTAGATCCTGCACCCAACATGCTGCTCGATTTTTTTAAGATACACGGTCTTGACAAGTATTTCGCGGGCTCTACACCAAAGTCTATAAGCGACTATAAGAAAAGCATATATAAAGATCAACATATATATGACTCCCGCTCTATGGCAATTTTAGAATATCTCGAAGAACATCCTGAGATTGAAAAATGGATATCGGTAGGTGATTTACCATTGTACCATAACTATAACAATCGCTTTAAAGATACTGGTGTTGTGACGTACGTAACTGGATTGGAAAGAAACGTTGCCTCTAAATGTATAGAAATACTTAATTCCTGATTTATTCTAACATATTATTAAAATTATGAGCAAAGTACTTTTTTTAGACATTGATGGAGTATTGCAGCCAACGAGCTCGCGAGAAAGATTTGAACACTTAAAGGACATCGACAGTTTGTATAAACAATTATTCGACACTTATGGTGTTGATTATTCTGTTTATCCTAACTATGACGTCGCTGCGGTGTATTATGATTGGGACAAACAATCCGTAACGGAGCTGAAAAGAATTTTGGAAACAACGGGAGCAAACATTGTACTGTCGAGCGATTGGCGGCAAAATCCTGCACCCAACAGGATGCTCAATTTCTTTAGGATGCACGATCTTGATAAATATTTTATAGACTGTACGCCAAAATCTGTAAGCGAAGCCAAGATAAAGGAATATAGAAATATAAGAGAAGAGCGTTCTATTGAAATTTTAGAATATCTCAAAGAACATCCTGAAGTTGAAAAATGGGTGGCGGTGGATGATTTGCCATTGGATCGTGACTTTGAAAAGAACGCTGTTGTAACGAACTACAAGTTAACTAGAGAGCACTCCTATAAATGTATAGAAATACTTAATTCCTGATTTATTCCAACAAAATCTCAATTAGTGAGAGGTTGGACACGCACAAACAGCAGGCACAAACAGCAAGCACAAACAGCAGGCACAAACAGCAGGCACAAACAATAAGTGCGTCAGCAATAATTCTACATTCTACACTCTACATTCTACATTCTGTCTGCGTCAGCAATAATTGACAATTGACAATTGACAATTGACAATTGACAATTAACAACGTAATTCGTAATTATTTTAGTCGTTCCACAGCAGCTTTTATCTGCTTTGCGGCGGCGACGAGTTTGTCGGTGTTTGTGGCGTATGATATGCGGATATGGTTGGCATTGCCGAAAGAATTACCACCGACAAGGGCTACATGAGCCTGTTCGAGAAGGAAATCTGCCATGTCGTCCCCACTTTCGATTGTGCGCCCGTTGAAAGACTTGCCAAAGAGCGCGGACACTTCGGGGAAGACGTAGAACGCGCCTGTTGGCTTTATCGTTTTGAAGCCGTAAATGTCGTTTAACATCTCTAAAAGGATGTCCCTCCTGCGCTTAAACGTAGTAACCATATCATGTAAATCGGGCGACTCCGATGGGGCTTTTAACAACGCAGTAACGGCAGCTTTCTGTGCTATTGACGAAGCGGCGGAAGTCATCTGCCCCTGCACTTTGTTGTACGCAGCGGCGATTTCTGCAGGAGCGGCAATATATCCTATACGCCAGCCTGTCATCGCGAAGCCTTTCGACACGCCATTAACCAAAATCATCCTGTCTTTCAAAAATGGAAACTGCGCAAAACTTTCAAACTTTGTGTCGAAAACTATGAGTTCGTAGATTTCGTCCGATACGATATATATTTCAGGATGTTTTGCCAACACTGTCGCAAGAGCGTTAAGCTCGTCTTGAGAATAAACCATCCCCGAAGGATTGCTTGGGGAGTTGAATAACAGGAGTTTTGTTTTTGGAGTGATTGCTTTTTCCAATTGTTCTGGACTTATTTTGAAATCTGCCTCCTGCGTTGTTTCAATAAAGACAGGGACACCGTCCACAAATTTTACCATTTCGGGATAAGAAACCCAATATGGTGAGGGGATAATCACTTCTTCGCCCGGGTCTATCATCGCCATAAAGATATTCATTAGCGAATGTTTTGCTCCGTTTGAAATTATTATTTGGTTTGACTTGTAGTCGAGGTTGTTGTCGCGCTTTAATTTTGTGCAGACCGCCTGCTGCAAATCGGGGAAACCCGCCACAGGAGGATAGTGCGAAAAGTCGTCTTCTATCGCCTTTATACCCGCGAGCTTTATGAAATCGGGAGTGTTGAAGTCAGGCTCTCCTACACTTAAATCTACCACTTCGATACCTTGTGATTTGAGGTCGCGACTTTTTTTGGACATGGCGAGTGTCGCAGAAACAGCCATCGATGTCACACGTTGGGATATTATGCCCATAATGTTGAAAATTACTCTGTTGGCGCGGGATTTTCCTGTGTTGGGAGTGCAGGCAACTGCAATGCACTCGGATCTACGGACAATTCAGTGGATACGCCATCGTCCTGCGCCACATTTCTTGGTATGGAGTACGCCGAAACAAGGCTCAAAAAGAGAATTACGCCTGCCAGGGTCCACGTTCCCTTTTCGAGAAAATCGGTCGTTCTGCGCACACCAAGTATTTGGTTTCCCTGACCTCCAAAAGTGGAAGAAAGTCCCCCACCCTTTGGGTTTTGAATAAGAACAACAAGTGCGAGAAGTACGCACGCAATAAGAACAAGTACTGCTACAAATATGTACAATCCCATAATTTAAATTTTTTAGAACCGCAAAGGTACGATTAAGTTGAGTAAAATGCAAGACCTCACCCTGACAGGCACACTTAAAAGACACTTGTTATAACGCAGATTTTTTTGAGCGAGGTTTGTCTAATAGCCCGATAACTACAACAACCACGATGAAAATCAGTCCAAAGATAGCACCCATGATATTATTTTTTTGATTTGTGGATAAAATACATTCCCGATAAAAAGCAAATGGTGGCAATTGAAAAGCAGATAACATACAATAACCATAAAACACTAAATCCTTTAATGAAAGAAGATATAATGCCTGCCGTAACAACATACTTAGCAACATCAAGCAACCACTTACCGAGTTCTCTTTTGTCTAACATTGAGCAAAGTTACGAAATAATATGATAGAATGGACGATCCTCACCTAAAAGTCAAACTCTAATCAACCTGCAGGTTAAAATTTAGTGATTATTGCGTACCTTTGTGGATAGACTAAAATGTTTATGACTACAGAAGAAAGTTTCAAAAAAATACTCGCCGAATGTCGCGCTGTGTTTGAGATGAAAATGCACGACTATGGAACGTCATGGCGCGTTCTCCGCCCAAGTTCCATCACCGACCAGATTTTTATAAAAGCAAGCCGTATCCGCAACATTCAAGAGAAGCAGGCACAAAAAATTGAGGAGGGTATTCGCAATGAATTTATCGCCATTGTGAATTATTCAATAATGGCGCTCGTCCAACTTGAGCTTCCACAAAACGAGGATTGGGACCTTCCCTGCGAAAAAGCACTTGCCCTCTACGACAACTATGCCGAAAAAGCATTCTTGCTCATGGATAAGAAAAATCACGACTACGGCGAGGCATGGCGACAGATGCGCATATCTTCCATCACAGATATTATTCTCCAAAAAATAATGCGTGTCAAACAGATAGAGGATAATGATGAAAAACTTCTCGCCTCCGAAGGGCTTGCCGCTAACTACTATGATATGCTTAATTATGCTGTGTTTGTGCTTATAAGAATATGAAGAAATTAAAAAAAATCGCCGTTTTTGCCCGAATTTTAATCGGTCTTGTTTTTATCTTTTCAGGATTTGTCAAGGGCGTTGATCCTACAGGAGTGCAGTATATAATGCACGATTACATTGAGGCTTATCAATGGGACTTCCTGAATAATTTTATTTTTGTCGGCTCGTTCCTGCTTTGTATGCTCGAATTTACAGTGGGCGTACTTCTTGTTTTCAATATTCTTCCGCGTCTGACACTCATCACCGTCTCGCTGATGATGCTGTATTTTACAGGGACAACCCTCTACGATGCCATTTACAACCCTGTCCACGACTGCGGATGTTTTGGAAGTGCCGTAAAGCTGACTAACTGGGAAACATTTTACAAAAATGTTGTGCTTGACATACTGCTCATAATCGTTTGGCTTTCACGCAGCAATATGAAGTCATGGCTTGCCTGCAAAAAGGGATTTGTCGCTGCTTCCGCCATTGCAATTCTGTTTTTGGGATTTGAAATTTACAATTATCGCTACCTGCCGGTCATAAATTTTCTTGAGTGGAAAGTTGGACGCAGGATGTTAGAAGAAAATCCGCAGCCCATAACATACTATTTCACATACAAGAACAAGATAACAGGGGAAGCCAAAGAGTTTCTCTCCACCGAACTTCCCTCTGCAACCGAATGGAGCTTTGTTTCGCGCAGAGATGTTGATCCCAATAAAAATTATGCTAACATAAATATCAGTGACAGTGAGGGTAATGACGTTACCAGAGCGTTGCTCTCCGATAATTCATTTAATTTTATTATAGTCGCTTACGATTTGTCAAAGGCAGAGGGGGCGTACCTTGACAGCGCGATTGCGCTCATGACAAAAATGGAAGAACGCGGTTATTACTACTCCATTTTGACATCGTCCTCGCCCGAAGATGTCGAAGCGTATAAAGCAAAAGTCGGTAATCCGTACTTGCCGTTTTATTTCGCGGACGATACGGGAATTAAAGCTATAATGCGGTCTAATCCAGGGCTTATACTCCTGAAAAATTCCGTCATTTACGGACTGTGGGGAAAGAGAATGTTGCCGAGTGTGGAAAAGCTCGAGGCAATTGTCAATTGTTAATTGTCAATTGTCAATTATTGCTGACGCGATTAGAATTTAGAATGTAGAATTTAGAGTGTAGAATTGTTGCTGACGCGATTAGAATTTAGAATGTAGAATTTAGAGTGTAGAATTATTGCTGACGCGATTGTTGTTTGTGCTTATTGTCTATGCCTGTCATTAGTGCTTGTCATTAGTGCATATTATTGTTTGCGCTTGTTATTGGGTTCAATTCGTAATTCGTAATTCGTAATTCGTAATTCGTAATTCGTAATTCGTAATTCGTAATTCGTAATTCGTAATTGATTATCGTTCGTGCGTGTTGTTGTCAGCCGTAGTTAATAC
>JAISPZ010000045.1 GCA_031274555.1 Bacteroidales bacterium | reverse complement strand
TAGAGAAGCGTGAACGTGTAGGTGATTGGGAGATGGACTTAATTCAAGGTATTAACGGTACGTTTATTTTAACTTTGGTTGAACGCAAAACACGTTATTTAGATATGTGTAGATTACCCTGTGGCAAAAAGTCTGACCAAATGGCGCAAATGGCGCAAATGGCGCAAATGGTTTGTGCTCGTTTGTCTTCGTATAAAGGAAAAGTTCTTACAATAACTACTGACAATGGCTCAGAGTTTTCAAAGCATGAATATATTAGCTAGAAATTAGGCTGTAAGGTGTATTTTGCCGACCCTTATAGTTCTAGGCAGTTCTAGGCAGTTCTGGGCAGTTCTGGGCAGTTCTAGGCAGTTCTGGGCAGTTCTGGGCAGTTCTGGGCAGTTCTGGGCAGTTCTGGGCAGTTCTGGGCAGTTCTGGGCAGTTCTGGGCAAAAGGGAACAGTAGAAAATACAAACAAACTCATCAGACAATACATTCCAAAGCGAACGTGTTTTAATAATCTATCCGACAGTTATATAGAACAAATACAGAACAAATTAAACAATCGTCCACGCAAAACATTAAACTTTGAAAAACCGGCAGACATCTTTTTAGCAGATATTTTATAACTTTGCCTATTATGTCCGAATCTCAAAACATAGAATACAAAAGCAGTTGGCGGGACGAATACCTGAAATGGATATGCGGTTTTGCCAATGCGCAGGGCGGTAGAATTTTCATTGGAAAAGATGATAACGGCGAGGTGGTAGGAGTAAAAGATGCCAAGCGTTTGATGGAAGACCTGCCCAACAAAATAACCACCATTTTAGGCATTATCTGCGATGTCAATCTGCACGAAACCGCCGAAGGCGATTTTATAGAAATCGTTGTTGAGCCGCAGCCCAACCCTGTAAATTACAAAGGTGAGTATCACTACCGTAGTGGCAGTACTAAGCAAGAACTCAAAGGTGCGGCATTGGATAAATTCCTTTTGGGTAAGCAAGGCAAACATTGGGACAGCGTACCATTTCCTAATGTTTCGGTCGCCGATTTAAAACCTGAAACTTTTGACTTTTTTCGCAAAAAAGGCATTAAAAGTAAACGGCTTGATGATGATGTGCTGACCGACAGCAACGAAATCTTGCTTAATAACCTGAAATTGAAAGAGAACGACTACTTAAAGCGAGCCGCACTCTTGCTTTTCCATCCCGACCCTGAAAAGTTTGTAACAGGCGCGTATGTTAAAATCGGCTACTTTGAAACCGACAGCGATTTGATTTTTCAGGACGAAGTTCACGGCAATCTTTTTGAACAGGTCGAAAAAACGATGGAGCTGCTTTTTACAAAGTACATTAAGGCGATGATTTCTTACGAGGATATTTACCGCGTGGAAACTTACGAATATCCGAAAGAGGCAGTACGCGAGGCAATTCACAACGCCGTTGCTCACAAGGATTACACAGGCGGTACGCCCATTCAAATCAGCGTTTATAAAGACAGGATAATGATTTGGAACTTCGGGCAACTGCCTGAAAATTGGACAATTGACACATTGCAAGCCAAACATTCGTCCGTGCCTCACAATCCAGATATATCAAATGCTTTTTTCCGTATTGGTTATATTGAAGCGTGGGGGCGTGGCATAAGAAAAATGAATGAGCATTGCGCCGCCGCAGGATTGCCGCAACCTTTGTATTATTACGCAAGTTCAGGATTTTGGGTAGTTTTCCGTAAAGACACTTTTAACGAGCAATCATTGAAAGAATTAGGGTTAAATGACAGGCAAATAAAAGCGGTGCTGTATGTAAAAGAAAAAGGAAAAATTACAAATAGCGAGTATCAAAACATAAATGAAGTTTCAAAGAGAACTGCCACAAATGATTTGTCGGAATTGGTATCACATTTTTCCTTATTAAGAAAAATTGGAACTTCTGGGTCTAATATTTGGTATGAAGGAGTTGGGCAATAGTTGGGCAAGTTGGGCAATAGTTGGGCAATAGTTGGGCAATGTTATAGATTCAACAGGCAAAGTTATAAAATAAAGATACAAAGAATAAAAGCAAAATTTGATTTCCCCAATATCCTCAAATCCCCATTGTGGGGATTTTAATTTCAACAGGTATAAATCCATATTTTATTGCCTACGCACAAAACAACGCAGGTAAAGCGGTATTCGTCAGTCGCTCCTTTTGTTTCGCAAAAACATAGCCGCAAGGGTAAAAGCAAGGGTAAAAAAAACGGCTTCAAAAAATCTCCACACTTTGCTGCGCTGCGCGTAGTATTTTTTTTAGCCGCCCTTGCAGCTATCGCAGCCACACTCACTGTTGCGCTCCAACTCACACCACTGTTGCACTCCAACTCACTCCACTACGCTCCGTTAGGTACTCACAGTGGTCGTGTCGGCTTGTTTTTCCTGCCAAGCGTTCATTCGGTCGTCATTTGCGACTGCTCCCACCCCCTGAAATGGCGTGCAAGCAATAACCGACCGTCCTGCGTATAAACTAAAACGTTAGGTATTTCAGTGCTTTCAATATTGATAATGCCTGTTCACTGCACCACAAATTTACTGCTCTTTCCCTTTACTTCGTAAAAATAAATACCTTTCGGATAATTTGATACGTCGAGCAATATCCTGTCAAAAGTAAAGTCAATCTTTTTTTGTTCAATTAGCTGCCCCTGTAAATTAAGAATTCGCATTATGCTATTTTCCCCCTGATTTAGCTTGTAGGGTAGATTGATTATTGAGTGCGCAGGATTGGGGTAGGGGGATTGCTGGATTGAATAATTTTGCTCTAAACCGGAAATTGCATTTGTGACATTTCCCGGAAGAGAATAAACTTCTGTTGTGGTAGGACCATTATAGGTCTGTCGGGAAATTAATAATTTAAACTTGTTATCAATATTAAAAACTCCATAAGGATAAATATAGTATGCCGTTCCGAAATCTTTTAACATTGTTCCATCTTCATCATAAAGTTTTAAGGAAGAATATTTTGAAAAAGTTTCTGTAGTCGGTGATACCAAGATAAAACGTACAAGAAACTCTATCTTACTATTGGAGTTGAACAATGTCATGCTGAGAAAAAATATACTTGAAAGTTCGTATCCTGTTGGAGGCGTAATTGTTATCGTTTTGTATAACGAATAATCTGTATTAAATATCTTTATTTGGTTATTATCCTCATTGACTTGAATATAACGATCTATGCCGATATTCTGATAAGACGTATTGGAATAATTTGTGGATCCATCAAATGTATGTTCCAACGTTATTTGTGCTTTTGAAATTTGGGGGCAAAATAACAATAAGCCCGCCATAAATACTGTGTAAATTAGATTTTTTTTCATTTTATTTAATTTTTAGTTATAATATTTTTATCATTTAAGTGTTTGTAACGAATTTTATCAGCCATTACCAAAACATAAGCCATTTTTATACCTAAATTTTTAGCTTCTATAAGGGTTTCTACCGCTTTTTCATTTCTACTTTTTAATCTACTCAAGTGAATGATGTAGGCATTTTTTTTATTTTTTAATTTTTCCACATCTTTTTTTAAATGCTTAATGTTATAATTTAACCCCATCTCAATAACAACAGGCGCATTTAATTTTCCTTTAACAAAATCTTCTCTTTCACTCTTTGCAAGCAAAGTTGGAGTTAGTACACATATATCAAAATTGCCTCTTCTTTTTTTACTGTTACCATTATCAGGCCATTCTTTGTGTACAAGTTGAGTAACTGTTCCATCTTTTAGTGCCACTTGCTGTTTCAAAGGGGCGTGTGTTTTCATTATTTCGAATAAACGAGCGTGTAATGAATGTTCGACCCTGTGCAGGTACGGATACTCAATAAATTCTTTTACTAATGTGTTGATAGACTGTTCTACGCAGTCTATAATTTCCGAAAGTTCTTTTTTTTCAATAATAATTTTTATTTTAAGAATAGTATATAGAGTGGCTCTGTTGCAAAAAGCGTTGCAACAAAAATATGTTGTGTCGGTAAGATTGGTGGAAAAAATAGGATTGTATTCATCCATTAAGAGTTTTTTAAGACTTCAAACTCTTAACTCAAAAGCAAATAAGAAAAGCGTGAAACCGTTCGTATTACTGCTTATTTCGTATCTGAGGTTCTGGAAAGACCCATGCAAACAAATAAGCACGAACAGTTCACGCCGAACAGCGCGAACTTTCTTTTACTTATTCTCGTTTGCATTTTGAAATTTTCCAGATTTCAGACAGGGAGAACAAGAGCTAAAGCTCTGATATGTTAATTAATTATATTTCTGTTTCTTATTATTTGATTTTATTTATGCGACAAGGTTAGCATTTTTTACTAATATTTTACGTTTATTTTCAGCCTCACAAATTTTACGAAGTGGACAAATGTAATGCTAAATCAGTGATTTTTTCTCAATACAGAATTTCCCAAAGATGTTTGAGAGGATGTTTACGGAGTGAATTTTGCCTGTGATTTTGCCGATGTGATTTAGGGCGATGTGCAAGTGTTGAGTAAAGATACATCCCATCCATCCCCGCCATAAACTCACGCACTCTGTGTTTTTCCTAATTGTCATCATCTGTTTGTAAATTAAAAGTTTTAGTGTAAATTTGCCACAGAAAAAAAATGTCCCACTATGACATCTATAACATCTCACCCGATACTCCCTGTATCGGAAGGCGATTTTACATCCTTTTTTTTTGAAGGACAACAAATCGAAGCACAAAAAAACTTTTCAATTGCAGCTGCTCTGCACAGGGCGGGGTTTAATGTTCACTCACACAGTTTAACAGGTCGTAACCGTTCTCTTTCCTGCGGTATAGGAAAATGTGGGGCGTGTGAAATGCTCGTTGATGGAGTTGTGAAAAGAATTTGCGTAACGTCTGTTAATGACGTTAAAGAAGTTAAAATTACAGGCGTTAGCAATAATATTTGCAAAAACACTAACGAAACCCCCACCCATTGCGACCACAGTCAAACAAAAACACTCCACGCAAGCCACTATCTCTGCTCTAACAATCAAGACATCACCCCCTGCGACCACAGTCAGACAAAAACATTCTACAAAAACGCTAACGAAACCCCCACTCATTGCGACCACAGTCAAGCAAAAACACTCTACAAAAACACTAACGACCCCCCCACCCATTGCGACCACAGTCAGGCAAAAACACTCCACGCAAGCCACTATCCCTGCTCTAACAATCAAGACATCACCCCCTGCGACCACAGTCAGGCAAAAACATTCTACACAAGAGTCTGCATTATAGGAGCGGGTCCCGCAGGACTTGCCGCGAGGGAAGAATTAAATCGTGGCGGAATAGAAAATATTGTACTTGACGCGAATGAAAAAATCGGCGGACAATTCCTTATGCAGACGCACGCATTTTTCTTTTTTGAAGAAGAAAAACGTTTTGGCGGTATGCGAGGATTTGACATTGCGCGTACTCTTGCGGGCGATAACGAAAACGGAATAATGCTAAACTGCAGTGTCTGGGATATCCTTTCAGATAAAAAAATTGCGGTAAAAAACCTTTTGACAAGCGAGATATTTTATGTTTCGTGTGAATATATTATAGTCGCGACAGGAGCAATTCCTTTTATGCCCGCCTTTAAGAACGACGACTTACCCGGCGTTTACACAGCCGCTGTATTTCAAAAAATGATGAACAGTGAATACACCCTGCTCGGCAAAAATATTCTCACCGTTGGAGCGGGAAACATTGGTTATCTCACGTCATATCAGGCAATTCAGGCAGGAGCAAAAATAAAGGCTATCATAGAAGCAACTTCTCACAGTGGCGGATTTCCTGTGCAGGAAAATCGCATAAAACGGCTCGGTGTTCCGATTATAACTTCGACAATTTTGCTCGAAGCAATACCTAACGAAACAAATACAGGGATTGTTGGCGCGGTAGTTGCCACTGCCGAAAATTTCACACCCGTAAAAGGCACTGAGCGTATTGTAACAGGTATAGATATGATAAATATTTGTACAGGTCTTTTGCCCGATAACAGTTTGCTTTCAAAGGGAAAAGTAGTTTTTGGTGAACGCTGTCTTGGTGCAGGTGACGCTGTAAGAATAGGAGAGGGGACTTCGGCTGTTCTGCGTGGAAAGCAATGCGCCCTCGAAATTTTGCAGATGTCAGGTTCAAAATTTAACTACGCCAACTATCTTGACGTAAGTAAAAAATATATAGAAGCACAACAACATCCTGTACGCGTGAAAGACAGTGCGACAATCCCTTTACTGTACCGTCAAAAAAAGCGTCCGTTTGTTGTTGCCGATTGTTTGTACGGATTTGCTTGCAACCCCTGTACTTTTGCCTGTCAGAACGATGCAATAACGAAAGTATCAACTTCGAGTGTTCCTGAAATTGACTACGAAAAATGTACAGGTTGTATGGCATGTGTTACGCAATGTCCGGGTCTTGCGTTGTTTGGTTACGACATAAATAAGAATAAAATCTATTTTCCCATAGAATATTTTCTATCCGAAAAGAGCAGTGTAATTTTGCTTGATGAGCGCGGAAACAAATGTGGAACAGGTGTCGTAGAGAAAATACTTATAAAGAAAAATAAGACGAACCTGGCAGCTGTAAAGGTTGAGAGTGCGACCGCCGACTTACCGTTTATAAGGGGATTTTTGACAGAAGATGTCGTTCCGACCTCAACCCCAACAGCCACTTCCTTATCACATCTTACCCCCGCCCCTGCTGTTCCCGCCTCAACCGTTTCCACTCTCACATCTGTCAATGAACACGAGGACTTTTTCCTGTGCCATTGCGATGACGTAAAATTATCGGAAGTGTTGGAGCAAGTCGGTGACCGTACTGTTATATCTATTGAGGAGATAAAACACCTCACACATCTTGGAATGGGTGTATGCAGAGGCAAACGCTGTATTCCGCGCTTGCGCTCCGTACTGCGTTCAAAAGGTATCACACTCACAGGCGACCCGCTTCCTCGTGCTCCGATGTCAAACGCCATTTTGCTTGAAGAAATTGCCTGTGGTAGCAGCCCCACCGCCAGCAGCCCCGACAACATCACCGTCAGCACCCCCAACAGCCACTGCTCCACCACCCCCGCCAACAAAACAGTTCCGATTTTTTCAAAAATATCCCAGACTTACGAAGCACCTGTATTTATTGCAGGTGGTGGTATGGGAGGTTCATCACTTTTCAGATACTTTGCAGAGCAAGGCTTCAAACCCATAATGGCAAATCATGGCAGAGGATCTTCGTGGCGCAACATATCAGGCGGTCGCACTGCATTTTCAGTTCCAGAACTCGCCGAAATTGCAAGTGAAAATCACAAAATTTTTAAGCAATTAGAGAAAGAACATTCCATTGACTATCATCCCATTCGTTACGTCACCTTTGCCCATAACGAAGAAACGCTCGAAAATCTCAAAAAAGCAACAAAGTGGTCAAAGGCGCACATCATTCAGCCCGATGATTTTAATAAACAAATATCCCCATTTCTCAATCCGAATAATCCGAACTATATTGCTGCGCAAATCACAGAAGATTGCTGGCAGGCATCACCCGGAAAAACAGTCGATTATCTGCGTCACAAAGGCATTTCGCATGGAGGAAAAATTCTTGAAAATACAGAAATCATTGCAATAGAAAAGTCCGACAATCAAACGACAGTATTTCTAAAAGACGGACATGGTCAATCAATAAAAGTGACGTGCGACCATTTTGTAAATGCGCTTGGCAGCGAAGCCGAAAAATTTGCTCGTATGGTTGGCATAGAAATAAAACTTTACCCTGTAAAACATCAAGCGTTTATCACTCGGCGTTTACCATTTCTCGGCGTGAATGGTAATCCGCTTGATATGCTTATTGACAGGCGGACTGAAAGCGGATTTAGTGCCTTTTACGGTCAGCAGCTCCACACAACGGGGCAGTTAATTCTCTGTGCTTCCCCTGCTGTCGATGCCCTTGAAACAAGTCAGCCGTTAAATACCAATTCGCAGGACTTCTTCAATTACGCAGCCACATCCCTGTTAGAGTGGTTTCCATCATTACACAAAGAAAGTTTTCAGGCGACGTGGGCAGGCTACTACACAGAACCACGCTACATAATAGACCCCTCGCTCGGTCTTTTCGCAGGACTTCGCGGTCACGGCTTCATGCTCTCGATATACCTCGCAAAACTCTATGTCGCAGCCTACAAAGGACAAACCACCCCCTCATACTTCTCTCGCCTCTCCCTGCAAGGTGATGCCTTAGAAGAAAAATCATTCAGGTAAAAGCACTAACGGTAAAAGCACGTGCGATATGGCGTATTACAAAAAATAAAATTAGGGTATTCCTCCGCCCCCTTGAAGAATGTAGAATTTAGAATGTAGAATGTAGGCGGGAAATGTAGAGCTGGGAGTGTAGAAATTCTTAATTCTAAATTCTTAATTCTTAATTCTACATTAATATGGGCATTCCCCCGCCCCCTTGAAGAATGTAGAATTTAGAATTTAGAATGTAGGCGGGAAATGTAGAGCTGGGAGTGTAGAAATTCTTAATTCTTAATTCTTAATTCTTAATTCTTAATTCTTAATTCTTAATTCTTAATTCTTAATTCTTAATTCTTAATTCTTAATTCTTAATCCTTAATTCTACATTAATATGGGCATTCCCACGCCCCTCGCAGAGCTTCGTGGCGGGGTCGGGCTTTCCGCTGCAATCTTTTTGCCAATTCCACTTGTGTTTTACGACCCACCAACATACGCAAAGCCCACCACCACTCGCAAAACTACCTGTTAGCAAAAAGGATTTCCGCTGCAATCCCTAATGCGACCCACCACCTACCACTGCCGAGCGTGAGCGACTTCATTGCGAAGCAATAATCTTTTTTGCCCATCCCGCAAGCCACCCCGCAGCAAAAAAGGATTTCCGTTCAATCCCTAATGCAAGCCCCCGCACATCCCGATTGGAACAGGGTGTTAAGCAAACATAAACCGCAATTAAGTCAAGCCCAACAGCGGTAAAAACAACAATAGTTGGGTTCGTAATTCGTAATTGATTTTGTAATTGACTCAGGCTTCACTATTGTTAGAAAGCAGTTGCTTTTGCAGTTGTTCAATTTCTGCGACAGGCAGGTTGGTGATTTTAGAAACAAGGTCTATCGAAATTCCATTTTTTAAAGCATTGAGAGCGGTGGATTGTTTTTCCTGAAATGCTCCCTGCTGCACTCCCTGCTGAATTCCCTGTCGCACTCCCTGCCGAATTCCCTGTCGCATTCCCAATAGAATTCCTTTTTTTTCGCCGATTTTCATGCCATTTCGCTCCCCAAGATGGTAATGACCTGTCATATAAGGGGCGAGATCCTCATAGTCAAGTTTACTTGTTTTATATTCTTCCATTTCTGTAGGTGTTAGTTTGTCAAGCATTATCATATCTAATAAATCACTGAAAA
>JAISPZ010000018.1 GCA_031274555.1 Bacteroidales bacterium | reverse complement strand
TCGCTCTACTTTCAATTGTTGTTTCCTCAATTGGGCTTTTTCAGATTCTACGAAGCCTTCCGATTGGGTTATTTTCCCCAATAATCTTCCTGTTATCTTCACAGACCGTTTTTTCTCGGGATTCCATTTGCTGGTAACTTCGTACAAATAATATCTGCCATTTATGTTACGCAATTCTGTGCATGGGCGTTTATGTGCTAATGCCCATGTGGGGTGTGTTGATTTATTATTTTTCATATTCTGTTTTATTTTACTTTACGTTCATGTAATTACGTAAATACGTGATTGCAAAGATATATAAAAAAAGTTGCAAATGCAAGTACATTCGCAACTTTCTTTCGCAAATTACGTATTAAAGGGAAAAGTTAGGGCTTAAACAGGGCACAAGAATTGGTGAAAACCATGTATCAACCACATATCAAACACCTATTACAAAAAGAATAGTCACAAAAATTTTAAATATGGATGAGGAACAGCAAACATTACACGACTTAGTGATGAAATGGAGTAAAAAGTAAAAATATATTTACAATTTTTTTTGGGTGTCCCTATGCGGAAAACAGGAAAGAAGTCCTTTCGGGTCAGGACTGCGGTATAGATATTGAAAATTTCGACGACCTAAAAATTCATGATGTCCTCGAAGGATACGATATTATCGAAGTTAAAAAGACGCTGTAACTTTTTTCAGGCTGATTGTACTCGTCTGAAAGTTTTCTACCCTGTTATAAAAATCTTTTATGTCCTTAAATTCGGAGGCGGCGTAACGACGAGGCTGCAACTCCAAAATTTGGATATAGGTCAGTATGCCGTCTTCTTCTTTAATCTGCGCATTGAAATATCCATAATCAGACTTTATTTCTGTCGGCTTGGGCGTAGTTTCTATAACATAACCCGCTGGAATATGTACACGTATAGTGTCTGCTTTATGGATGCCTGATTTCATCTCTATCGGCTGTTCGCGAGTATTTCCGATAAATATGTTTTTTAATGAGAGAAGTGCAGGATTAGCGGGTATAAACATACGTGAGCCTGTTTTGGAAGCATATTCGTCACATTTTATTGTGTAATAAATATTCATTTCGGGACGTTCGGTCAGTATTTCTATTTTTTTATAATTGCTCACTTTCGGCTTCTGTACTGCCAATAAACTTCCTAATATATCGTTCTCTTCTTTGGTACTTAATCCTTTCAATTTGTAGTACATCCGTTCAAAAACATCCATTTTGTATGTCGAATGAACATTAAATTCTGCATATCCGTCGGAAGAAATATACATATCCACCGTATTGATTTCCTGATTATCTAACGGATTATTGTCAGGAAGGGTGCAGAAAAAAGCGTTATTTTCATCTATCGCCAAAGCGTCGTGTCCTGCAATGCTTTTATGAATGTAGCCGAAAGGAAGCGTTTGATTTGTACATTCCAACCAAATTGTATCGCCCGGCAATGGTACCATTACAATAACATGGTTCACCTGTGAGAAACTTGGATAGTCAGAAAAAAAACGTTTGTTTTTAGTACTTATAACTACGTAACAGGACGGAATATCCACCACTTTCAACAAGGCTCTCATATAGTTGGACAGGGCTTTACAATCACCAAATCCTGTTTTGGCAACATCGGTGGCGGATAACGGCTGCCAGCCTCCTATACCAAGTTGGATACTTACATAATGGGTTGTTGCCTGAAGATATTCGTACAGTACTTTTACCCTGTCTTTTGTCTGTGTAATATCTTTAGTTAATTCTAATACTTTGTCGATAATTTTTTGAGGCAATATATCTCGTCCCTTAAATAAACTTGCGTTCCAAAGCCCGAAAGTAGCCCAACTTTCCATACTCCCACATACACCTCTCAAACAAAATTTTTCGGGAGATAGATAAATTATCGGAAACAGTTCGCGAACTGGTGCGAAACGCTCGGCTGTCACGGCTTTCCAATCTGTAATAGACCATTTATACTGCTTGCCGTTCAGCAGAACTTCTGTTTGTGCTTCAATATTCGTGTTTAATTTTTTCTCACGCAGCACATAGTCGGTAGGAATCTGCAAAATATAATCTGCTTTTTCTATTGATAGACCGTCAGCTGCGGGAGCAACAGTCGGATATATCAATATGCCGTTTTTACATTTTATTTCGTATCTGTATCTTACGGTAAAAGGATAGGTCGGATAATGCGATTCATATAAATTATACCTGCCATTAGTTGCCAAGTCAAAAGAAAACTCTATAGTAAGCAGATCTTTTTTTGAAATTTTTTTTACGGATTTTCCTGACGCATCAAAAACTTCGCCCGAAAAACTCTTTAACTCCTGAAAAAAATCTTCGTGAATATTAATAGCAGCATAGTGATTGCCTCGTGAATTAAGTATCGTCACAACGTAATCCACAGTATAACTTCCATTATTTATATCTTTCTGAATAAATTTATCGGAAGATCTACGAAGCACAGCAGCAGCATTTTCCTTTAACTCCGCACTTATTGCAGCCGCGGAATAATCTTGCGCCCTAAGACTCGTTATAACAGATAAGAGCGTCAGCCCTAAAAAAAATTTTTGTTTCAATTTGCTTTTCTTATAACAACTAATTCGTTTTCCTTATTGTACATTTTTGCCCAAAAATCCCTCAATCCACCATATTCCACCGCAGGAATAATACATTTGGATAATTTCGTGTTGTAGGATAATTGAATATTGTTTGCAAACGCTTGTATGTAGTAACTGCAATCAATCTGATCCTTGTTAAAAACAAACCTTCCCTCTGTCGGTAATTCGTCCACCACATATCCTTCAGGCAATACAATTGTAACATAAATCCGTTGCTCGTATGGAAAAGAAAACTCGACAGGTAAATCTCTCGTTTCCGACTTAAACGCGTTATTTCTCATTGCAAAAAACAACAAGGGGCTAAAACTTATAATATCATTTTCTTCTAACCGCACTCTCCTGTCTATGAAATCATACGTTTCTGTGAGGGTTGGTTTTTCTTCCATCGTATATCCCGAAATGGTAATATCATTGTGTGCTTCCAATAACTCGACATACTTATCCTGATCTTCCGCTTTATCGTAATCTTGCTTGAAAACATAAGCAAATTCTCCGAAATAAGTTTCTCTCTTTTGTCCCGAAAGAAATCCTTCTTCGTTGAACTTTACAATCATACTTATTTTGTCAATATTATTTCCAATACGTGTTAAATCTATCCAATCAAACGAATTTGGATAAATAATAAGTGCTTCTTCTACTAAACAGTCTATCGGAATAATACTTATATCGGTGTAGGGACGAGTGGCATCCAAATAATATACATTGTCGCCCGAATGAACGCAAACAATAAAATAATTCAGACTGTTTATACTCGGATGAGTAAAGGGAATTCTGCCGTTTGAGCGCGTACTTAGAACAGCAGGATAAGCATCAAATCCTGCATTTTTCAACGCATTAAGCAAGACACCATTGACTTCACCACTTGAGCCTGAACCGTCTTTAAGTGCTTTACCAATACCCATTGCCCATATCGTATTATAGCCGTTGTATTTTATTTTGCTGCGAACGAGATTTAGAATAGCACCAATAGAATCAACATCGGTAGATTTATCCACAAGAGTTGTAGCCAATTCATCTTTTAATATCTTCCTGTCCTTAAATGCTTTTCCAAAACCTTTATCCTCGTTCAAAGATTTAACAATTTGTTTCAATGTTTGCGCAAAGTTTTTGTAAAATATTTTGGATATTGACTTAAGCTCAAAATTAATTCTGCACAAAAATTCTCTATAATTCCACACATATTCATCATCTTTCAAGGCGGGCAAGTCTTTGATTTCTGCTGTGAGTTCTTCTGCATTATAAGATATTGTCTGTCCATTATATGTAGCCGTTTGATTGATTGTTTTTATTTTTACTTCGGGAAAAACAAAGCCTCTTATTTCTCTGTTAAAAACAAAATATTCAGGTATGACTATTCTGCACCTGCTGTATTGAACTGGAATAGAGCGTTGAAAAACATAATTGCCCGGATGGTATGAAGCCACCCGTTTTGTATATTTGTACTCCACTACTGAGCCGACTTTTACGGAAGAAAAAGCAAATTTTGTCCTTATCGTGTATTCGCTTATATTTTCCGTGAAAATATAATCTTTTGATAATTTTTCCCTGACTATTTTTCCGTCTTCTAAATTATAGGTATAGCCTGTTATCTGTATATTTAAATTTTTTGCCCAAGACAAGAAATGATACTTACGTTTCCATATTCATCAACACCTTCCTGCGTCAGGATTTTAATACGAACAACATATCTTGTAACAACATCGAAATCTCCTCTCTGCATATTGATTTCATAACTTGTATAGCAATCTTCATAGATCACCACTGCCGCCGCAGTCGAATCCTTAGGATAGACCGTCATTTCCAATAGAGATATGGGGCAATCGCCGAAGTTGAACTTACTTTCATTTTCGGACGCAACAGACACTGCTAACAACAAAAAGAAAAAAACGAATAGCAAATTCTTCATGTGTTTATACATTTAATTTTTATCCTTTATAAAATGGTAGTCTTACCACCTGCGCTTTCAGCAGTTTGCCACGAATGTCAATGCGGATTTCTGTGCCTTGTTTTGCATATTCGGGCTTGACGTAGCCTGTGCCTATAGCTTTTCCTGTGGAGGGACTCTGCGAGCCTGAACATACACTGCCGATAATAGTGCCGTTTTCGTCCGTCAGTGAATATTCTGCGCGTGGGATGCCTCTGTCGATCATTTCAAAGCCGACTAATTTTTTTGAAAGTCCTTGCTTTTTTTGTTCTTCGTACAAGGATCTATCTATAAAATCGTTGCCATCGACGAATTTAATAATAAAGTTTAATCCTGCCTCAACAGCAGATGTCGTATCGTTAAGCTCGTGTCCATAAAGACAAAAGCCCATCTCTAAACGGAGTGTATCTCTTGCTCCAAGACCTGCGGGTTTTATACCAAATTCTTCTCCTGCCTCAAACACCGCGTTCCATATTTTGTCGCTGTCTTCGTTCTTAAAATAAATTTCACATCCACCAGCACCTGTATATCCTGTCGTAGATAAAAGAATGTTTGGAATGTCAGCGAGAGTGAGATATTTGAATGTGTAATACTCCATATCTTCTATTGGAGTGTCTGTCAATTTCTGCATTACTTTTAATGCATTAGGACCTTGAACGGCAAGTTGAGAAATTTCGTCTGAAATATTTTTTAATTCTGCATTGTATTTTTCGTTTTGCCTCACAAACCAATTCCAATCTTTTTCAATATTTGCTGCATTGGGAACAACAAGATAATTGTCGGAAGAAATTCTGTAAACGAGCATATCGTCTATTATTCCGCCATTTCCATTCGGAAGACAAGTATATAATACTTTTCCATCATAAAGCGAATTAATATCGTTTGTGGTTATGCGTTGAAGAAATGCTGCGGCACTTTCGCCTTTTACCGTAAATTCGCCCATGTGCGAAACGTCAAAAACACCAACGTTATTTCTTACGTTGTTGTGTTCGGCAACTATACCGTCATAAATAACAGGCATTTCATATCCTGCAAATAGTTCCATTTTTGCACCAAGTGCACGGTGCTGTGCATTAAAAACTGTTAGCTTCATATTTTTTATTCTTTTGGAAAATCAATTTCTTTGCTTGGTAATGGCATTCTGCAAGTGCCTGAAAGTACTGCTCCCTGCTCTATCGCAAGGCGATCGACTGTAACATTACCTGTTAGTATGGCAGATGATTTTAGCATCAACATTCCTTTTACAACTATCGTTGTAACGTCCATCAATCCTTCGCTTTCGGCGTAACCACATATAACATCACCCTTTATACTCCCCTCTTTTCCTACTATAATTTTTCCGCCCGCCTGAATACTGCCTGTGAATGTACCATCTATGCGGACATCTCCGTTGCACGAAAAATTTCCACTGAAGACTGTTCCTCTGTCTATAATGTTGTAGCCTGTAATATCTTCCTGTTTTGCCATATTATCAAATTTTATTAAGTTTTTTCTACCCTCAAATCATTCAAAATATCTGGGATTTTCGGAGCTTTCACCCATATTTTTATATGAATTAATTCTTAGGTGTAATATTATTTCATGAGTTCCTTTGTTCTTTAATGAGGCTTTGTTTGAGCCGAGATTAAAGTCGTAAGCATAGCCAATACCAACCATTTTTGCTATACGAAATCCGCAGTTAAATACTAAACCGTCCTGAAAACGATAGCCCGCACCGAGCCAAAATATATCGAACAAGTCTGCACGCAATTGAATTTCGGCTTGAAAAACAGTGCCCTCATAATATGCACGTATGTAAGGGATGATATGATGTTTTTCCGCTATTTCAAAGTCGTACTGCGCAAAAGCGTGAATACCCCAATTCGGGGTGAAAAATTGCTTGTTTTTTTGATATAAAAAAGAAGTAAGATGAGTAGCTGAAAGCCCTATTGTAAACGCTTTTGCGGAAAGAACCAAGCCAAAATCGAAATCGGGTTTCACATCGTTTACAACATCTCTAATAACGGCAGGGTCGTCTTCATCTTCGGTTATTATTTGAGAGCCGTCAAAGTAGCGATAGATAAGACCTGCGCCAAGCCCAAGTGTCAGGTAGTATTGCGTTCCTATTTCAAAATTATAAGCATAAATACCTTTGAAATTTAATTGATAGGTTGGACCAAAAAATTCACTTTGAACAGTTGTTGCGAAACTTGATTTTATTTCGCGAACATAACCCTGAAAGTTCAGCATTTGACTTTTGGGAGAGCCTTTAAATCCAGCCCACTGGTGACGAGATATAAGAGTGCCCTCAACATAATCTTTTACAGGAATAGATGCAGGATTAAAGTTTATATTTGAGAATTGCTGAAAAGAGTAAATCGGCATCGTTTGGGCATACAAGGCACTCCCCGCAAAAATAAATTCTGCAAGTGAAAATATTATTGATAAAAATTTTAATACGCGTTTCATTTATTTTATAAGCTACTGTCCAACGTTCGTTTCACTAACGGTTTCTTTTCATTATTACTATTGCCTCTTTTACAGTAATTCTATCTCCGTTGTAAAACGCCGCAACATAACATTCCCTTCCATTGTCTAAAAGCGTGCGAACAATTTTGCGTGCAACATCAAGATCTGTATAATCGCCACCGACATTGTACTTATATAGACCGTCTTTGTCCCTATAATACGAAATTTCGAAAGTAGGATCTATGCGTAATACGTCCTTATAATAATTAAAAGGTGCTTCAAGAGGAACTGTAAATGCTCCAACTTGAATTCTAAATATTAATCCCTTTGTAACCGTGAGCAGGTCTTCGCTAACCGGATATGTGGCATCACTAACTTTTACATTTTTTGCAAATGGAAATAAAAGTTTAAATGTTACTCTCCTGTTCAAGCGGTGCTCATCTTCCGTTGCGGCATTAACTATCAGGGGATTTGATTTTCCGTAAGATTTTCCTTTTATCCTGTCGGTATCAAATCCTTTCCTTTCAAGATACGAAAGTGCCCTGCTAAGGCGGCGGTCTGTGAGGTTTTTATTATACTCATCACTTCCTCTTTCGTCTGCATACGCACTAACTTCAACCTGTATGTTCGGATTTTTAAGTGCAATAATTATCATACGGTCAAGTTCGCGAGAAGCGTCTTTGATTAAAGAGTCCCTGCCAAAATCGAAGTAAAGATTATTGACGTATGTTTCGTCGTTAAGCTCCGAAAGTTTCGGCGCACATTCATACACTATATAATCTTTTGTTACAACCGTTTTGCGAACATCCTTTATGTCTATATTTTTTGGCAGGGATGACATTTCACCTTTTGCATCAATGGTCGTAACATCTATGCCGTAGTTTGTATTGGGAGTAAGGTCAAGAAATGTGCGTTGATTTGCGTTGTTTATAAGAGTGATAAGTGTTTTGTCATCACCTGAATTTACGTAAAACGGTTCGCCAACATTACGCCTTTTTACTGTTTCTGAACACGCTTCACATTCTGTACCTGATGGTAGCACTCTTAATGTTGAACGCCGCAACGGGTCGTTCACCCTCCTTTTGTAATCGTCTATTGCGCGTTGATCTGCAGTTGGAACGTCTTTACGATTTTTTGTGATAGCCTCCACAAGCTGTTTTGCGGACATATCATCATTTGTGTGTTTTGTAAGGTCTTGAGGTTGTACAGGCTGACGAACGGGCATTTGGTCCGGGTTTGCGATAGCGGAACGCTGTGTGATGGACGATGGTTCATTTGTGTGCGGCGTACTGTAACTGCTTGATGGAACGGAAGACACTGTCTGCCCGGTAGCGGGCGCACTGTAATTGTCAGACGGAACATAAGTCGCAGGAGCATCAGTCCGCTCGGTGGAATTGTCGGACGGAACGTAAGACACAGTCTGCTCAGTAGAATTATAAGACGGAACATAAGTCGCAGGAGCATCAGTCCGCTCAACAGAACTTTCAGACGGAACATAAGCCACAGGCTCACTATAATCGTCAGACATAATATAAGTCGGCAACGTATCATAACTACTCGACTGAACATAACCGTAATTGTCGGACGTAGCCGGTTGCGTTACAGGTTTTGGGCGTTTCGACACAGGCGTAGCACCTTTCTGCTCTCTCGTTATAAAAGTGCTTTTCTCAACAAGTTTTTCTTTTGCAAGATAAAAATTCTTCTCATGCTGTACCACAACCGGTAAAATTGATGATACGGAATCAAGATAGAGAGTATCTGTTTTGGAAACGTACCCCGCCGACGACGCTGTTAAAACAAATATCCCCGCCGAAAGTCCACCTTTTGAATAAACTCCCTGATAATCGGGGAGCAACGTATCGCCGTTAAGTATTACAGTGTATGGTGCGAGCACTACTCCTGTTGCGGTATCATAAGCAGTTCCGCTAATACGAATTACTGCGCCAGCCTTATCAAAAACATACAGATTATCTGTCACGCCATATTTTGTAGGACGATTTGAAGAAAACAAAACAGATTTATGATTGTCGTCATAAAGAAAACTATGGTCATCAAAAGACGAATTTATTGGTGCAGGCAGGTGCTCCACACTTTTAACTGTCTTGTGGTCTTTATCTAACTTGACCATGTACATATCAAGACCACCAAAACCAATTTTTCCATTAGATGAATAAACAAAAGTATAATTGTCCACCCATTGAGGAAAAACTTCTGTTTGAGGTGTGTTTATTGCTGACCCAAAACGATATGGAATATCCCAATCTTTATCTAAAATAACTTTCGGCTGTTCTTTCGATCCTTTTTTGGGCTTTGAAACTTTCGGTGCTTGAGCCTTTGTTTTTTGGGCACTCTTGGCTCTCTGCTTTGGAGTAGATATTTTTGTGGGTTTCTTGGAACTCTTTCCTGCTGCATGTTGGGTCTTTTCTACAATCCAAATATCCGTGCCTGTCCCTCTGTCAAGATCCTTTACGGTAAACAGAAGACGATTACCGTCAGGGGAAATGCTCGGATGTCCTATATTTCCACCGAATGTTGTACCTCCAAGAAGATAATTAGGTTGAAATTCGGTAAGATTTGTCCATACGCCACCACCTAATTGTTGCAATGTATAGATACCGTTTTTATTCTCCATACTCCACATAAAGTACGCGATATTTTTACTCGCGTCAAAAGAGAACGTCCCTACGTTACCAACCATTGGAAACTGTCCCTTTAATGGCGTAGGATTAACCCACGTTTTTTGTTCCTTATCGTAAGTAGCAGAAAAAAGACGTGAGTAAGCCTGACCTATTCCAGGGTCAATCTCTAACTTTGAGCCTTGAATAAAGCGCGAAGAAGAAAAAACCATCTGGTCATTGAGCAGCCCCATGCCGTAGTCGGTGAAAGGAGTGTTTAGTGAAGACAACGGATGAATATCACCCATTGAAATTGGAGCAGCAGTACTGTTATTTTTAGTCGCACGAACAAGATTTGCTGACGCTATGAGGACATTAACCAATGTGTCTTTTATGCCTCTTTTTTGAATTGCCGCGACAACTTTATCGAAATCATTAAGACGACCTACTACAAGCAAAACGCCTGCATACTCCTTTAAAAACTGGAAATCACGATAACCTTTATCCCACACCATTCTGAAATAGTCGTAAGCATTTTTATGATGGTTGAGATATAGTTGTGACTGACCTATTTTGTAATATACCAACGGTTGCAGAGCAGTATCTTTTGTGAAGGAAAGTGCACGCAAATACTTATCGTACGCTTCGGCATAAGCCTCCCTCACAGCAGCAGCATCCCCCTGTTTCACTCTTGTTCTTGCCATTGGTGGCAATTTGTCCGTTTCCGCAAGTGTTTTTTCCACACTTAATGCAGAAGAACTTCCCGAAACAATTGGTGCTGCGGCGCATAAACTGCCACAAAAGACAATTGAAACTGCTACAAAAAACGACTTCCTTATCATCTTACTATTTATTAAAATACTGTTACTACACCTTTTTGTACTATTTTTTCCCCGTCATTTTCAATCGTAATTATATAAAGATATTCACCTTTCGCTACAGGTTTACCTTTATACGTTCCGTCCCATCCCTCTTTATTTGTTGATGCAAAAATTTGCTGTCCCCAACGATTAAATATGAGCAAATCCACATCTTTCATAAATATGTCGTTTATTCCATCACCATTTGGAGAAAATCCATTTGGAAGATTTTCGTTAAACTCGTTGTTCATCCTGATTGAAAGCACTGTGTCTATAACGCAACCTGTAACGGTATCTCTCACAACAACTCTCACTTGCTCATCTCTAAAAAGTACTCTCGTCTTATTCTTTGCGGATAACGTATCTTTGGAAGACATCACATCGTCTGGCGAAGAAGACCAATGATAAGAATATCCACCTCTGCCACCATATCCGAGCACTTCTATATTCACTGCTGTTCCAAATGGAACTTCAGGCTCACGCTTCGGACGAATAATTTCTACGTCCACATAATTGACAAGAATGGTAACATATTGCGTGTCGCATTTTGAAACATTTAAGGAGTCCGAAAAATCAACATCATAAATCGTTATGTCGTCACATCCCACTATCATTAACCTTATGGTGTCGCCAACCGTAACTATTGTTTCCTGACTTGATATTAAAGACAGGTCAAGGATATAGTCACCATTTTCGTCTTCCATATACCAACTGTAACTATATTTTTGGGTGTTACCACCATAAGTGTACATTGTAAGAGTAACCTGCTCATCCAAACAATTTTCTAAAAAAGTATCTGAAATCATTATAAATGTACTATCGACAAAAACTTGCACAGTATCCGCAGCTGTACAGCAACTGCTACGCATATAGAGTGGCAGGACGGAATCGGAGAGTAGCGGTTTTTCCTTTGCAATCAACAAAAATTCTTCCACCTCACGCACTAACGTTCTTGTATAGGTAACATTTGTTGATGTGTCGGTAAAAATTCGCCACTGCGGTGTAACGTGCCACGAAAAATCGTAAGCCGAAAGCGGTAATGGATTTACGCTTGCCACTGAAAACACTGAAACCACTGAAAGCACAACACTATCCTCACCATACAAAACATTGTCGGGGTTTGCACTTCCAAAAACAGAAAATGAGTATGGTTTAATTGCAGTATAAACAGTGTCTATGTTTCCGCAGGAATTTTTTCCGGTAAGCATTAATGTTACTGCGGAAGTGTCATCACCAGAAATAAATTCTACGTAGTTGAAACTGTCTGTAAAGTCGGTGTATTTGCCCAAAATATGCCAGCTGCTATCACCTTGAATATGCCAGGTATATACAATAGCATTTCTGTAATGATTGGTGTCTAACGCGATGTACGCGAAGCCTGTATCGCTGATACAGAAATGATTTACTGAAACCGTATTTGAAAAATTATTTGCCACTCCGACTGCCTGCACCATTATTGTTGTATCCTTTGGATAACAACTGTTGAACGTTGTGATATTAACGGTTATAGGCGCACTGACACTCCCCGCGGAAGGATTTTTTATTGTTGCAGAATCGTTTCTTATCGCACTCGCTGGTCTGTCAAAGATATTCGTATCCGAAGCAAAAATCGTCCATACGGCGGAATCAATATTACTGTTTGGCTCTAAGACAAGCGGGAAAATTAAATCGTACATACACGGATGTGGATCTTCTATCACCGCTGCCGAAGCCGAATCCCTTACAGAAATTGTTCCTGTCAGCGGAAGACTGTTGCCACACGCTCCAAGCCGTCTGTAATAAACTCCTACTGTTTGTTCTCCTGCACTGTGAATATCCAAGTGAATTGACGGCGGATTTATTCGCACATTTGAGGAGTCCCAAATGGAGGGATAAACCCAGAAGAATGAATATGTATCAGGATGATAATATTCATTAAGAGAAATATCTATCTCTGTGTTTACACAAGGGTTAGTATCACTTATTGTGAGATAGTCGTTGATAGTATCTTGAGCGTTTAATGTAATCCACAAAGTGAACGGGTCTTGCACTTCGCCACACATGGCACTTGGATAACATTCCAACTTTACTGTATCGCCACTTGAGGGTGTCATTACGGTGATTACCGATGTGTCGGTTCTACCTACGGCTATCCAGCGATAAGGCAAGACCCATCGGTATGTAATATCACCATAATTTTCGGATGTGTCTATAATGGCGGAATACGTGTGCTCTGTCAGGTAGCATACAGAAGTATCCCCCTCTATCTCCCCTTTTATGGTGGGGACACTGCCTGAAATAATATAGTGTGTGTCTGTCGTATAGTAGCCCTCACAATTACTGCTTTTATTTATTGCTATAAAAATCAGTGTGAGGGTATCTATATTGTGATTTACTATCCTAAGTGTACTGTCCGAAGTAGGTGTTGCCTCACAATTTTCAGGCGGATTTGAACTTATTACATCAAGCAGGTAGTATGATGTATGACTGTTCATGCTTATAGTGAGAACTACGGCACTGTCCACGCATACAAAATTATTTCCGCTTACTCTAACTCGTGCCGTATCTATCGGCTCAACGTGAAGTATGGACGCTTCGTCTTCGGGTGAATAAAGATACAGTCCACTATTGCAAGTGTCAATTGCCCTCACTCTAATATAGCCCGACTCACTGCCAACAATAACTTCGCAAGAACTCGTGCCCCACATCAATGTACTATCTGTCGTATTGACGATTTGCCACGTGCGCGGAAACTCCCAATAGTAACCAAGTGCTTCGGCGATTGGATTGACTGAGTAAACAACCGTTGTTCCTGCGCAGGGAGTCTTTTCGCTTGGGTCCCAAAACCCCCTGTTAATTATGTACGGATGTATCGCAAAACTGTCGTCGGTCTGTTTTGGATTTGCGGAATAATAATTGCAAATTCTGGACAGAGAGTCGGTAATTGGAGCTACGCTCACGTATCCCCCATTATAATCGGCAGCGACTACCACCACTTTGTACCCTGTCGTATCCTGAATAAAAGTCGTATCAAAATACCATCCGACAGGCAAGAACCATTTATAAGCTGGGGATATTTCGGGATTGGCGACCGTCAAAGTATATACTTCGTCGGGACAATAACGATAGTCATCGGGATATACGATAATGCTCGTTATTGACAGAGCGGCTGCCGTATCAACTATTTTGAGCCGTATTGTCAAGGTGTCGCCAAACGTGCTGCAATCTTCCCAGCGCGAGGTAACTTTTATCTCGCCCATATCGCCTGCTACCGCGGATATTGCAGGCTCAACGGTCGCAATGCTGTCTGCAACACCGACTATGTCTATATTCGGGAGTGTAACGCTCCATTGATAGACAAGATTTGTATCACCTTTAACACTCAACAAAAATCCGCCTGTGTAAAGGCAAATTGAGTCAATAACGGTGTCGTTTATCACATTTAAGCCACTATACCATGTCGGCTCGGGACGTTGTGGCTTATGCCTGATATTTTTTATTTCGAGTGTGTCAGAAACAGGTCCTGTGCCACAACCGTTACGTGCATACACCGTAACTTTACCATCGCGCAAAGAATCACTCGGCTGCCTGTTTATGAGGGATGTCGTCACACTGTAATGATCCCATGGAAAATCCCAAACATATTCCGTTGCATTTTCTATTGAGTCTGAAATTGCGAAAAATGTAGAATCGTCATCATCTAAACAGAACGAGCCATGAATAATAACAGGAGTATCTATAATTGTTTGACTTGGACGGATAGTTATATAGTCTGAAACCGTAGTTCCGCAGTAGTTTTCGACACTGACGGAAAAAGCAAAAGTATCATTGCTCACAATAGCATATAGCGTGTCTATACCTGCCACGATATAATCCCAGGACGTATTTGCATCTAACGGATAATTCATCCATACAGAATTTGCGCTCCAATGATAAGCACTTGGTGTTCCTGTTCGATACAATACTGTGTCCCCGCCGCACAGAGCAATATCTTGCGGGAATTTTTCAGATATATTTTCGTAAACAAGTGTGCTGTCTAAAAGGATTTCAAAAAACGTATCATTTCTTGCACCTGCAAATGTCAATACATCCATCTGGAAAATTTTAACTTGTAGCGTATCGCCAAATTGTGTGCATTTTTCTCTGCGAGCATAAACATTAAGTACAAATGCTGTGTCGTGCAAATCATTTTGAGTGATATTGCAAATACTGTCTATTGAGGTGAAATTTGATCTTTTTCCCTCTACGAGTTCCCACACGAAAACGAGAGAGTCTATGTCTGTGTCAAGCGGATTGCGCGTAACGTTCAGCGCAAGCGTATTACCCACGCAGAGGGTGTCCCACACTGTCGCCCCAATCTGTCCCGCCGCAAAATTACTCGGAATTACTCGAGAAGGTGCGTCTAAAATAGAGTCTGCTTCTATTTTAATTGTGTCTGATGATATTCCTTTGCCACATCCGTTAAAGGGATAGGCGTAAACATCGCCCCCGACAAAATCAATTCCAGCAAAAACGCGAATATTCTTTGCTGTGTCAGTGTATGGCATCCACGGAAAATGCCATTCATATTCTTCCTCCATGTTAAGAGTTGGAACTTCAATTATCATTGAGTCCCTTTGGCAGAAATATGGCGATGATGAAAAAATTTGTTGTGAAGTTAGCGGCAGTGCCTCACCTGCGGTTATTTTTACTTCTTTAAGGATTGAGTAGCCGCAGCGGTTATGTGTTTGTACCGACAATTTTATTGAATCAAGAACACCCACTTTCATTATAAGATTGTCGGAATATACAGCACCAAGAAGTTTGAACGTTGTGCCTGCCATTGTGGAATCCGCAGGATTAACAATATTTCCTCCATTCCAAAGAAAGAATGTAGTATCAACTTTCTGTCCGAGTAATGCTTTGTTGAAATAATAGTAAACGGTATCTCGCGCACAAGGGCTTAAAAATGCTATTGGCTGCGCCGTTTCCTGTTCAAAAATATAGTCGCGCAACTGCTGCCCATCTGGAACTATTGCCGTATCAAACGGTGCGACAACAATAAAAACACTGTCGCCATATTTTGTACAGAATTTATGACGTGCCGCAACCGCGACAACAGAGCGGTCGAAGCCACTGCTTTTGCTATAAGTGCACAATGTATCCTGCGGTGTGAGAGTCGCTGTTCCTGCCAATAAAGACCATTCGTAGCGTATTCCATAAGCCGTATCATTCAAATAAGCACGATAGTCCACATCAGAACGCAAACAAACTGTATCAAAAACGGAGTCGTTAATAATTGTGTATCCCGGCAACAACACCGCCGACGGTGGGGATAGCGTGTCCATTATACGAACGGTGTCGGAATACAAACCTGTTTCACATCTGTTGTACGCAAGCACATAAACATAGCCTGTATCATATTTGTCTTCGTAGAATGTATATGTCCTTTTAGCTGTATCTATCCCTGTGCCAAAGGGGAAGTACCAAACGAAATCCGTTGCAAACGGAACGCTGTCAATCTCAAAAATCCTTTGTTCGCCATTGCAAAAAACGCTGTCAAACACTGATATATTAGGCTTTTGCCTTATATGTTGAGTTGGAATAATTTGTAAAGTATGAAGTGAAGATGTTCCACAATAACTTCTCGTTCTGTAACCTACTTCCAGCGTGTCTGCACCGACAATAAGAGCAAGAGTATCGCTGTTTTGATGTAATCTCCATCCCGAAAAGTCTATACTGTCGGTTGTAGCGGAAAGCGTTGTATCTCTGCCGTTCCAAAACCACTCCAAATTATAAACAGTAGTATCCTGTTTTTGATTTAAGACATAATATACCGTATCGCCCTCGCAAGGGTGAACATCTAAATCCTTAACCTCGCCTTTTGGAGCAATAGTATCCATTACAATAAAATCATAATAGAGAGTATCGCCGATATTATTTTGGTTACAGTCGATTCTGCCTGCAACAACCTTTATAACCCCCTTGTAGTGCGATGTATTTGCAACTTCGATACTGCGCAAAGTATCCCCTTTGGCGGAAAAATCAGGATTAAGCCATAAACCGTCATTTGGAAAAATCCATGTAAAATAAACTAAATCTTTCGGGTAGGCAGAGTCAGGCTCTACGACAAGGCTCAAAATATCACGTGCGCAAAGAGTATCATTCCACGTTCCAACAGGAATGGGTGCTTCTGTATATAGACGTGGCTTTACCCGCAAACTGTCGCGCCTGTGGAATGAATAGTTGTCGTAATCGAAATTACAATGATAGCTTGTATCTTTTTTTCCCACTACATAGATATAGCCTGAATCGGCACCAACTATAACATCGTGAGGCATACCAGGACCTTCCGCATTTGTAGTGTATAAAATATTCATACCGTTATCTACAAATTTCCAATCATCAGGAAGTCTCCATTCATAACCAACTGTTTCGGCAACAGTGTCCACCATGTATGTCACAATGCTCCCCTGACAGGGGGCGGTGTCGGACTGTATCTTTGTTCTCGTATATGGATGAACTGTTATATGTTTTGATGAAACAGGCTGCCCCACGCCGCACTTGTTCCTTATACGAACTTCAACACTGCCCGAAGCATACCCTGCTTCTGCCGTCACATACTCCCCTGTTGCGCTTTCGGGCAAAAAAGTCCATCCGTCCGGCGCATTCCACACTAACTCTACCCTGTCTGTATTGACATTGCTTTGATCCACCTTGTCTTTAACGCCGGGACTGACATCTATTGGTGTATATGAGTTAGAAATCGTATTTGTAAGTTCTATCTGCTCACCCTCGCATAATATGTCTTTGTAGTTTGTATCACTTGTGACACTGTTAAGTATAGGCGAATTATTCATAGACAGAGTGTCTATTACATTGATATAATACATTCCTGTATCCCCTGCTCCACATTCATTTTCGGCATAAAAGCCAATCGCTACACGTTGATTTGCATGAGCGGCCAAATTAGCTGGCTTAAAATTCGGCATAAATATGGATGTTTCCTTGTCTATCCATTCTATGCGTGGACTTTCATCATCTATCCATAACTCCCCATGTCCATAAAAATTGTCTATCACTCTATGACGTTCTATGTAGTCTCCCACGTTACGTATCTTAAAAATATTTAAAGCATTTATATTTGTATTGCACATAAGTATCGGAAAAATCTGTTTGTCGGTACTTGATGGCGGTGGCGGAGTAAATTCTGGATCGTACTGTACTTTTAGGATAGTGTCGTAAAGTTGGGGTTTTATCGGGCGATTTTTCAGGTAAACTAAAAATGCTTTTCCGTTGCGGGAAGTGTCCCCATTATTTTTGTAACATCCGTTTACAGGACGCACGAAGACAGGAACTGTATCTCCCGGACTATTGCCCAGATTAGAGGGATTTGCTCCTGTTTTAATAGAGAAGCACATACTCGGAGGGGGTAAGATACAAGTTATATCGTCTTGAAAATTTTCCCAATATCTTGGAACATCAACCAGAAATTCTTTTACTTCAGCGGCTTTGAAATTCGGCTCACTCGGAACATCTATACTGAATTTTGCTTCCTGACCCGCACAATATGTTTGAAATGGCTTTACAAGATTATATTCATCGTAATTTTTTACGGAATCAACTCTCTTAAATATTCTACTGAATACCTGAACAAAAGAGGAGTCGGATGGGTCTGTGATACCGTTTTTGGTACGGCATGGCTGGCATGTAACTTTTACTTTAACTGTAATATCATGGTCTGCCGCACCGCCATTTTCAAGAACTTTAAAACGTGTTCTATACGAATTTTCACCAAACTCATTATCCGTCCATTGTGTCGTATAGGTCGTTTGCTGCTCTAATTGCAGTGGGTCAAAAATCCATTCGTAGTGAAACATGTCCTCGCCCCACGTTGTGTCTGGCTTATGATCGTTGTAAACATTTCCATGCTTGTTTCCTATTTGCAAATGAAGATAACCGTCTCCAAAGCCCATTGATAAGTCTTCCTCGCTATCGGGGTCTTGCTCTCGTATCGCATTATCGTCAACGTTGAACATATCGGAATAGTAAGTGCAGGCATTGAGTGCTTTTTCGGGATTGATTAAAGATATTTTTTTCCAATATGCAGGAATGTTCATGGGTACATTTGCGGGAATACGTGTAATTGGCTCTATAGCGGTATTTCTATTGGAAAGGAAAGAGTCCGTAAAGAGTTTTTTTCTTACAAACTTGTTTATGTTATATACTTGTGGGGTTGCCTGGCTATGTCTGCCACCTCCTCCCTCACAGGTAAAGGGAGTTATTTTTATCACACCTCCCACAGGATTTATACTATCGGAAGAATAATTGAGAGCCGGTGTCAATGTTCTTGTCGTTTCTGGAAGTGTGACGGGAACAATCATTGGCTGCGAATTTGCAGAGAGAACTTCCCAATATCTTTGAAGCATAATACCATAGTCATTTAAGTCCGCAGGCACGCTGAAAGTGTTGCTGTTTCCCTCACAGACAAAACTGCTTGGAGGCACCTGTGTAATTACCCCCGGCTGGTCGGCTTTTTTGCACAGGATTATTTCTTTTGATGCCGTCCCGCCACCGGGGCCAGAGATGGTTGCTGTTACAAAATCTGTTGTGGCATCTTGGTCTATTATTAGAAGCAGAGTATCACCATGAGTACCTGATGGAAATCCATTCCCCAAAGCAGGAGGCACAGTCCAAGCTACGGCACCTGTTGCTCCAACTACATACATTTCCAGAATCGCATCTTGATCAAATCCGCAAAAGGGACCGTCAGGATACAAATGCTTTATCTGTATATTATAGACTCCCTGTGCAATTGCCGCCGTTTGCAACGAAATAGTAACGACTGACAACAACACGTTAAAATATTTTTTTAACATATTTTGTAAGGTAAATTAGCATAAAGTTACGTATTTTTAAGCAAAAACGCCTAACTTTGGGGTATGGACAAGTTTGTGAATGACAAGACAGAAAAGATTGCTTCGCACTACGAGGAACTTTTAGGTTTAATCGGGGAAGATATTTCTCGTGACGGATTATCAAAAACTCCTTTGCGCGTTGCAAAAGCAATGCAGTTTTTTACGCAAGGATACGAACAGGATGCAGACGCGATTATAAAGTCTGCTATCTTTGAAAGTGACTATAAACAAATGGTAATAGTGAAAGATATAGAGATATACTCACTTTGCGAACATCATCTTATACCATTTTTCGGAAAAGCGCACGTTGCATACGTGCCCAACGGTCATATTGTCGGATTAAGTAAAATACCGCGTGTTGTCGATGTCTTTGCTCGCCGTCTTCAAGTGCAGGAACGCCTTACGACTCAAATAAAAGCGTGTTTGCAAGACGCGCTTAATCCGCTTGGGGTTGCTGTTGTTATTGAGGCGCAACATCTTTGCATGTCCATGCGCGGAGTGCAGAAACAAAATGCGCTCACGACAACGTCCGATTTTACAGGAGCGTTTTTGAAAGACCCAAAAACGCGACAGGAGTTTTTACAACTTATAAAATAATGGCTAAAATTAAAACCGCTTTTTTTTGTTCCGCTTGCGGTTACGAAAGTCCTCAATGGGTGGGTAAATGCCCTTCCTGTGGAGCATGGAATACTTTTGCGCAAGAAATTATCCAGAGAGAACCTGCTAATGTTGGCAATAGAGGCTTTAGTAAAAAAGCACATCTTGTCGGTGATATAGTTCCCGAAAGTAAACCTCGCATAGATACTCACGACATAGAACTTAATCGTGTGCTTGGCGGGGGTCTTATACCCGGTTCAATAGTTTTGCTTGGTGGTGAGCCGGGCATCGGCAAATCAACTTTGATGTTGCAAATCGCCTTGTTTATAAAGGACAAAACTGTACTCTATACGAGTGGCGAAGAGAGCGAACAGCAGATACATTTAAGAGCACAGCGACTTGGTCTTACAAAAGCAAAATGTTACATACTTGCAGAAACAAATATCTCAAATATTTTTGATTCTGCAAAGGAAATAAAGCCCGATATTCTCGTTGTGGACTCTATTCAGACACTTTTTTCGGACAATATAGATTCTACCTCAGGCTCTCTTTCGCAAATAAAGGAATGTGCTGCGCTACTGCAACGATATGCCAAAGAAACAAATACTGCTGTTTTTATCATTGGTCATATCACAAAAGACGGCTCACTTGCCGGTCCTAAAATTCTTGAACATGTTGTAGATGCTGTTTTGCAATTTGAGGGCGACCGCAATTATGGTTACAGGATTTTGCGTGCCAACAAAAATCGTTTTGGTGCAACAGGCGAACTCGGAATTTATCAAATGCTTGATGATGGTCTTAAAGTTGTTGAAAATCCATCCGAAGTTCTTTTATCGGAAAGAGATGAAACGTTGAGCGGAACTGCTATCGCGGCGACAATAGAGGGATTAAGACCTCTGATGGTGGAAGTGCAGGCACTTGTCGGAAAATCGACTTACGCTGTACCGCAACGTTCGTCCACAGGCTTTGATTTACGGCGATTAAATATGCTTGTTGCCGTACTTGAGAAGCGTTGCGGATTTCGCCTTTTTGGACAGGACGTTTTTATGAATATTGCGGGCGGGCTGCGTGTCAGTGATCCTGCTGTCGATTTGGCTATTGTGGCAGCAATTATTTCGAGTGGAAAGGATGTCGTTTTTCCGCATAAGAATTGTTTTGCAGCAGAAGTTGGACTGACAGGGGAAATACGTCCTGTGCAGCGTGTGGAGCAGCGTATTTCCGAAGCAGAAAAACTTGGGTTTGAGCGTATTTTTATCTCGCAGTACAGTAGTATCCGTTCCAAAAATAAAGAATGGAAAATAGAAATTGTGAGAACGAGAAATTTGTTCGACTTAATGAAAAAATTAGGATGAACGGATATTTGCAGATTAGCTGTTTTCCTGTTTTTCGCAATAGGACACACTGAGAAATCACGAATATATTTTCATTCCATCACTAAGTCATAATGGGTCATAATGGATTTTCAAGAGAGTACCTCATATCTAAAAAATGGCGCAAATATGTGAAATTCTGATAACTATAATGCTTTTCAGCATTACATTTGTCCACTTTGCCAAAAACAAGAACTTTTGTATTCCCTAAATTATCAACATTGGCAGCGATAGGACTATTTTAACGCGTTTGCTCTGATGTTTAGGGTAACGCATTGTCGAAGTTAGGAAAAAGTTATGCTACCTTTTTCAAAATAGCAAAACCTGTTTTATGTTGCCAACTGTTAATTTCAGCGTATAATTTTGTTGTGGAAAATTCTTGAAGTGTAAAAGATAACCTTAAATGTCTGCAAAATTCGATATGCGATACTTGTTTGCCTGCGATTAGAGCAAATAAAGCAGTCGTATCGTGCCCATTGCATAGATTAAGATAATCATTTGTTGGGTTTTTGTCTATAAAATCATTGATATTCTTTAAAGTCAATGTTTGTTTCTTGTTTGCAGAGCGATTGTTCAGCTTATTCACTAATTCTTGCCTCCTTACAAATATTTTACAGTTTGTTATTTCCGATAAATTTTCGCCAAATTTCACCCCTCTAAAATGAATTCCGCAATGGTTTTTCTCATTATACCAACGAATATAAGCAATAAATGAAGATTCTATCAATACATTATCATATATTGCCTGTGAATTGTCCAACATTCGGTATTCTGCAAAGAAATTATTACGCACTTTTTCAAAACTAAGCATTGTCATTTCAATGTCGTGATAATCTGTAAGAAACAGGTTCTTAACATTTAGACAACTCTTTTCCAAATGCAAAAAATCGGCATCTTGTATGCCAATCACTTGTTCCGTTTCGATTGTAAGTGTGTTTAATGCGATGGCTAATTGTCCTTTGCCTCCGTTAACAAATTCTACTCTTGCACAAGTTTCATCAAAAAACTTGGAATATATTTTACAATCGTCTCCTCCCTCAACAAGTATCCAAACAATTTCACCGCCCGTATGACTGTTTAAAGACAAGCGAACATCGTTAATTTTATCGGTAGCATCTATGTTATCTTTCAGACTGCGACTTCCCATAACTTAATCTTTTTGCGATAGATTATACAAATCCACTTCCAAATCCCATCTATCATTGATAATTTGTGGAGAATGAGTTGAAATTAAAAAAGATATTTTTTGCATTTTCGATATTTTTTGCAAATCTCCAATAAATGCTTTTTGCCACATAACATGCAAAGAAATTTCAGGTTCGTCTATTAAAATAAACGTATTAGGAATCGTTTTAAACAGTAATTCGTACAAAAGGACAACTTCTTGCTGTTCTCCCGAAGATAAATCTGTTAAATTGAGTTTTTGTCCATCATCTGTTTCAAAATAAAAACCCTGAGCACCATTGATTACAATAGATTTGAAAGCAAATCTCTTCTCATTTAGAATATTAACAAATAGTTCTATTTTACTCAATAATTCATCATAAACCCCTACTTTTTGTTCGGAATCATTTAAATATACAGTTAATACTTTTGCCGCGCTTTTTTCGTATTGTGTTACACCTTGTTCAACTGTGGCTATGCCAAATTGTTGTAGTTGTTTTTGTTTTTCTGTTAATCTTGCAAATCTATCGTTGAATTCGACCTCATCTATATCATTTTTACATTCAATTAGCCTTTTTGGAAACGAACTATCCAGTTTTTGTGTAATCTGATATGCCTCTAACTGTTTTTGTTCTATTTTGTTTTTTAGCTCTTTCGCGTATTCTTCAATCGTGTTAATAAATGAAATATTTGAGCCATCAGGTTTATTCATTCCGCTAAATTGTTTCTTTAATAGTCGCTGTTCTTTGATGAGGTAAACATTTGTGTCATTTAATAATTGTGATATTTGAGCATTTTTATCTCTTTGCCTTTCCAAAAGATGAATCATTTTGTCGGGAATATAATCAGCGTTTTCATTCAAAAATTCCCGCAACGAAGTTTGTTTGCCCGTCCTGTTATCAATTACTGTATTTGCGGATACACGGTGGACTGGGATAGATTGGCTAATACTTTGTATTAATCTGTTTTCCGCCTCAGAGTTATAAGTATATGTTTCTATTTGATTATTTTCATTGGATAATTCAATAGCTACTTCCGTTGTATTGGGCTGCATTTGAATAACTTGCGGCATACCATCAACAATCTGAAACAATTGCTCTGTTTTTCCCTTACCTGTCTTTTTAATTATTGTTATTCGTCTGTCATCACTAAAATATACAGAAATTAATTCGAAATTTAGCTTTTGAAAATAAAAAAACCTCTGATTAAAAAGATTGTATATAATATTCAAAATGGTTGTTTTTCCATAACCGTTGGGACCCGTCAAAATGGTCAGGTCATCATTTTGATTTAATTCAATATCATAATCGAACAATCCAAATAGTTTTCGTATTTTTATCTCTCTTATTTTCATCATATTATATTTAAATTATTCTTGCATATTTCCTCTGCAAATGTAGCAAATATATCTGACATTTCTATTTTTTATTGGCACATTTGCAATTCGAGGTGCTGCAAATTGTTAATAACTAAAATTGTCTGCGGTTTTGTGTGTTTAAAGGTCTGACACTCGTAATTCGTAAGTCGTCATTCGTAATTGATTTCGTGTTTGTTGAGAATGTTGC
>JAISPZ010000132.1 GCA_031274555.1 Bacteroidales bacterium | reverse complement strand
TTGTATATGGCAAAAATAAATGTAAAAAGTACGGAAGTAACTATCATCAAAATTAACGGGATTGATTATATTTCATTAACTGATATAGCTAAATTCAAGACAGATGATCCAAATGCAGTCATTGCGAATTGAATGCGCAATAGGAACACTATAGAATATTTAGGGATATGGGAATGTTTGTATAACCCCTTTTTAAACCCCTCGAATTCGAGGGGTTTAAAAAAGAAGCGGGACTAAATGCTTTTACATTGTCCCCCAAAAAATGGATAGACAAAACTAATGCTATTGGAATAATATCTAAATCAGGAAGATACGGCGGAACATTCGCTCACAAAGATATTGCGTTCAAATTTGCAAGTTGGATCTCCATTGAGTTTGAGCTATATATTGTCAAAGAGTTTCAACGGCTGAAGGAAAATGAGCAAAAAGCATTAGGTTGGTCGGCAAAACGTGAACTATCAAAGATAAATTACCACATACACACTGATGCCATAAAACAAAACCTAATTCCAGCCAAACTCACACCTCAGCAAGTTTCTACTGTCTATGCCAATGAAGCCGATGTGCTAAATATGGCGTTATTTGGTGTTACGGCCAAAGAGTGGCGTGAAGCCAATCCCAATTTAGCAGGCAACATTCGCGATTATGCAACCATCAATGAGTTGATATGTCTTTCCAACATGGAAAACCTTAACGCGGTTTTTATCAACGAAAAATTGCCTCAAAAAGAACGTCTGATAAAACTAAATCGTATTGCTATCCAACAAATGAATATTTTACAAGAATTAGAGCAACGAAAATTATTAAAATAATTATGGCGTGCCCCTGCGACAGACAGGATGGCAGTGGGAGTGAGTTACGCTTGGTTTGCGTCAGAGTGTTGGGGGACGATTGTGAGCGTGGAATAAGCAGGCGGAAGTGAATGTTTTCGCTGAATTTGCGGCGTTCTTTGCCTGTTCGCCTGCATCCTGCTTCCTGTTTTCCGCACTTTTTCTCTCACAAAAAAATCGTAATTGAATTACAGCGTTTTATTTGTTAAAAATTTGCAAAAAAGGTGTCCCACGATTAACTTTGCAAAATGTTTATGCGTAGAAAACCAAATAAAACAGGGACAGCGAGTATTCAGGTGATTGATAAGAGCCAAAATCGCTATCGCGTTATGCGAATTTTTGGTACAGGTCGTACGGATGCCGAATTGTCCCATTTTGAAGCCAAAGCTCACCAATCTATTTTTTCATCTTCGAAAACATCAGGCATCAATAATGCGTCGTCATTTGCAGCGTGCATTTTTATTGCATCTCTTTCCCATTCAATACGCACGTCTTGCTTTCTAATGTTTTTTTTATTTTCACCTGTTAATGACATCTGGATATAACGTACCATCTTCTTTCGATCCTCTACAGGCATCGCAATAATAGCACTTGCGATTTGCTCATAGTTCATTGTTGTGTTTATAGTCGCTTTCATCGTATGGTGTTTTGCATAAATATAGTGAATTTATTTTTTTGTTTCCATCCCACGTGTTTTAGGGCACATTTGCAATTTGAGGTGCTGTGCATAATTCAAGAGTTTCATGTAAATTTCAGCTATAAATTTTGGGGAGATTTTTATTCGTTTGTGTGTAATTCGAGAATTTCATGTAAATTTCAGCTATAAATTTTGGTGAGATTTTTATTCGTCTGTGTGTAATTCGAGAATTTCATGTAAATTTGTAGGTGCTAAAACAAAAATGATATGGATGTAATGAGTATTGAAGTTCTAAACTCAAAGGCAAAAAACAGCAAAACACACTAATTTACATCAAAATTTCTTGGTTTTAAAATTTCTTGGTTTTAATAAAAAAACAGTAATTTTACCGGGAGTTAAAAATATATGAATTATGTTACAGACAATTTCTCTTGACGAAAAAACGTTGCTTATTAAAGCTGAACACGAAAGCGATTTGTCGTGGATTTACCAACATTTGAATGAGCAAAATAAACAAAAAAATGTCGATGATTTGTTGCTTTTTGCATCGAAAAACAGAGTAATTGAAAACGACTACAAATTTAATCGAGATGATTGCTATGTCAGATAGGATCTTTATTGACAGCAATGTTTGGATATATCTATTTGCCAGCGAGGAAAGCAAAAAACAGTCCATAAGTAAGTGCTTTGTTTCTGAAAGTATGTCAAGTACCACATTCGTCATCTCTTGGCAAGTTATCAATGAAGTCGCTCTCGCTCGGCATAGTCCGCGCAAGCGCGTCCTCTGCCCTCGCTTACTCGCGACTTTGGAGTGAAAGCCCGACCCAGCCACGAAGCTCTGCGAGGGGTGGGGGAATGCTATAATTAATCAGAAACATAAAAATTAATATATGATATCACGAATTCTTGTTACAGGGGCGGGTGGACAAATCGGCTCTGAACTTACATGCGCACTTCGTGCGATTTATGGCAATGATAATGTTATTGCTACTGACTTGTCCGAAAATGCCCGCGCGAAAATCGCTGCGGATGGTCCTTTTGAATTGCTTGACGTAATGCAAAAGAATAACGTCGAAGCTATGATAAAAAAACATGGCATAGACGGCATTTTTCATCTTGCTGCAATACTTTCTGCAGTCGGTGAACAAAAGCCAAATCTCGCGTGGAACATCAATATACAGGGCGCAATGAATGTTTTTGATGCGGCACGCGACAATGGCGTGAAACGAATTTTTGCGCCGTCGTCAATGGCGGTTTTTGGACCGACTACTCCGTTCGATAATACTCCGCAGGACACGATTTTACAGCCGACCACAATCTACGGAATGACAAAGGTTATCGATGAACTTATCGGCAAATATTACATACAGCGTTATGGAATGGATATTCGCGGAGTGCGGTATCCGGGTATCATATCCAACGCTACGCTTCCGGGCGGCGGCACGACTGATTACGCTGTTCAGATTTACTATGACGCTGTCAAATATGGCAAGTATGAGTGTTTTCTGAAAGAGGATACGATGCTTCCGATGATGTATATGCCTGATTGCCTCAAAGGTACGCTTGACCTCTTTCATGCGAAACGCGAAAGGCTTATTCATAACACTGACTTTAACCTTGCTGCGTTCAGCGTTACCCCGAAAGATATTTATATGTCTATCAAAAAGTATATGCCTGACTTTGAAATTACCTACAAACCTGACTTCCGTCAGGCAATTGCCGACAGCTGGCCCAACTCAATTGACGACTCCTCCGCCCGCGCCGAATGGGATTGGAAACCTTCCTTTGACCTTGACGCAATGACACTGGATATGCTTAAAGTGATAGGCGAGAGGTATAAACGAGGATTAATTGTCAATTGTTAATTGTCAATTGTCAATTATTGCTGACGCGCTTGGAATGTAGAATTTAGAATGTAGAATTTAGAATTGGGGCTGACGCAGTTGTTAATTGTCAATTGTTAATTGTCAATTATTGCTGACGCGTTTGGAATGTAGAATTTAGAATGTAGAATTTAGAATTGGGGCTGACGCAGTTGTTAATTGTCAATTATTGCTGACGCACGTGTTGATTGTGCCTGTTGATTGTGCCTGTTGATTGTGCTTGTGACGGTTGTTGGTTTTCGTAATTGAACTGTAGTTCTAAGCAAACGGGAATTGCAATTAAGCCAAGCCCAACAGCGGTAAAAGCAACAGCCGTTGGGTTCGTAATTGATTGGCGCGGGCGGACAGGTGGGGGCAGTTGGTCGTGGCGGTGGGTCGGGGACGAGCGGTGGCGCATTAGGGATAGGAGCGGAAATCCTTTTGCCAGCGGGGATTTTAGAGATGCAGTTGTTTTAGGGATGACGGTGGTTTTGTTGTGGGGGTGTTGTTTTTAGTCTGTGGCAAAAGATTATTGCTTCGCAATGAAGTCGCTCTCGCTCGGCATAGTCCGCGCAAGCGCGTCCTCTGCCCTCGCTTACTCGCGACTTTGTAGCGGATAGCCCGACCCTTTTGAGCGCAAAATTGTTGGTTTTTTTTGTGGGCTTTTTTGAGCGTGGTGTCGCTTGGGTCAGTGGCGTTACGCTGCGCTATGTTGCGCTCAAAAGGGGAATGCCCAAATTATTTTTATGAATATAGCAGCATTAGTTTCAGGAGGTGTGGACTCGTCAGTGGTGGTTCACCGTTTGAAAGAGGCGGGGCTAAGCCCGACTATCTTTTACATTCGTATTGGAATGCAGACAGAGGACGGATTTATGGATTGTCCGAGCGAAGAAGATATTGAAATTACGACGTTTATCGCGCGTAAATATGGCTTGAGCTTTGAGGTTGTTCCGCTGCATAAGGAATATTGGGATACCGTTGTGGCTTATACGATAGATACGGTCAAGCGTGGACTCACACCGAACCCTGACGTGATGTGCAACAAGCTCATAAAGTTTGGAGTTTTTGAAGAACGGTATGGCAAAGATTTCGATAGGATAGCCACAGGACATTACGCCCGTACTGCTGTTATTCAAGATAAAGTTTATCTCGCAACCGCTGCCGACAGGGTGAAAGATCAGACGTATTTTCTCGCGGAATTGGGGACATTGCAGGTGTCGCGACTGATGTTTCCCATCGGCGATTTACAAAAGAGTGAGGTACGCGCCATAGCTGCGCAACAGAATTTACCGAGTGCCACTCGCAAGGATAGTCAGGGGATATGCTTTCTTGGCAAAATAAACTATAATGATTTTATTCGGCGTTATCTCGGCGTTAAAAAAGGGAATATCATTGATATAGACACAGGAAAAATTCTTGGACAGCACAACGGCTTTTGGTATCATACAATAGGACAACGCAAAGGGCTTGGGTTGAGCGGAGGACCTTGGTATGTGATAGATAAAAATACGGACGAAAATATACTGTTTGTTGCGCGTGGTCACGATACCCCCGCCCAATATGGAACAGTTGTAAAAATTCGCGGACTACGATATATCACTTGTCCGCCACCCGATGTTGCTGCTCTCTCGTCGCCCGCTACGTCTTCTGTGGGTGGTGGTGGTGCTGTGCCCTCTGCTGCTGTGCCTTCTGTTGCTGTGCCCTCTGCTTCTGTTGCTGCGCCCGCTGTTGCTGTGCCCGCTGCTGCTGTGCCCGCTGCTTCTGCTGCTGCGCCCGCTGTCGCGACAGTGCTTTCTGCTGTTGCTGCTGTGCCCTCTGCTGCTGTCGCTCTGCCCTCTGTTGCTACTGTGCCCCCCCTGCCGATTGCTACAGTCCCCCTCGTTGCGTCCGCCGATATTGTCCCGCCACCGTCCTGCGTGTCTTCCCCCGCCGTCCCAATAACTTTCAAAATCCGCCATACTCCCGAATTTACTAACGGCACAATCCGCCAAGACGGTGACCATTGGGTTATAGAGTCCGAAAAGCCCTTGCAGGGTATCGCTTCGGGTCAATTCGCCGTTATTTACGACCAATCCTGCCACCTCTGCCTCGCCTCAGGCATTATTGCGTAAATTCATATAAGAGTTCTGTATGACCTGTTAAAAATATGAAGATAAAACAAATTTTGGTTATCATTTTTTGCCTCTTGGGAGTTAGTTTCTGTTATTCTCAAGAGATAAACACAGTTACTATATCGGGGAAAGCCACTGATTTTGACGGAAATCCAATAGATAGTTGTATAGTGCAGGTTCTGCGTTCAGATTTTACATCGGCATACGAAACTTATACGGATAAAAACGGGGAATATGCTATTGATGGTGTAGAAAAAGGTAAATATGTGGCACTGTATGCTATTCGTCCCAAAGAATATCCCAAAGAAGATGCTGTTCCTGATGACGAAAAACGATTGGAATTTTGGGCATGGAATGTAATAGCGAACGAAGATTTGACAATTAATCCGCGCTATCACAAGTTGGAACTTTATGGAGTTAATGCTTTTATGGTAGAGGGTGGTTATCAAGGACTTATAATATATGTGCGTCCGATGAGCCTGCAAAAATACTTGTCCTGTTTTAAAGATAAATCCGTCTCTGAAAAAGAAACAGATATTTCCGTCAAACCAAAATATTTTGAAGTCAAAGTTTTTATGGACGAACTACCGTTGGTTGTCAATTCGACACAGCCTGTCACAGAGTATGTTGGAAAAGATGATTTACATATAACAGGGTATTTAATCCAAGTTGATTTACCCAAAAATAAACAGGATAAATCTTATTGCATTTTAAGGATAGAAGCGTTGAATAAAGAATACAATGAGAAAGGGGAGAGTTTGTATTTTTATAAAATGCCGAATTATAAATGAAATGTCGGATTATAAATGGAATGTCGGATTATAATATGGAACGTCGGATTATAAATGGAACGTCGGATTATAAATGAAATGTCGGATTATAAATGAAATGTCGGATTGCAAATAATATATGTTATGAGAGGAGAAACCTCTCGGAGTAAGTGTTTCCCGCTTCCCTACACCCTGTCTGTTTCCCGCTTCCCGCCTCCTGCTTCCCGCCTCCCGCCTCCCGCCTCCCTACACCAGGGCAAACGCATTTAAATTTCAACTGCGTTATTTGCAGACATTTATAAATTCGATTTTTACCAAATTACGAAATATTTAAATATGTAATTCATTGATTATATTTCTTGTATGTTTTATAATGCGTTTGCCCTGCTCCCTACACCCTGTCTGTTTCCCTGCCCCAAAAACAATATTGCTTAAATTTTAATCAAAATCTTAATAAATCTTAATAATTAGGAATTTTTAACAATTATTTTTTGCAGAATAAAAATAGGTGCATATATTTGTGCAAAATGAAGTATTATGGGACGAGGCATAACACGAGTTCCATGTTACTTGTTGGAAATAAATTATAAACGTATGAAAACAACAGAAATCGTGAAATTATTTGATTTGTTTGAGAGTGCCGTTCATGATTATAACGGCATTGAATGTTGGAGTGCACGTGAGTTACAGGCTTTGTTGGGGTACTATAAATGGGAAAATTTTTTCAATGTTATAGACCTCCCAACGTTGGGTCTTTTTGGGTAAATACTATAAATGGGAAAATTTTTTCAATGTTATAGACTTATCGCTTTCGGCTCGCCTTGCCAAGATTACTATAAATGGGAAAATTTTTTCAATGTTATAGACAAAGCAAAGGAGTCCTGTAAAAATGCAGGGCAGAAAATATCAGATCACTTTCCTGACGTCAGGAAGGTGATCGAGGCAGGCAAAGGTGCTCAACATGAGGTAGATGACATCATTCTTACACGTTATGCATGCTATCTTATTGCACAAAACGGGGATAGCAGAAAGGAACAAATTGCCTTTGCACAGAATTATTTTGCCGTGCAAACGCGTATAGCCGAGCTTGTTGAGAAGCGGATATTGGATAATGAGAGAGTGCAAGCCCGAAATAAATTAGCCGAAACAGAAAAAATCTTATCAGGCGTACTTTACTAAAGAGGCGTTGATAGTAGAGGGTTTGCTGTTATAAGGTCAAAAGGTGATAAAGCATTATTTAGATTAGACACCAATGCTTTAAAACGAAAATTAGGTGCTCCTAAAAATCGTCCTATTGCAGATTTTTTACCAACGATAAGTATAAAAGCCAAAGATTTGGCAGCTGAAATGACCTCTGTCAATGTACAATCAAAAAACACAAGAAAAATTAATACTATTGAGAAAGAACATATAGATAATAATTTTGCTGTGCGGAAAATGTTGTTGAAGCGGGATATCGTTCCAGAGAATTTACCCGCAGCAGAAGATGTAAAAAAAGTAGAGGGGCGATTAAAAAACGATGCAAAGAAAGCCTTAAAGAGAATATGAGGTTGTTACAATAAAGGTTGTCATGTAAAAATCAAAGTGGAATTAAGCCAATATGAGGTAATAAAAAGCAGTTATTTTCGTGCACTGTAATAAATTATTACTCGCTGAAAATGCTAAAAAACACACATTTTCAGCGAGCAATATTTTGCGCCTCTATTTCAAAACCTTCTTAAACAGTGGCACTAAATCCAACTTTTCCCAGGCAAAAAACTCAACAGTCTTGTAGTAGTGGGTAACGCCACCGATACGCTTGCTCTTTGCCGTAGGATAATAAACTTCGACATCTTTCTTATAAACATCGCGTCCAAAATGACCGTAAGAAGCGGTCGGCTTGAAGATGGGATTTTTTAAGCCGAAACGTTGAACAATAGCGTAAGGACGCAAATCTACGGTTTTCAAAATCAAGTTGGCAATCTCACCGTCACTTAGCTTCACGTGTGCAGTGCCATAAGTATTAACGTATAGACCAACAGGCTGCGCAACACCGATAGCGTAAGCGACCTGCACAAGTACCTCCTCGCAAATGCCCGCCGCAACAAGGTTTTTTGCAACATGACGCATAGCATAAGCCGCCGAACGATCAACTTTTGAAGAATCTTTACCCGAAAAAGCACCGCCACCATGCGCACCTTTTCCACCATAGGTATCAACAATAATTTTCCGACCTGTCAAACCCGAATCGCCGTGAGGTCCGCCAATAACAAATTTTCCTGTCGGATTTACAAGAAGTTTATACTTTTTATTGAATAAATCCTGCACACGTTTGGGAAGCGTTTTTACAACACGAGGGATAAGAATTTCTTGAACATCTTTTGTGATAGCAGCAAGCATTTCCTTTTCAGGAGCAAAATCGTCGTGTTGAGTAGAAATGACAATAGTTTCAATATGAACAGGTTTTCCGTTGTCATCATATTTGATTGTCACCTGACTTTTAGCGTCAGGACGGAGATACTTCATCTTTTTTCCCTCTTGACGAATACTGTCAAGTTCCTGCAAAAAAATATGCGCAAGCTCAATAGGCATGGGCATATAGTTGTCCATATCTTTGCAGGCATAGCCGAACATCATTCCCTGATCGCCTGCGCCCTGATTTTCGGGGTCTTTGCGCTCTACGCCTTGATTGATGTCTGGGCTTTGACTGTGGATTGCAGACAGAACACCGCAACTTTTGTATTCAAATTGATATTCACCTTTTGTGTAACCAATTTCTTTAACTGTTTGTCGCGCGGTTTCCTGAATATCAACATATCCTGTGGTTTTAACTTCGCCCGCACAAACTACAAGCCCCGTCGTAACAAGCGTTTCACAGGCAACTTTTGATTCGGGGTCACAACGAAGAAATTCGTCGAGAAGTGCGTCTGAAATATTGTCGCACACTTTGTCGGGATGTCCCGCCGACACGGATTCTGATGTAAATAAAAACATAGTCTTTTAGATTTAAAATTCAACAAATACGTAGAGAAAATCTATGCTGATAAAGACTATCGCATTTTAGCTTTTTTTAATGTGGTAGCAAGCAGCCAAATCTCTCCACGGGAACGCCCGCAAAGGTACGGATTATTCATTAAAAAACCTAATTTTCTTTTTGGGGGCGGGGGCGCGGGGTGGGTGGGGGTGGGGGTGGCTGTGCGGGCGTTGGGGGTGGGTTGGGTCTTGTACAGTGGTTCGGCGTTTATTGGCTATTGCTGCCGTTGGAGTAGGGGGGCGGCGTTGGGCTGCGTTAGGGATTATTGCTTCGCAATGAAGTCGCTCACGCTCGGAGTAGTCCGTACGGGTGGGGCACTGCGGGGGGCTTGCGTTAGGGATTATTGCTTCGCAATGAAGTCGCTCACGCTCGGCGTAGTCCGCGCAAGCGGGGGCTGTGCGGGGGGCTTGCGTTAGGGATTGAGCCGACATCCTTTTTTGTGGTTGGTGGCGAGAGGTCTGCCTGCTGCTGTTAGTGAGGGGCGTTTGTGATTGTCCGATACAAAAAAGATACAGGCGAAAGCCCGACCCCGCCCCAAGCTCGGCGAGGGGCGGGGGAACGCCCAAATATTCAAGGTCAATATTATGATTTTTTCCGCAGAACGTTTGTTACATAACGAGGACTTTTTTCGTGCCAGCACCGTATTTGATAAGGTAAACGCCTGACTTAACGGGGATAACGACTGTTTGCGCGGGCTGCTTCACCTTCACTGAATATATCAAACGACCCTCAATATCAAACACAAAGAGTGAGTCATTGCTCGCAGACAGCCCTGAAACTGTTATGCAACAATCGCCGCTTCCGACAGCCCTGCCACCATTGCACCCGCCAGAACAGCTAACAAAAACGTCAAACGCTGCCACTTCACGCTCGTCCATAGTGCCCAGATTACCCGCAGGAAGTGTGTCGCACCCCTCGTCGGGCAGAAAGGAAAATGCCGCAGGGACAGCGTTCATATCAGTCGCCGCGCCAATATCAGAAAACTCCAGATTGCAGTACTTGGCATCACCTTTTGTGCCGTTAAAATAAATGCCATAATTTCCTGCACCATAAACTTTTATATTACGCAGAAAAATATTTTTTATGTATTTTGAGCCACAACCGAGATAAATAGCATTGTCTTTTGAATTGTACAGATCGATATTATAGACATTGAAATTCAGTAAGTCGTACTGGCTTGACGCATTTATATGCAGTGCACCCTGACGGTTACCCCATAAATCGCCTGTCGTTCCGCGTGTACCCTGTGCACAGCCACCATTGTAAACAGAAATATCATGCATTTCGCTAACGCCGTCGGTGCTGAACGGCACACCCGGAAAGTCACTCGTTATCCTGAAACCTGCTTCCATAGGGTCTATTATCACAATATGTCGGGCGATATTCTGTTTCCCGCCAAAAAAGCCAAGCGAAGATGCCCGCCAATTATTTTCGGCAGTGCAATATTGGAATATGTTGTTGTAACATTCTTTGCCTGACCGCGACCACGTTGCAAGGTCGTCGTCGCCATTGTTACGCAGAGAAGAATATTCAAACACCGAATTTCGTGTGCCGTAGCAGAAATTTATTCCGTCAGCATAATTATTTCTGAAACGACAATGTGAAAAAAGAATATTATCTGCGTTTTCAATCCACGCTCCACATTCAAAATGTTCTATCCACACGTTTTTAACTGCGCTGCTGCTGCCGCTTCCACCCATAATGCCTTTCCCTACCTGATAGCGATCATCGTTGTTGTAGTATCGCTTGTTGTTGATAGTGTTTATATACAATCCCTCAATAACAATGCTGTCACCGTTAAGTTCAATACCGCGCCGATTGTACGTTTCGCGACTGTCGGACGATGCAGAAAAATAAAATTCCGTATGCCACATTCCCGCACCGATAATTTTTGTTTTTGCGCCAACGTTAAGTCGATATTCGGAAATATATTTGCCAGACGGAAAGAAAATTGTCTTACCTGCATTGCTACTTATAAAATTCACAAGAGAACCGCTTGTGGCACTGTCATACAGAATTTTGTTCTCGTCCGCAATATCCTCAAACGTCAAGGGAGCAGGCACTTCTTCCAATTCAACGAAATCAATAATATACGATATAGTGTCGTCAAGCGTTTTAACGATTTTAAAAGTAGCTCCCGCAGGAATTTTTTTGTCAAGAAGAATATGCGTTTCGTCAAAAGACATTCGCGCAAATTTCGTTGTCGCGTTGGGCGTATTGTCAGGGTATGAATTACTCATCGTTCGCAGAAAATATTGCCACGCCCAATAAGAATTCAAAACAATATTGCGAGCAAAAGTGTCGTTCACATAAAGAGCGAGCGTTCCCTGAGAGCCTGTTCCGTCAGGGCTGTCAGGCAGCGAAAAGCGGATTGTAAGCCCGTCCGCCTCACTTTGGCAAAGCCACTGAATATACCCGCCTCGTTCTGTGAGCTTTACAGCAGTCTGGTTACTCGCCTCACTCTGAACCTCAGTTTGCACAAATGTAGCAGGCAAAAACGTTCCATTACTTTCGCACTCACCACTCTCCGCCTCATAGCGCAGATACGGACTGTTATAATACCCGCGCGACATTTGCCCAATCGCAAATTGCCATAAAGCACTCAATGTGAGCACTAACAAAAATATTTTCTTCATACGTTTATAAGTTATTTTCAGTTTTAAATCACAGATTTGTCGGTTAAACAATATTATAGCGTTCCCCCGCCCCTCGCAGGCTCGTGGCGGGGTCGGGCTTTCCGCTGCAAAGTCGCGAGTAAGCGAGGGCAGAGGACGCGCTTGCGCGGACTATGCCGAGCGAGAGCGACTTCATTGCGAAGCAATAATCTTTTTGCCCCGCGCTGCCTCACGTGCGAAAAACGCCTCATCAACCTTTTAACCTTACTCCCGCTTGACCGTCCCAAACCAACCGCCTGCAAACGCCCCCCGCAGCAAAAAGGATTTCCGCTCAATCCCTAACGCAAGCCCCCGCACAGCCCCAACGCCCCCGCCCCCGCACCCCCCCCGCCCCCGCACCCCCCCCGCCCCCGCGCACTATGCCGAGCGAGAGCGACTTCATTGCGAAGCA
>JAISPZ010000116.1 GCA_031274555.1 Bacteroidales bacterium | reverse complement strand
CGGGCGGAGCGCGGGGGCGGCGGGGCGAGGGTGGCGGGCGGGGCGCGGGGCGGGGCGCGAGGGCGGCGGGCGAGGGGCGGGCGAGGGGCGGGGCGCGAGGGGTGCGGGCGGAGCGCGAGGGGTGCGGTGCGGTGCGGGCGGGCGGGAGAGCGCGAGGGTGGCGGGCGGGCGGAGCGCGAGGGTGGCGGGCGGGGCGCGGGGCGGGGCGGGAGTTAGGGTGTTTGTTGAGCTTGCGCGGAGTGGTGGGGTGTGGGGCGCGGGGGCAGGCGGGATAAGCGGACATAGTTCGTAATTCGTGGTTGATAATTTGTGATTACATAATGCGATGGGCGCGTGAGGGATAGAACGAATATCCTTTTGCCTGCGGTGGTTCTATGGAACGCGGGTGGTGTGGGTGTTGTCAGGGGATTTTAGGATTGGGCTTTGTTTTTGCGAGCAGGCAAAAGATATGAGCGAAAGCCCGACCCTGAGCGCGAACTGCCCTATCCCCTACTGAGGGTTTTTGTACGACTTTTGAGGGCAGATCAGCGCGAAGGGGCACGCTATAAATTTTTTCATCACAACTAAAAATCGCAACAGAGATGTTAGCCAGAGGGTGGCGCGATGACGAGAAAAGATGAGCAGCAGACGGTCGGGGAGTTTTTGCTTTTTTAGCAGTGATTTTTCTTCTTCTAAAAACATTGAGGAAAACTCGTGGCGCAGGGACGATTGCTTTACGCCCCAAAAAAGACGTACCTTAGTTTGTATTTTAAGAAATGCTGTGAGTGTCGAATATTTTTGGGAAAGACCGTGCTGTGACAGGAAGTCTTCTGTCGTTCTATGAAAATAAATTGCACTTAAAAAATTATTTCTTGTGATTTTTTTCGTGATGGCGTTTGTGTTGTACTGAACATAGTGATACAGGGCTTCGGGGACTTTTGCTATTTTTTTTGCGAAATAATAAAGACGAAGCGAAACATACCAGTCTTCAAGGTAGTCAAGCCTGTCGGGAACGAGAATTTGAGAGTTTTCATAAAGTGAACGAACAACAAGTTTGTTTACCAAATATCCTTGAGTGACTTCGTTTACGAGCATATTATAAAAATTTTCCTCGCAGTCTTGAAGCACTTCATCTGTGCGAATTTCTTTTCTGCCATCCGCATATTCAAATATTATGTCGCAGACTGTTATATCTGCATTTTCAGCAGTGGCTTTTTCATGCAGAAGTTGCACCATATTCGGCTCAATATAATCGTCACTGTCGCACATTAAGATATATTTTCCTGTAGAATTTTCTATCCCTGTTCTGCGTGCAGCAGCAAGCCCTTTGTTGTTGTCGTGCCGTATAATACGCACGTTTTTATTTTGATATTGGGCTGTTATTTTTTCGAGAATTTCAACGCTGTTGTCGGGCGTTGAGTCGTCTATAAAAATATATTCCACGTCTTTAAATGTCTGCTCAAATAGACTGCGGACACATCGCTCTATAAATGGTGCTACGTTATATATCGGAATGATTATGGAAACTTCTGGATTATTCATTTGTGTTGGCGTTTGTAATTATGTCGGCGTTTGCAATCGTGTTGGCGTTTGTAATTGTGTTGGCGTTTGTAATCGTGTTGGCGTTTGTAATTGTGTTGGCGTTTGTAAGCAGTTTTTCTTTTTTTGTGACCCAATAACAGTACGCCCATTCCGCCACGTGCGACAATGTGAAGGCTACAACAAGCAGAAAAATACTCGGATGTATTGCGAGTACGAGTGCACTCATAGCAGCAAATGAAATGAGTGCGGTAAATTGATTTTTTGTTACTAAATAATATCTGTTCTGCGGAACGAAAACAAAGTTAATATAACAGCCGACAATGAGCCAAAGAAAAATTGTTGCACTTAAAATTACTGATAGTGGAAACGCCTCTATCATGTCGCGCCCACCGAGAAGCAGAACTGCCGGATACCCAAGCGCAGCCACACATACCGTTATTGCAAAACCTATCCACATTTCGTAACGGAATATTTTTTTGATTTTTGCAATCGTTGCATTTTTAATCATAGAAGGAAAGATTGCCGCATTTATTTTTAATGTGAGCATTCTCGGTGCAGCAATAATTTTATTTGCCAAATCAAAAATCGCGACTTTGTCCATTGAGAAGAATGTACCGATAAGAAATGTGAGAAGCTCCTGCTTGACTGTGCCAAGTGCCGATGACCAGAAAAATGGTAATGCGTCCCTGAAAATTTGTCGAGATGGTTTTAATAATCGTACATTAAGATGTTCTTTGTACTGCAAATAAAATATCGTGAAAAGTCCACCACAAAAAGGAGCGATAGATATTATTATAGCGTAGAAAAGCAGGTCTTCCGGCGTTTTTATAAAAAGAAAAATAAATGGAATTATGAGCAAACGGAAGCCAATATTAACGTATGTTACAAATTTTATTTTTTGAATACCTTGAAAATACCAATACGGCATAAGTATTTGTCCGAGTGACATCGCATATACGATTGCATATATCAGAACATTTTCTCTCACGAATGGAATTGCCACCACTGCGACCGCAAGGGCGAATATGCCTGCAAGAAAGAGGATGAGTTTTGCCGTCATCACTTCCGAAACTGTTTTGCTTTTTATTTCTCTGTCGTCGGGGTTGAGTGAGATTTTTTTTAGTGCGGGAAAGTCGAAACCAAACGTAACAAAAAGACCGAGAAGATTTATATTTGACGCAATAAAGACAAACGTTCCGTACATATCTTTTCCAAGCGTACCGATGAGATACGGAAAAAGCAAAATACCAATCAGCACATTTGCAATCTGCAAAAAGGTCATGAAAAAATAATTTTCAAAAATCGTGCGATGGTGCCTTATTGTGTTGGGTAGTTTCATCGGGTTGAGTGTCATCATTCTTGTGTTTTATGCAAAGGTAGTAATTCATTTTTTTAATAATTGATAAATGCACTACATAAAACCAATATAAATACAACTTCATCTGCTTTTGGAATATTGACATCATCCACTAAAACGTATCGTATTCCTGTAAAACTATCGTTTGTGTAACCATACAATAATTTGAAAGTTTTGCGGAGTATCGTATGTAAGACAATACCAACACTCCCCAACTTCTTTAAATTTAATGTATTTTCACCTGTGATTTCACGAACTAATGCTTCCTGCGTATTCCGTTGATACCCGTTCAGTGATTCTGGCGATACCCGTTCACTTTGTTAATTGGTTGTACATCTTTTAATTTATTGGGAATACCATTTTCTTCATAAATCGAAAAAAGTTTAATCTGAACTACGTCAATATCTTTTTTCCATCTAAACTCGGTTGATAGTTCAATACGCAACAAGACTTGTGTGCTTAAATCAACCTCTTTGATTTTTGACATTTCTTCCCATAAGTCCTTTTTTTTATTTAAATCGACAACCGAAGCATATAATTTTATCGTTTTATTGATTTCATTTAACTCATATTTTTCTTTTATTATAGAATCTATTTCTTGATAATGAAAATAGGGTAAATCAGTTTTTCTAATTACAATTAAAGATTGACGTAATGGATAAAAGAAACTATTTATTTCGCATATCTCAATTTCTTTGTATTTGTTACCTATAATATCCAATCCATCCGTTCCCTCAAAATATGGAAGATATAAATCAAAGGCTATTATTAAATATTTATTTGGATTTCTTATTTTCAAATAGTCAATACCTTTGAATAATTTTTCTTTATCAAGAAGATAACTTTTGTTTTTTTTTAAGTGAAATTGTTGAGATATGGTGTGATTAAGCTCTCTTGCGTAGTCTTCTGCCAAAAAAGAATCAATATTCAGGTAAGTTATATCCTGATTTTCAACAAAAGAATTCTTATTTATTAAAGATTGGACTCCTCGTGAATACCACGAATGATAATTTTCGCTGACTTTATTAGAGTTAACGAGTTTTTTATAGCTATCAAACACACTAGAAACTATTCGATTTGTTGATTTTTCAAATTGCTTAATTTTACTGTCCGACGGCTCTTGTTCTTTTTCTGTTATTTTTATACTCTCAATTAGAGAACCTTTTGTTTTTTCAAATAAGTCTGCTATAGGCAATTTTCCATTTTCACTACACCATTCATTTGAAAAATCCTCATATAAATCAAACTTTAAACCACTCATCAATTTTTTATTGGAGCAAAGTTCTAACACTAAATTCTTAAAATAGTCTATGTTGTTTAACCAAAATCGTTTTTCTTCTTGTGAATCAGGCAATGATGGTGCCGTAACATGATTTTGAGAAGTATAATATTTCAATAAAGTATATTGGCGCAAAAACAAGACTGCAATGTATCTTCTAATCCAATTTCTAACAATTCCATCAGCCTCTAATCCTTCTGTATTAGGAAAGCTATACCTACGGGATATCCAACTCATTTCCTTACTATAACTATCTGAAAATTTTAAAAACAAATTAAATACTTCCCTCATTGTTTGTGGAAAAAGTACATAATTTGGTGGCTCTGACTGAGTAAATCTAAACATTCTATGAATACACTCATACCTTTCTTGATATAATAATAAACCACCTAAGGCAAAATTAAACTCTAAAAAACACTCACGTTCTTTTTCTCTTTCTTCAATCTGTGGCTTATTTAAGACATTTTCGTAATCTTTGGATAGTCTTCTGTCAATAGAACGTAATGAATATGAAAAATATTGGAAAGCGGTTTGCCAGTAGGACAAAATAATATCGTCTCTTTTATGCTCAATGCATGATACTAAATTGATCCATAAATATGAATATGTTTTCTCTGGAATTTTATTCGTCACATATTCTCCAAGTAACCATATCCCTCCCGGGATGCGAATTTCGAGAAAAATTAACTTATTATCATTTAATCGCAACAATTCTAAAGTTGCTTTATAAACGACTTTGTAATATTGGTCAGGATAACCCAATTGGCTATATACAGGTTTTTCTCTGAATTTACGAAAACAAGCATAGAAATAATCGCTTATTGTTTTAGCGATATGTTCGTTTTGATTTTTAATTGACCAATAAAACAACTCTGCAATTGACTCAAAATAAGTAAAATCATCTCTATTGTCAGAGTCAGTATCTATATCTTTATCCCTATTTATAAAATAACTTGTCAAATCATTTCTATTGTAGTATATCAGAATTTTACGAACAAGAGAGAAAAACGAAACAATTAAAATAGCTGTGAAGACTATTATTAATACTTCAGATACCTCTATCAACCAACTCACATTAATAGCGCGCGTTATTCCTGCTAATATATAAATTAAAATAATTCCTAACGTTATATAAAGTAACCACTGAAAAATTCTATACTCACACTCTCTTTTAAAAATAGACACAAGAAGTACTGAATCATATTTTTCTCCCAAGTTAGATATTACTTGAAATAAAACAGGATATGCTACGCCTAATATAACTACAATAAATGATATGCAAATTTCAATACTAGTCATTATTTCTTTTAAAATATTTGATGGATTAATTTTAATATACTATCTCTATTTATTTGGATGTTTGTCAAATTAATTGGAGACATAATCTGTTTGCATTTTGTCTAAATTCATATTTTTCTTTCTACTGTTTTAAATTACTTTTCTTCCTCGAAGATTTATCTATAACAATATCGGCATGTTATGATTTTTCTGTACAAATATGGTACAAATGCAATAGTAGCAACTACAACTAATTTATTCCTTATTTATAGTACGATATGCCTGTTTTGGGTGGTTAGGCATTTCAGGGATGGTGTATCCCAATTTGCCTTGTTTACGAAGTGGTGTGATATAATTATATAATAGGTTTTTTTCACTTGTCCTATTCATTATTTCAGCTATTTGGCTTAGTGTTAGTGGCCTCCAGTCGCACAAAGCAAGTATCACATTATTGGTATCTTCTTTTTTGTTTCTGTATTTCAATTGAGTTAACTTTTCTTTTAAGGCATCAGGGAACTGGTTCGTTTCACTGTCGAACTGGTTCGTTTCACTGTCGAACTGGTTCGTTTCACTGTCGAACTGGTTCGTTTCACTGTCGAACTGGTTCGTTTCACTGTCGAACTGGTTCGTT
>JAISPZ010000043.1 GCA_031274555.1 Bacteroidales bacterium | reverse complement strand
GAAGAAAAACTAAGCCTGCTGCCGGACGACGACTTTATCCCCAGCTTACATCACCGGTCGTGGATCATCCAGATACCCCACCTGAAGCAACACCGCCGCAACGTCCTGGAGCAGCTCCTGTCCGTCTTCGACCAGGAGAACATCACCTCCAACGACCACATCCTCAACATCCGCGAAGAAGACGTCCCCGCCGACTGCCGCCCCATCGTCCGCCGCCTCCAGCAAGCCGCCGAAAGCCCCAAAATGCAAGACGACCTGGAGATGGAAGACATCTACATCGAAGAGTTCCGCAGCAAGGAACGCGAAACCCTGAAAGCCCTCGAAGAAAAAGAGAAAGCCCTCGAAGAGAAGGAGAAAGCTCTCGAAGTTAAAGACAAAACGATCGAAGAGCAAGGCAAAGTTATCGAAGATAAAGACAAAGCTCTCGAAGAGCAGAGTAAAGCTCTCGAAGAGCAGAGTAAAACTCTTGAAGAGCAGAATAAAACTCTTGAAGCTAAAGAAAAAGAGATCGAAGAGTTAAAGCGCCGTTTAAACAAAGAATGACGGCAATCCAATGTGATGATACCTAAACCTCATTTCCACCTGATATCAATAACAGAACAACCGTACTTAATGATAAAAAAGTTGTATCTTTACAGCAGATAATTTTATAGATGTGTACCGATATGATTAATTATAAAGATATTATCAGATACAATCCTGAAAAACGCTTCGGAAAGCCATGCATTCGGGAAACTCGTATTACGGTTTATGATATTTTTGGCTGGCTGGCTTCGGGCATGTCGTTCGGCGAAATTATACATGATTTCCCAGAACTGACGGAAACGGATATTCTGGCGTGTCTGGCTTATGCCGCTGAAAAAGAACGTAAATTACAGTACGCCTGAACATGATGAAAGACTCTTTACATTCCGGATGTAACCCATTGATAAAACACACTTATTCCCTTATTATCTGATATTTACGCCCCGTCATTGCGAACACCGTGAAGCAATCCAGAGGTGACCACACATACACCTCTCCGATAGGATCGCTTTCAATAAGAATGATTGTTCTATTTTTTGCGAATGTAAATAATATCTATACCTTTGTAACAAGACAAATAAAAGTGTTATGATTACATTAAAAGGAGTTGACCCCCGCATGATAGCAAACAACCTCACGCCCTATGAAGCAACGCATCCGGGTGAAATTCTGAAAGAAGAAATCGAGTATCGCGGCATTTCGCAACGCAAACTTGCCGCACAAATGGGTGTCTCCTGTTCAGTACTGAATGAAGTGTTGAATGCCAAACGTCCGGTAACAACCGAATATGCCTTGTTGTTTGAAGCTGCATTAGGGATTGATGCCGGTCTTTTTATCCGTATGCAGGCCGACTACAATATGCAGACGGCAAAACAAAACAAATCCTTCGCCGACCGCCTGGCCGAGATACGCAAAATGACGGCAATACTTTGATGTACGCAGGTCGCACAAGGGATTCTTCCATTCCGGATGTAACCCATTGATAAAACACCCTTAGCTTAAAAGGAGCCTTTAGTAGCCAAGATAAGGCCCCGCCCCTCTCTTCCCTTATTCTCTCATTCCCTGATGTTTAAAAGAGACTGGTTTACTTGCTTATAGGATCTATACACTTGTAAACAGACCATGCTTTTACAAGTATATGCTGTACAACATGTTTAAAATGTACACAACACAAGCCATTTTTTTGTAATTTTGTAATCATAATTAGGTAAAATTCGTAATCCAAACTTGTGAATTTCCTTTTTTCTGCCATAGTTCTCGTAGAACTATGGCAAAAATGACCGTTTTAAGCCGGTTTCAAGCCACTAATTAACATATACCACATTTAACACCTTCCTCTAACCGCTGTAAATCAACTATTTATACATTTACTTTTGCCATAGTTCTACGAGAACTCAGTCACAAAATAGCTTGCTAATTATAATTTAATTAAACAATATGGCAATATGAAGAATTTAATTTTATTTTTTGCAATGGCGCTACTACCCATTGCCTGTTTTGCACAAAGCGGGACAACAGTAGATCTTACCTGGTCGATAGAGAACGGAACGTTGACCATTAGCTGAACGGGAGATATGACGAACTATCAGTATACCGCTGTTGATGCTCCTCTTTGGAGATTTGAAAGTATTACCTCTGTTACCATCCAAGATGGAGTGACGAGTATTGGAGAGTACGCTTTTTATATTATAACTGGTAAAAAATGAAAAATGGGGAATAAAATGAGCATATTCAAAGACAAAACAGCAAAGAGACAGACAACCGTTGAATTACCGTCCGAGGTGATTATCGGAGAGAATCGGAATTTATGTCACGGTGTATACCTGACTATCCGCCTATTGGGAGTGAACTTTTCGGATTCCAGATGTCATACTTTCCTTGCCTGCCTGGTAATAGCTTGTTTTGTGAGTTGTTCCGCTCCACTTTCCAAAGAGTCGTATCTGAAAAAATACAATACGTTTATTGTCGAAATTTCGGAAAAGAGTAAAACTTACGATGATAAGGAATGGCAAATAATGACCGAAAAACATGAAAAGTTTTCGGGCGAATGGTATGATAAGTTCAAGGACGATTTTACTTTCAAAGAAGAAGTCGCAATAAAGGCTTATCAGGCGAAATTCTATTACCATCGTACGCTGAATCAATCCACTTCTATTATTAAGCAACTTCTTGATTCGCTCAACATAAAGGAGATGAAGAAACAGCTACAATATTACGTGGACAACGATATGCAAACTGACCTGCAAAAATTTTACAACGAAGCGAAAAAGGCAGGTAAAGAGGCGGAAGAGGCAGTTTTGGAAATTTTGGAAGAATTGAAAATAAACATTGAAGAACTGAAGAAATGACACACAACTTTTCCCAAATTTTAGGTATAGTGACCTTGATATTCTCAATAGTATTTTTCGGATTGGGCGTATGTTTTCCGTTGTTGTCCACTCATAAGCAATTAATCTTTATCAAGTTTGATTATGATGAAATCAACCTGTTAGATTCCATTGCGATGTTCTTTGATGACAGGGAATATTTTTTGGCAGCCGTGATTTTGATTTTTACCTTCATACTTCCTATTTTAAAATACATAGAATTAACAATAAGGATTCTGCGAAACAAAACCACAAAAATCCTGCAAAACCTGGACAAATGGAATATGATTGATGTGTTTTTGGTTGCCTTGT
>JAISPZ010000091.1 GCA_031274555.1 Bacteroidales bacterium | reverse complement strand
TGTAACGAACTGCGCAAACATTGTTCTTTACCTTTAAGCGGAAAATCACTTATGAAAAAAACGATGGAGCATTATATGCTTTCTGGCAGGGCGCACGACCGCATTTTGAAAATCGCACGCACAATCGCCGACCTCGACTCCAGCGAAACAATCAAAGAGGAGCACATCACCGAAGCAATCAGGTACAGGTTGGTGAGGTAGCAACAGACACTATAAGCAATCGGTTTTCTGACAAGGGATGTACAAGTTCCTCCATCTTAAATTGACTGCGTGTCATGATGTCGTGTTTATCTAATTATTTATCTAATTATTTATCTAAATATTTTTATTTGTAGCCTTATTAGATAAACTTAATATCCAGACAGGATTTCTTTTAGTTCCCTTATTTTCAATTGATTTATCTTTATTATGCATACTATATATTAGATTTCTTACCTTATTTTCTTTTTGTTGTTTATCTAAAATGTCAGGAAGTATATCTAAAATAAGTTTGTCTATATCCTGCTTTGATACTTTTCCATATTTCCCTATAAAATCGAGAATCAATTTTTTATAGTGGGCATCTTTAAATCCCCTATTCTTAATGTATTCCGCTTTCGAATCTGTAACTTCTGCGATATGAGATGCTATATAGAAATTAGGTTTCCGACCTTCAATCAGCTTTTTCTTTTTCAGCAAAAGAGTTGCTTCGTTTGTAATGACTTGTCTTTTCTGAACTTTATCCAACAGAATCACTTCTGTAAGCGACAATTCGTCTTTCTTTTCTATCAGCAGTTTTGAATAATTAAGGTCAATAGATTGTCCGTAAATTTCGAGAATCACTTCGCTGGCAGAGGAATGAGAATAGTCTGGTAATGGAAAATATCTGTCTCTTTGACTTTTAACCATTTTGTATATGCCATATCCCAAAGCGTCAATCATTCCCAATTTTACCATTGCTTCTGCCAACCATTTGTTCCTGTAATTTCGGGGCGTTTTTTTTCCGTTAGAATAATCGTCTGCCATGCCTTCGTAAAAATTTCCGCCATTGATAAATACCAGTTTGTTGATTTTCTCAATAACGACAATTCTTTCATGGCGACGATAATCCTGATGTGCAATACAGTTGTTCAAGGCTTCAAGGATTACTTCGGGGTCGTATTTCATCACTTCCACAGAAACCAATTGATTGTCAGGAAAAAACTTGTAAACTACGTTTCTGATTCTCGCCAGCACTTTGTTTACTTCCAAAAAAAACGGCATTCCAAAGTGTTCATAAGCCTTTTCTTCGGTGTCTAATTTCCAAGTAATTTCAGCTACATAAGGCGATAACAAATGAGCCGCTTCCGGTTTTCCAAGCAACAATAATGCTGTGTTCGTAATTTTTCCGTTCACGGTAATTTTCATTTTATCAAGTAATAATTCGTCTGCCCATTGGTCTATGTCGGCATAAAATGACTCTTTGAGGCTTTTATTCTTAAACTTTTGACGGGCGAGTTGTACCGCCTCTTTGTCTAAATCATTAATCGAAGAATTTTCAACAACTTGTGCCGACCAATCAATATGTGAATTAAGTATTTGACGTAACAAGTCTGGATATTTTTTCAATTCCGTCAGGTTACTTCCGATACGGATAAATGCTTCATTTTCAAATGCTATCGGGTTGTTACCCGATGCCGGGATTTGAAAGATTTCAAGCCGTTTACCTTTGTAGTCGCAAATATAATGCTTAAAATCAATTGTAGGCGACAAGTTTCTGCGAATATAGAAATCAAGTTCCGAACCTTTTTCTTTTCGTCTGTCATACTTATAAGTAGTGCCTGTTATATCCAAACTATCGTTGTCAATGCCGAAAACGAGATAAGCAAACGGCTGCCGGGCAATATTGGCGGCATTTGCCAAACCTGAAATATACTTGCCAAGTTTCTGATTTTCGGTAGCATCGTTTCGTTTAAACTCCAACCAACTCAACTCCTTGCCATATTGCAGCAGCTCATCTATCAAAACTATTAACCGGTTATTATCCATGTCTAAAATTTTTAATTCGTAATTGTTTTTAATCCCATTGAACAAATTATCTGTGGCTCTTTTCTTTGGTTCTGTTTTATTTTTCGTTTTTGTTATCTATAATTAATTCTTTAAGACTTCTTTGCAAATACTTTCAACGTCAGCTGCTTCCGATTACAAGAATACGCAGTCACCATGCTGAAACTCTATCCGAGTTTCTCTGCGTTCGATCAACTGCAGCTGCGCAATTATTACAGTACTGCTGCGTGGTTCATGACAAGTATTTTATTTCAAAACTATCTCTATAGAATTGTCTGGCATCCCCAATAGATTAATAATATTTGCTATTCTGCTTACAAACGATTTTGCGGAAGCGTTAATGTGGATAAACTCTAAACCATCTTCTAAAACAGTTGTCTTGCTGTTCCATAAATTACCTTCGAAAGTTTTGTAGAATTTACCTTTCTTAGTATGTTCCTCCATTAAGGACTTGAGATTTTTCCACTTAATAACTATATATTCATTGCCAAATAATTTTTCTTGATTAAGAAGAATAGACTCATAATCGTAGTCACTGTTTTTCTTTATCCACTTAAGAAACTCTATAAAAACATCTTGCCAAGTTGTTACGGCAATGCTTTCCGAATTAATTATGAGTTTTAAAGGTTTGTTTCCTTCTGCAATTTCACCAGCCTCATCATCAAGAGGTGAGAAATTAGACTTTTCTACGCTTCGTGTATTCCAATTATCAGCAGTTTTATAATTCTCAGGCAATGGGAAAGTGTCTAAAAACCACGAAATCATATTTTTTTGATGATTTTTAATATCTGTTTCATTCCAAGAAGTGCGACTTGTAACTGCCAACCTAAAATTAAGAGAAGATTTGTTGAGTTTATCTTGTTTATCGGCAAATGGTTTATTTCCTATTTCTCCATTAAATTCAGTAAGAATCAAATTTCCAATATTGTGAAGATATTGTTTGTGTATATTTTCGCTATCTTCGCCTAATTCATCTTTCCAAAAATTAGAAAGTGTTTGAGGCATAATATGTTCGATACTGATTTTAGGATTACGGAAATCAACAGCCACTTTAGTATTATTTTCTTCTATTTTTCCTAAAATAAATTTTGAATATTTTTTTACACCTTCATAGAAATTAATCGTTTTCAGTTGTTCAGACACCTCGTTGTCATTAGGAATTCTCATTTTAAAGAACATACTTGATAACAATTCTATCATTGAAACCGTTGAATTAGATAAATCGCATATTCTATTTATCAATGAAGCAATGTTTTTATTTTCACCTTGTGCTAAACCAAGAGTACGTCTGCGAATAAGATAGGTACGAATTGACTTTAGAATTTCAATCAATTTATCATCGCTTAATCTAAGTTCATCAACTCCTTGCTGATTATATTCAAGTAACCCCAACACAAAAGGCTTAAACGCTTCAGCTTTAATGTCGTGGAAAATATTGCGCAACAACTCTTTTATTTCTTTGTCTTTTGTAGCATCAGGATAGAGAGTGTCATTTACTGTTTCTGTGATAATCCACTTATACCAAGGAACAAACCGAATAATATCATCTACGAAATCTTCATGTTTTTTGAAATTTTCGTTTACAAACTCCTTGAGTCTCTGATAAACTTCCTTTGTATTACTATCGCTTCGGGTATCGCTAACCACTTTTATCCAGCTTTTAGTTTTGTACTGCAAATAATCACGGTAAAACTTTGAGGCATCCTCATTAAGTTGTGCTTCAATTCTAGGTTGCCATTCTTTTTCATACAAAAAGGATTGTGTTTCGCTGTCAAGCGATAACAAGATGAAGTTTCTGACTAAATCAGCCAATGTTAGGGCTTTCCCGAGCGAGTTAAGCGTTTCAAAAATAATTTGTGGGTCTTCCCCTTTATGCGGCCTTTCGTCCAAAAAAATCACAGCGACATTCATTCTTTTAATTGCCAGAATGTAATGCTCGAAACCAATGTCTGGATTGGTTGTTTTTGTATTGTTAATCAATTTTGTAAAAATCTGATATGCGGTTTTAATGATTCCCGCACTTGATTCTTGCCCATTAACTAAAGCCTTATAAGCATCCCAATCTTTGGTAACTTGTTTGAGTTTTATTTTATCCTCAAAATCGGAAGCATCGTTTTTTAAGTAAAGTCCTGTTATTTTTTGTTTGAGAGTAGTTTCATCTTCAATATCACGCAAGGCTATTAAAAACAACAAAGTTGTTGTAAGTCGTTGTTGACCATCTACAACCACAGATTTGCTTGCAAATCCTTCTTCCTCTGCTTTAATAACGATAGTGCCGAAAAAGTGTTCTAATTTATCGTGTTCCTTTGGGTTTAATTCAGATTTTATAATACGAATAATATCGCTAAAATACCGTTCTATTTCAGCTTTTCCCCAAGCATACGCCCTCTGAAAAGGCGGAATGAAAAACGAAGTTGCATTTTTTGTTAGCACATCGTTTATTGAATGACTTTCTGTCTTCATGTTTATATTTTTTTAGCCATTATTTATTCGAAATTACATATCGCTGTCTTCAATTTCTGTTATACAGCGCAAATATACACGAAATTCTTGGATTGCACGCAGACAAATAAAAATTTCACAAAAATCTACAAAGGAAATTTACATGAAATTCCCGAATTATACACAAACAATAAAAATTTCGACAAAATTTATAGAGGAAACAATATGCAAAGCATTGTCATCAATAAAAAAAAGCGGCAAACTTTTGATTTACCGCTTTTTTACGTGATTTGAAACTTAACTACTTCACTTCCTCATACTCCACATCCGTGGCACCAGAGTCGGGCTGCGCACCAGCACCCGCGCCATCAGCAGCACCAGAAGTATCCGCAGAACCCGCGCCAGAGGCTGTCGCACCAGCGGAAGCAGCCGCCTGCTCCGCCTTGTAAATTTCCTCGCTCGCCGCCTGCCACGCAGTGTTAAGCGCAGCAACAGCTGCATCTATTCGGGCAATGTCTTTCGACTGCAACGCTTCTTTGGCATCCGCCACCGCTTTCTCTATCGCCGAACGCTTATCAGCAGGAATTTTGTCACCATAATCTTTCAACTGCTTTTCAGTCTGAAAAATCATTGCATCAGCACTGTTGAGCTTATCTATCTCCTCTTTAGCCTTTTGGTCAGCTTCCTTGTTCGCTTCAGCCTCAGCTTTCATACGCTTTATATCCTCATCAGAAAGCCCCGAAGATGCCTCAATACGAATTTGCTGCGTTTTGCCTGTGCCCTTATCCTTTGCCGACACGCTGAGAATACCGTTGGCATCAATATCAAACGTCACCTCAATCTGCGGAAGTCCACGCGGAGCAGCAGGAATACCGTCCAAGTGGAAACGTCCAATGCTCTTGTTATCTTTCGCCATAGAACGCTCGCCCTGCAACACGTGAATTTCGACAGAGGGCTGATTGTCCGCAGCAGTAGAGAACGTTTCGGACTTCTTAGTCGGAATGGTAGTGTTCGCGTCAATCAACTTCGTGAACACACCACCTAATGTTTCAATACCGAGTGACAGTGGTGTCACATCAAGAAGTATAATACCATCTTTTACATCACCCGAAAGAATACCACCTTGAATTGCCGCACCAAGTGCAACAACCTCGTCAGGATTTACACCCTTTGACGGCGTTTTGCCAAAAAAGTCTTCTACAACTTTTTGAATTGCGGGAATACGTGTAGATCCACCAACTAAAATCACCTCATCAACATCCTTCGCACTCAAATTTGCATCCTGCAACGCTTTCTTGCAAGGCTCTACGGTACGAGCAATAAGCGCATCATTTATTTGCTCAAATTTAGCACGCGTGAGAGTCTTCACAAGATGCTTCGGCATGCCATCAACAGGCATAATATACGGCAAATTGATTTCAGTAGATGTAGAACTCGAAAGTTCGATTTTCGCCTTTTCTGCCGCCTCTTTCAGACGTTGCAACGCCATAGGATCTTTACGCAAATCAAGACCCTCGTCTTTCAAAAACTCCTCTGCCAGCCAATCAATAATATTATGGTCAAAATCGTCACCGCCAAGGTGAGTGTCGCCATTTGTTGATTTCACCTCAAAAACACCATCTCCAAGTTCGAGAATGGAAATATCGAAAGTTCCACCTCCAAGGTCGAATACAGCAATTTTACGGTCAGCCTGAGCTTTGTCTAAACCGTACGCAAGCGCAGCAGCCGTAGGCTCATTAACAATCCGCTTCACAACCAAGCCTGCTATCTCCCCTGCCTCCTTTGTCGCTTGACGTTGAGAATCATTAAAATACGCAGGAACAGTAATCACCGCTTCCGTAACTTCCGTGCCAAGATAATCCTCAGCCGTTTTTTTCATTTTCTGCAAAACCATCGCAGAAATTTCCTGCGGAGTGTAGCTACGGTCATCAATCTTCACAACAGGAGTGTTGCTACTCCCCTTTTCCACTTTGTAAGGCACGCGAGATGCCTCTTTTTGCGCTTGGTCCCACGTTTCACCCATAAAACGCTTTATAGAATAAACAGTTTTATGCGGATTAGTAATCGCTTGACGTTTAGCAGGATCTCCCACTTTCCTTTCGCCATTCTCTGCAAATGCCACTACCGAGGGAGTCGTCCTGCGTCCCTCACTGTTCGGTATAACTACCGCTTCGTTACCCTCCATTACAGCAACACAAGAATTCGTTGTACCAAGGTCAATTCCAATAATCTTTCCCATAAATTATAATATTTAAAAGTTAATATTCAGTTCTGACGCAACTTTTCGCTGCGCCACATTTCACACGATATATGACAAAGATTATACCAAAATGCACGGGCTGACAGAATGTCAGAATGTCCGTAGCATTTTGGGCGTGCCCCTTGCCTGCCACTTTTCACAAACATCCATACAAATTCATTCAGGCGCACAGCTCTCATCGACACGTGGGCAGGCAAGGGTCGGGCTTTCCGCTGCAATCTTTTGCCGACTCGCAAAAAAACATTAAATCACAAAGCCCCGCAACAAACCCAACAAAACCTGCAGCTTTTAAACCCACCATCGGCAAAAGGATTTCCGCTGCAATCCCTCACGCAGCCCCCGCGCAGCCCGCCCGCCCCCGCACCCCGCCCGCCCACACAACCCCTCGCCCACACACACCACCGCCCGCAACCGCACACCCACAAAAAAAACAAGCAGGCTCACCACCCTCACCCCAGCCGCAACACATCAGCCCCCGCCCCGCCCGCCCACACGCCCCGCCCACACAACCCCCCGCCTAAATCACTTTATCAGGCATCAAGTATCTCACTCTTGATATATAGCGTTTTTCTACAGGTGGAAGCTGCATATAGTTACCATACAGTTTTTTCAGTACAATATCCGTACTGCGTGGAGCAAGAAAATATCTGCCTTCGAACATTACATCCTGCAATGGAAATAACATTGTTTTTTTATATGATATGTTCGACAGAAAAGGTCTTTCTTCGTAACCTATAATTAGAGTATTGCATGGAAACAGAAATGTAAAAAATCTTACGGCACAAATTGCGCAAAAAACAAACGGATATAACAAATACCCCAATATCAACTCACATTTACTATTGACTTGTTTTATTTTCACAATTCTTCTCACTCGCCCATAAATAGAATTAGCTACGTTCTTCAATGCCGTTGTTCCTTTTTCAAAACTGAAAATATCAATATAAACATAGTCATTGACAATCTTTTTTGTGACAGGGTCGAAAAAATCAACCTTTTTCGTTTTGTCAAAAACAACACACCATCCGACATTTGTCCTAATTCCATATCCATCAGGAAGTTCCGCTTTCAACAATTTTAAAAGTTTTTTTCTGTCTTTGCGTAAAATACCTATATCAATATCGTCATCCCAAGGAATAAACCCTTTGTGCCTCACTGCGCCGAGCAGCGTCCCACTGTCTAACCAATAAGGTATTTTATATTTGCGACATATCCTGTCCACTTCTATTAGAATATCCAACATTTGCAGTTGGGCTTTTCTAAGATTTATATCACCACCATTCTTTTCAAAATCATCCATAGTCTTACTCAATTTTGTTAATTATGGGGACATTATATTAAGCCCCAAGCAATAGGGATTTTACTTTGTTCCGGGTATAAGTTCCAATATTTCTTTTATCGGCATACAATATTCGTCCGCCTCTTTTGAGCGACTGTTTTCGAGAATTATTTCGGCTACCCTTGCCATTGCAGGGTACGAAGACCGAAGAAGATGATTTGCATAAATAACAATATTTGCTCCCCATTGCTGCAATTCGGTTTCTGTTACGTGATTATATGTTGTAGGAACAACCACAATTGGAATTGTTGTATTTGTCTTTCTGAACGTTTGACAAAATTCCTTAATATCTTCCCCTGTTTTGCTTTTGCTGTGGATCATGATACCGTCCGCACCTGCCGCAATATATGCGTTTGCACGCCGTAAGGCATCGTCCATGCTGTTGCCACAAATCAAACTTTCTATACGGGCGATAATCATAAAATCTTCTGTAATCTGAGCGTTTTTTCCTGCTTTAATTTTTGCACAAAAATCTTCAACATTATCCTGTGTCTGCTTAACATCAGTTCCAAAAAGAGAGTTCTTTTTTAGTCCTGTTTTATCTTCAATAATGACAGCAGAGATGCCATGCCTTTCGAGAGTGCGAACAGTAAAGACAAAATGCTCCATAAGACCACCTGTATCGCCGTCATAAATAATAGGCTTAGTCGTACATTCGAGAATATTGTTCAAATCCTGAAGACGAGTCGTTAAATCAACTGCCTCAATATCGGGTTTTCCCTTGCTTGTGGAGTCGGTAAGAGAACTTGACCATATCGCGTCAAAAGAAAATGTTCTGTCGTCTTTTTTTATTTCCGCAGTTTCTACAATAATGCCTGACAGACCGTTATGGGCTTCCAAAACACGCACCACACTCTTTGATTGAATAAGTCGGCGCAACCGCCTAAGGCGAATTTCTGGCGTAGTGCCTATTGCCAAAATATCGTTATTCAGAGAAGAAGAATTTATGCCTTGTGTATATGGTATTTCGATAACTCTGCCGCCAAATTCTTCCATCACCTTATATGCTTCTTCCCTAAGTTTGGTATTATCTGTAATCCAATCGTCCCCATGAATAAGATATTCAGGTCTATATTTGCGAAGATTAGGCACATAGCTCCATTCTTCTTGCGGAACAACTCTAACGACACCTTTTACATTTTCGATAATTTTTTTTCGCTGCTCGTAGTTCAGATGCGGAAGTCGTTTATGGTCTGCGATAGCTTTATCTGTGAGCAGTCCAACGAGCAAATCACCATACTTCGAGCCTTGCTCAATAATATTTATTAGACCGGGATGAATAATATCTGCGGTCATTCCGAGATAGACAGTCTTCATAGTATTTCTTTAATATTTGTAGTGTTAAAAATAAAATTTTGTCTTTTTCATACGTTTATAAATTGTTATGAATATGTCGTATTGAACTCGCCAATAAACATTTGTCTTTATGTCATACGCTTTCCGTATTGCCATTATATGGGATTAATGTTGCAATGGGGGATCACAGAAATTAACGTTTTCGATAAGTAGAGTACAAAGTCCGAGAAAATCCGAACTCTACCGAGTCGCGACAAAAGTCATGTCAATAAAATGCCAATTGGGAATTGATGTTCTTAGAAATTGAGTAAGTACTGTCACTCTGCCTAAATATTAGGGAGTTTGAATATTATCGCTTGTACTAACTCAATACAATTGCTCTGCCGTAATAAGACAAATTCACCCTACAACCGTTGTTAATTGTCAATTGTTAATTGTCAATTGTCAATTCGCTAAAACGAAAGGTTATACAATTTTTTAATTGTCAATTGTTAATTGTTAATTGTCAGTTGTTAATTGTCAATTGTTAATTGTCAGTTGTTAATTGTCAGTTGTTAATTGTCAATTGTTAATTGTCAGTTGTTAATTGTCAATTGTTAATTGTCAATTGTCAGTTGTTAATTGTCAATTGTTAATTGTCAATTCGCTAAAACGAAAGGTTATACAATTTTTTAATTGTCAATTGTTAATTGTCAATTCATTAAAACGAAGGTTGATACAATAATGAAAGTTGATACAATAATGAAAGTTGATACAATAATGAAAGTTGATACAATAATGAAAGTTGATACAATAATGAAAGTTGATACAATAATGAAAGTTGATACAA
>JAISPZ010000085.1 GCA_031274555.1 Bacteroidales bacterium | reverse complement strand
CCCCGCCCACCCACCCCAACACCCAACGCCAACCCCGCTCCCCCCCGCCCCACGCGCCCCCACACCCCCGCACAAGCCCCCCCGCGCAGCAAAGCACAATTATAAAGTTACATAATATTTTTCAAATTAAAATATATTTTTTCTATGAATTTTGGCAAGATTTTACTCGTCTGTGTGTAATTCAAAGATTTCATGTATATTTGCAAATACAACTTTGTGAAAAAGATTATGACAAAAAACACAGACACATCGGAAATCTCGATAACAGCGGAAAGATTGACCTATGAAACGGCATACGCCGAACTTGAGCAGATAGCGGAAGAAATAGAAAACGAAGAAGTTTCTGTTGATATTCTCGCTGAAAAAGTAAAACGTGCATCCGAATTGGTAGCTTTCTGTCAAACAAAGCTAAAAGCCACCGAAGAAGAAGTGAACAAAATCCTCGCTCAAATGGCGGGCACTTCCACAACCGAGTAGCGACTGATAAAAAATCAGCCTCTAATTCTCACTTCCTTTGACTTTTTAATATTTTCTTCAGACTTAGTCAATATGTTGATAATATCAAAGCTAAGTCCTTCATTTTTATTTTCAAACTTATCAACAATAATTTGTAGAATATAATTTTCATCAATAAAATATTCGTGACAATCACCATTTACTATATTGCCATCGATTTGAAAAACTGTTGATTTACCTCTTATGTTTGTATATTTCAATTTTAGATCATTCAATGAAACAGGTTTCGGCTTATAGTCATCTTTAGTTGTAATGAATATTATGCCATGATACTTTGAATTTCCTATTTGAGTATCTACACTTGCCACTTTTATTTCTTTGATGTTTTCAGGCTTGATACTTGCAAGTTTGGGGAAATGTTCGCTATTAATAAGTGCTCCATTAACAATATACGCAGGATCATTATTTCTTCCATACTTTTTTGTTTCGTCTTTATAGATAACTTTAATCTTTGAGCTTACTGTATCCGCACCGGGATAATAATTTTTCAAAGCGTTAATAGCTACGACATCTTTAGAAATTGGTTTTGAACTCGCAGTGTCCGCTCTTTTGTGTTTTCCATAAACGTCAGCAAGTACGACCGACTGTTTGCTACTTAAACTTGTTGTGTCCGAACTTCTTACCTTTTGCCTGTAAGAACTAAATGCAAAAATAAGTGTTACGATAAAAAATATTTCTTTCATACGTTTATAAACTGTTTTTACTGTATGACGTGCGCCTCGAAGTGCGAGTGGTTCTCAATTTTTGCTCTTTGCCAAACCTCTAATTTTGACAAAATATTTCCAACAAACATACTTCACTGATTTTATGCTGCAAATATACAAAAATTGTTCCAAAATGACGGCACATTTGCATTTTGAGGTGCTACAAGCGGAAAAATTGACTTATGAAACGGCATACGCCGAACTTGAGCAGATAGCGGAAGAAATAGAAAACGAAGAAGTTTCTGTTGATATTCTCGCTGAAAAAGTAAAGCGTGTGTCCGAATTAGTAGCTTTCTGTCAAACAAAGCTAAAAGCCACCGAAGAAGAAGTGAACAAAATCCTCGCTCAAATGGCGGGCACTTCCACAACCGAGTAGCGACTGCTAAAATTAGCCCTAATTCTGCTCAAATAAATTGTGCAGTAATTTGTGCTTTGTGCTATAAGCATTGTTTTTGTCATTGTTTTTGTCATTGTTTCGTAGCCGCTATCCCACAAGAGCTTTTAATTCTCTTTCAAAAACTGCAACATCAGTTTCCATCCGCCATTCCACATTTTTTATTTTCTTGAACAGCTTCTTTTGTGCTTCGATAGCAGATGTTTCCGACATTCTCAAATCGCTACTTTTAGTTTCGACTATCAGATGTAGCCTAATTTTGTTTGTACTTTTTTCCCTTATAGCATACACAAAATCGGGGCTGGTTGTGCCACCGGTATAGGTTGGGACTTTAATTGACTTTTTAGGTAATTTGCCGTATGCAACAACCTCTTGCGGTGGTTTTACTTTTAGTACATTATATTCTATTTCACTATCATAGACAACCCATGGATCATTTTCATGCATTTCGTACAGGTATCTATCATCTTTTTCTATTCGCCCTTTTTTATTACCGAGCATTCCTTGCGCCAACTCATCCACAAACTCATCTTCGGCTGTAAACAAACTTGTTTGGGCTTTGTAGTCTAACGGACTATAATCATATTTTTGTGCAAAGAACTCTTCGAATTTTTTTCTAAACGCTTTTGTTATATTTTCGAGTGAAACGAGATTAAATAATTCTTTTGTATTTACCCTGTTTCTAAGTGTAGCGAAAATGTTCTTATGCAAGAGAGAGAGAGGTATATTGGTGCTTTTGTGTAAGCGTTTGAGAAATTCTCCGTATGAAATTTCCGATAAAGGTGATTTTACTGACCTAAAGCCACTATGATACAACCCTACTGAATGTTCACCTTTTAAAGTGTGTTGTTCAACAACTTGCGTAGAGGGTTCAGCAAAAACATCACTATCAAAAATACTTTTCAGTAGTTTGTTAAATTCCGTTTCGTTCAATTTTTCAAAATGAAGTAAATATCGCTCTGTAATTTGTTGCCAGAGATCTTTGAGCTTATTAAAATTGTCTTTGTTGAGTTTTACCATAGGTTTCTTAGGCAAATAGGGGTCAAGAATTTTTCCTGATTTTAATTTCAATCCACTTTCGTCCGACAGAAGGGCAAAAAGTTTCTCTGTGTCAAGAATTTTATCGTGCTCATCAATAATTTTGTCAAGTAACAGTTTTCCTTTTGCTTCGGCGGTAGAAGTTGCATATTTTGACTTTACCAATAGTTCTAAAATATTATCTGTGATTTTTTCATCGGATAAATTTCCGCCGTCAGCATTAATTTCACCCACTAATTTTTTTGCAAATTCTCGTTCGGAATAATCAGTAATATACGACAGATAAAATTCTTCTTCGCTTATTCTTATCCCGTTTTCATCAAAAGGAAGGCGCAAGCCACGTCCTACTTCCTGCAATTTGCGAATTTCGCTACCAGAGCTGCGTAATTTGGTAATTACAAATACATTAGGGTTATCCCATCCCTCACACAAAGTCCATTTTGAAAAGAAAAATCGACAAACATTCCATTCTCCTTTATCGTTTTTAAATTTGAGTGATTGCTCTTTGTCGCGCAAAACCAAATCAATTTCTTTTTGAATTTCTTCGCCTCCACTGCTATCTTGCGCAAAATATCCAGCAAGAGCAAGCATTTCGCCTTTGTCGTTTTTGGCTAACGAAGCTCTCAAAAAATCAATATATTCATTGTATTTTGGGAGTTGAGAGTCTAAACTCTCAATTATAGCGTTGATTTTTGCAGCCAATAATTCTTCAAATTTTATTCGCAACCATGCATTTTCACCACGAAATGAGGCAATATCATCAATGAAAAATAGTGAATTGGTCTTGATTTTATTTTGTCGAAAGAAATTATCCTTTTCTTTTTCAAAATGCTCTTCTAATGCCTGCTTTAGCAAAATTTCCTGATAATTTGTACCGAAAATTTGGGGAAGCAGAATCATTCCCTCACTGAGTTCTGTTCCGTTAGAAAGTGTCGGTTTCTTGTTTTCGATATCAAGCACAAGATCGCCAAAATTTTCATCTGCAATTGATAAATTGCTACCAATTGGCACTTCCATTTCATGATTATTGATTGAAAAAGTCACACTTTTAAATTTATAGCCCTCTTTGTTGATGGATTTAACTTTGCATTTCAAAATGTCTGCATCATCCGAAGTATTTGGAATAGCAGGATACTGAATCGAAACGCCTTTTACCAGACCATCATTAAACGCCCGCACAGAATTGAGGTCGTAAATCGGCTTACCTCGTTCATAATCTATTTTTGTGGTTTTATTTTTTCCTTTGCCGACTGCAATACTTGGAAATGTTGCACCAAAACGAACAACCAACTGAGGTTGCAATTTTTCAATAATATTTCTATAGGCGTTGTCGTCTTTTGCAAAGCGATGTGGTTCGTCAATAATCACAATTGGGCGTGTGTTTCGTATGCCGTCTGCTGGACAACTGATACTGCCAAAAAGCGTTGAATCATAATCGCTTTTGAACAGGGCAGACGATTTTTGTTCTATCCAATAACGATTAAGCAGCAGAGTCTGAATATTTTTGTCTTCGGCTCGTGAGGCATCGCAAAACGAGCGCAAAGTTTCTGGAATTTGCTTACGATTTTTCTTTGTTTCAAAATCACCTGCATTGATTACACCCAAATGAATTTGCTGATTACCAAATTCTTGCCGAAAATGCTTATTCCAATCATCACTTTGTATCGACATCTTTACACCTTCCTTAATGGCAATACTTGGCACAAAAAGGATAAATTTGAAAAATCCATATTGTTGTTTAAGTTCATGCATCAAGCGGGTATAAACATAAGTTTTACCTGTACCCGTTTCCATTTTTACATCAATATTTTGCGTATGTTGCAAAATGGGATTGGCATAAAAATTTTCGACAGCGGTAATATTTTCGGAATTTATTTCCGCCATTATTTTTTCAATGGCATCTCTTTGATATTGTAATCTATCTAATCTCATAATCAGTATCGCTCAATTATTGTTGGTGTATTATCCTTATCCAGATTGTTTTTGATATTGTTTTTTAATTCCAACATTTGTTCAAATGTGAATGAATAAGGATAAATAACAATAGTATTTATTGTCAGCTCGTGTTTGCCGATTTTATTTAACAGCTCCTTCAACTGTTCTGTGCCAAAGCCAGAATCTATCAAATATATAGTGCCTGTTTCTTCAATATATGGTGCAGTATAACCTCGCAATTCGTGATTTTTAATTCGTAATTGAAAAGTGTACCCGTCTGCAATCAACCATGTTTGCAAAAGTGTGGGCAAACCACTTTCGTTACCAAAGGCAAAAGGTGAAATCATATCATTGTTGAATAATTCTGGTATATTGGGATTAAATTCTATAATTTTGTCAATGGTTGTGATTTCGGGCGTTTTGAGGCGATAGTGTTTGAAGCCTAAATCCAAATTGTTTGCAAGCATTGGATTTTCGGATATGATTTTTTTTGCTGCTCGTTTTATTCGTTCTCGCGCAATTTCGTCTATAGTATTGTATCCTGCTTTTCGCGCTTCGCTGTCGGGGTTTGTCGGCTCGTCCAACTGCACCATAATATATTTGCGACCGCCACCGTCTTCGGCGTTTTCGGCATTGAGCTGCATTACTGCGTGTGCGGTGGTGGCACTGCCTGCGAAGAAGTCGAGGATGATAGAATCTTTTTTGTTACAAATTACAGCATCAATAATATATTTTAGCAACCCTGTCGGTTTTGGATAGTCCATAATATTGATACCGTCGAATAATTCTTTTATTTCTGCACTTGCATCTGTATTTGTCGGAATTTTATCATTCAATTTTTTTGACAGCAAAGAAATTGGTGGTTTAATGCCTGCTTCTTCCCTACTTTTTTTTATTGTTGGACGAAGTGTTGTTGTACTTTTTATATAAATTTTAGCACCTTTTTCTATTTCTTCTTCTATTGTTGCTTGTGATTGGATTATTCGCCCTCTGATATGAATATTTTGCTTTGGTATTCCATTTTCAACATCCACTTTTTCTAATACCTTAAATCCGCAAGCAGATTATTTTGAGAGTAGAAAAATATTTCTGAAGTTTTTTTTGCGGATATTTTGGGAAACGAGGGGTTGATATGCTGTTTTTCGACAAAAAAAATGCAGATTATTGTCAATAGTATTGAATTTTTTTGTTAAGAAAGGTGTTTTTTCAGGACAAGGCATAGTAATCCCTGT
>JAISPZ010000072.1 GCA_031274555.1 Bacteroidales bacterium | reverse complement strand
TGGTCTTTTTGTTATAATTATGTCGTCCTGCTGATTTTCGTATAGTATATTTCAAAAGTCAAAAAATGAACAATCTGTCTTCCGTATTTTTAACATCTCTCACGTCCGCAGACACGTCTGCAGGGTTGAGGTCAGTGTCGCTTGCGCCATGCCCCGAAATGAGGAGTTTTGTGTCTAAAGAGGAGCAGGGAGCAGGGAGCAGGGAGCAGGGAGCAGGGAGCAGGGAGCAGGGAATATCATAACTGCCTGACGTATTCTACGTCGGTTGTATTTTCAAAAAATTTTATTAAAAGATTATTACGTTTAAACAGGTGTGTTTTAGCTATTTCTGTTGTATTCGTAAAAATTTTTATTTTAAAAGCATTGGTCTTAAACAGGTGTAATTTAATTACGTCTGTTGTTTATGCTGTTGATAACGGTGTAAAATTATTTAAAGAAACCCCCCTTGCAATTGCGACAAATTTTTTAAGCACCGTTCTTAAATATGCCATTTATGGCATATTTAAGAACGGTGCTTTTTTTGGGAGAGTATTTAAATTGTCAATTGTTAATTGTCAATTCCTGCTGACGCGACCTTTCAATCTGACGCGCTTGTTGTTAGTGCATAATGAAAATAAAACTAAATAATAACCAAATCAAACAAAAAACGTATGAAACGAGCATGATAAATGTTGCACTGACGACGAATGTTTTTGTGCGAGTTCCATACGACCTGTTAAAAATAAATTATAAACGTATGAATAAATTTTCAAAATTATTATTGATTGTTGCACTTATGTGTAGCGCGAGTGTGTTGTGCAGTGTGTATGCCACCAATTACTATATAGGCTTTACTGCTACTGGCGTAAACTATTATACCGCGACTAATGCCAATCTAAAATTGGTATTGAACAGTGCAGGTGCGAGCGATGTAGTGTATATTGCCAAAGGGACATATTATCTTGACACTCAGCTGATAGTAGAAACGCATATTATCGGTGGTTGCAATCCTGCTGGTGACGGCAGTGAAAGCGAGAGGACGGCGATAGGCGCAGCAAAGAGTTTAACGAGCGATATGACTGTTCTTGACGGCAACAGTCTTCGCCACCCCAGACGTGTGGAGAAGCACCGCGTAGCAACGGTAAACAATGGCGGCATAATTGAGAATTGTTTGATAAGAAACGGTCATGCTCGCGGAACAACAAACGACCCCAATGACCCGAACGGTCATGGTGGCGGTGTATTGTTGAATGGTGGCAAACTGTACAACTGCATAATACGTGGCAACGTAGCGATGAATGTGACAAACCAAATCAGCAATCCGAGCAGTGGTGGCGGTGTATATATTACAAATAACGGCGGTCAGGTAGTAAACTGTATAATAGCGTTCAATATGGACGACAGAGGAGTAGGTATAGACGGAAAAAGCGGTACGTCCATAAACAACACTGTAGCTTGGAACACGCAGACTCCCACGTGGGTAAATATTCCGAGTGGTACATTTCGGCCGTTTACTCCCAGCGATGCTCCTTCAAGTTTGGTTTCCAACCGATATGTGCAGTTATCTGATTTTTACATAGCGAGCACAGAGTGTACCGGTGGTCAGTATGCGTGTTTTATGTCTGCGATAGACTTTGACGGCACGATCGAATCGTACTTAAAGAGAGCTGACAAAGACTCAATGATTGCAGCTCAAGCTCCTGCTGCGGGTTATTCGAGTATAACCGTAGCGAATTACGCTCTTTTATCTTACAATTCTGCTGGTGTGTCTTCTACTCCGAGTGAAAATATGTGGAATCTTGTGTCAAGTTTAACGAATGTGCAATATGGTGGATGTTTGACTAATAGCGGCACAGTATGGTTTCCGAACACTGATAAGGCTGGTACAACTTATACGGATGCGAACCAGACACGCCGTCGTGACAACTACCCAATAAGTTATGTAAGTTGGTATGGTGGTTTATCTTTCAGTTTGTGGTTAGGTGGTTGTTTACCGAGCGAGGCACAATGGGAATATGCAGCTCGCATGAGAGGGGACAATAGCATTGAAAACACTTATTATTATGCAGGTGCAACAGCAAATACTGAAACTGCTTTAAAGGCGGTAGCGTGGTACAGTGCGAATAGTGGTAAGAATGGCAACAGTTCGACAAATCTACGAGTGAGGGAGGTGGCTACAACGGTAAAAGGGACAGGCAAAGGGTTATATGATATGAGTGGGAACATGTATGAGTGGGTATTAGATGGTTCTAGCGGATCGGTTAATGCTTCTTATCCGACAGGTACAGGTGTAACAGGTTCTTTGAGTGTTGCGGGAAATTTAGTAAGTATTTCTGGTGGTACAGGTTCTTCTGGTACTCCGTATGTAAATCCTGTTAGCATGCCTTCTGCTACGGGCTCTCACCGCGTGTGGCGTGGCGGTAGCTGGAACAATTCTGCTACGCCCTGTTCGCTGGGCACCCGCACCGGCAGCGCCCCGTACAGCCGCCACGACTCCTACGGTTTCCGGGCGGTCTGCGTTCCATAGTTCATCATCCTACCGCTCAGAAAAAGCAAAGAACGCTCTCTGCTCGGCGGAGCCGAGCAGAGAGAGAGGAAGGTTCCGCTTCTCGAATATAAATATAGTGCGTCATCTGGCGATTTTGGCGATTATATTTTAGCGTGTCAGCTGGAATTTATATATAGTGCGTCAGCTGGCGCGAAAGCGGCTCACGCCGCTTTCGCGAAAAAAAATTTTCGATTTAACCGACATAGAACCAACAGACAAGAACGCTAAATCAATTACGAATTAAGAATTACGAGAACCGACAACAAGCATGTATACACAAACGATATGCACAAACAACGAGTGCGTCAGCCTGATAATGGAACTGTTGAATGTTGCATTTAGATAAAATTTAGTTTGCACCGTTACAAATTATAACCGTTACAAATCATATTAGCGTAAGATTACGAATTTCCTGCCAATTTATTTCCCCTGCTCCAAGCGCAGAGTGATGGTCGGCTGGTCGCATACTTCGGTGGGACCGAAATATTGGATGGGACCAGGATAAACATATTCGGTTTCGACAGCCCACCTGTCGCGTTGCGCGGCGAACTCCTTGAAAGGCGCACCGTCTAAACGTACGAGAGCTTTCTGAATGACAGGCTTCATTTCGCCATGTCTGCGTTCCATATTCATCATCATCGTTATCGGCACACCACCCGCAATCCATTCAGCGGCGGGAGCAGTTGTGTTGCGCACCGAACTCATATATCCTGTTTTGCCAGAACTTATAAGATGTGCAGCAGTAAAACCGAGAGAGTAACAATAGTCCGCGTCATAATTGGACGGCGCAGCACAGCGTCCCTCATAGCCAAAGAAATGTACCTGCGTAGCAAATTTTCCCTTGTATTTTCCGACAGCAGCCCACTCTTCGAGGCGACGACCAACCATTTCGGCAAGAAGTTTTTCCGTTTCAATTAAAGACACCTGAACATTTCCATGCGGGTCGCGGTCAAGCGTGAGTTGCAGAGCAACAGCTTCTGGTAAACTTTCATAGAGCTTAGAATTTTCCGCACTTAATTTACTGATGATATAAGCCCGTTTTTCTTTACGCTTAATCATCTTAAATTCAGCTTCGTTACGCGCCAGATAGTCGTTAAGCTCATCCATCAAATTTTTCATCACAGGGATAAACTCAATAAGCCCTTCGGGTATAAGTATTGTGCCAAAGTTATTGCCGTTTTCGGCTCGGCTAACGACAATGTTTGCGATATAATTTATAATATCATCAAGGGACTGTCCCGAAGCCTCTACTTCTTCCGAGATAAGACAAATGTTCGGTTGCACCTGTAGCGCACATTCGAGTGCGATATGCGAAGCAGAGCGTCCCATGAGTTTAATGAAGTGCCAATATTTACGTGCAGAATTGCAGTCGCGCTGAATGTTGCCGATAACTTCCGAATATACTTTGCAGGCAGTGTCAAAGCCAAATGATGCTTCAATCATTTCGTTTTTAAGGTCGCCGTCAATCGTTTTCGGACAGCCGATAACTTGAACTCCCGCATTGATAGAAGCATAATATTCGGCAAGCACACAGGCGTTAGTATTAGAGTCGTCGCCGCCAATAATGACAAGTGCAGAAATATCTAACTTCTTCAAAATTTCCAATCCCTTGTCAAACTGCTCTTTTTTTTCAAGTTTTGTGCGTCCCGAGCCGATAATGTCAAAGCCACCTGTGTTGCGGTATTCATCAATAATATCAGCAGTAAGTTCTATATAATTGTGGTCAATAAGCCCCCCAGGACCAAGAATAAAGCCATACAAACGAGAATTTTCGTTTATCATTTTTATTCCATCAAATATACCAGAGATAACATTATGACCCCCCGGTGCCTGTCCACCGGAAAGAATAACACCCACGTTAGCGGACTTGTACGCAGTGCGTTCTGATGTGGGAACGAATTTTATCAGCGGTAATCCGTAAGTGTTTGGAAAGAGTGATTTTATCTCTTGTTGATTTGCAACAGACTGTGTCGCCGCACCCTCTTCCAAGCCCACAATACCTTTAAGAATAGCGGGAACTTTGGGCTGATACGCCGCTCTCGCTATTTGTAATGAACTTTTTTTTGCCATAATTTTATATTTTACTCTATCGTAACGTTTTCGCCAAATTTTTCACGTACATCCGTAACGCCCTTTACCAAACTCCACAGTAACGCTTTTCGCCACAAACCCCACTACTCCACCGTAACGCTTTTCGCCACAAACCCCGCTACTCCACAGCAACGCCCTTACCAAACCCCACTACTCCACCGTAACGCTTTTCGCCAAATTCCTTGGCTGGTCCACGTTGCAGCCTTTAAGGACAGCAATATGGTAGGCGAGAAGCTGCAGCGGAATACTCGCTAAGATTGGAACAAACATTTCTTCCGTTTCGGGGATTGAAATACAGAAATCAGACAGCCCCCGCACAGCTTCGTCCCCCTCTGTAACAACAGAAATAATGCGCCCTTTTCGCGCTTTTACCTCTTGAATGTTGCTCACGATTTTGTCATAACTGCCACGATTTGTGGCTATTACCAACACAGGCATTTCTGCATCAATAAGAGCGATAGGTCCATGCTTCATTTCCGCAGCAGGATAGCCTTCGGCGTGGATATAAGAAATCTCTTTGAGTTTAAGTGCGCCCTCAAGCGCGAGAGGATAGTTGTAGCCTCGTCCCAAATAAAGAAAATTGCGCGAATACGTGAATATTTTCGAGAAATCGTGGATTTTTTCGTCTAACTTCAACGTTTCCTCAATCTTTAGCGGCATATCGCACAACGCGCCGATAAGCTGAATATAGCGTTCTTCCGAAATTGTTTTCTTTTCTCTTGCAAGGCAGAGTGCGATGAGTGCAAGGACACACACTTGTGCCGTAAATGCTTTTGTTGAGGCTACGCCTATTTCAGGTCCCACGTGTGTATATGTCCCACTATGTGTCGCTCTCGGTATTGATGAGCCGACAACGTTACAGATACCATATACGAATGCGCCGTTTTCTTTTGCTTTTTCAATGGCTGCAAGCGTATCCGCCGTTTCACCCGATTGCGAAATAGCGATAACTACATCGTCAGGAAAGACAACAGTGTCGCGGTAGCGAAATTCCGAAGAATATTCTACTTCGACAGGAACGTGCAACAGCTCCTCCAAGATATATTCGCCCACCAATGCCGCGTGCCACGAAGTGCCACAGGCAGTAATAATAATGCGCCGAGCGTTTAAAAATTTATCCTTATGATCTATAATCCCCGAAAGTGCAACGTTATTTTGCTCCGCATTTACTCTACCTCTAAGACAGTCGCGAACAGTACGCGATTGTTCGTAAATTTCTTTGAGCATAAAATGTTCAAAACCACCTTTTTCAAGCATACTCAAATTCATTTCCAACTGTTGGATAGGCGGTGTTTTGACAACGTTTTCGAGGTTGGTGATTTCGAGATTGCTCTTGCCGTCTTTAAGCAAACGCATTTCGGCAATGTCGCCGTCTTCAAGATAAATAACCTTGCGAGTATGTTCAACGATGGGCGTTGCATCAGAAGCGAGGAAAAATTCGCCGTCACCAATACCTATAACGAGCGGGCTTCCCTTGCGGGCAGCGATGATTGTGTCGGGGTCGTTTCTAGATATAATAGCAATAGCATACGCACCTACAACCTGACTCAACGCCAAGTGCACAGCTTCCGAAAGAGGAATTTCGTTTTTTATTCGGATATAATCAATAAGTTGAATGAGAACTTCGGTATCGGTATCACTGTGAAAAGTGCGTCCCTCTTTGGCAAGCTCCTGTTTGATGGATGAATAATTTTCAATAATACCGTTGTGAATTATTGCCAAATCTTCATTTTCGGAATAATGTGGATGAGCGTTACATTGATTTGGTGCACCATGTGTAGCCCAGCGTGTATGTGCAATTCCGATATGCCCCGAAAGATTAACATCCTTAACAAGGTCTTCCAAGTCAGACACTTTGCCTCGATTTTTGTAAACAACAAGATTGGCGTTATTGGAAAGACATATTCCCGCACTGTCATAACCACGATATTCCAAGCGGTGCAGACCTTTTATAAGTATAGGGTATGCCTCTTTTTTTCCGAGATATGCAACAATTCCACACATAATAAATTACTCCTCAACAATTGAATAGATAACTTCTAACTTCACAGAATTTGCACCACTGTTTGTTCCGTAGAAGACAGCCTGAGACGGCACAAAATACTTAATATCGGCGACAGGTGAGAGGTCAAGGTAGTCAATTTCTGTTTTTTTGTTGTAGATTAAATCTTGCATCCAACGCGTGACATAAAGCCTGTATTCACCCTTTGTGGCATCATATACTCCTCCACCGTTAAAGCCGTAATCTATAATACTTTCTATCTTTGTCTTGTTTATATATTTGTACAGAAAAAGACTTTCAGGACGTCTGACTCCCTTTACACTCGTATCTATATCATCTGCCATTCTAAATATAAGGGAAGCACGATTAATTGCAATATGTTTTCCCGACAACGTATCATTATCCAAGAGTTTGCGTAAATCTGGAATTTTGAAACGAATTCTACTCCCACCGATAGTTTCCAAATAAAGTCGCTGTTGCCCTGTAACGCTGTCCAACAAAGCCCTTTCGACAGGTGTGCCACTCCTGTCTTTTTTTATTTGAGTAAAATGCGTACCGATAATGAAACTGTAATAATAGCTGCTGTCAAAATAAACCGTCATCTGCGTACCATAAGTAGCTTCGGCACTAAACGACACGATAACACTTTCATTGTCGCTTGCAGCGGGAGTTATTGAAAAATAAAGCCCCTTAAATTTAGTCGGAAATTCTTCGTTGTTTTCTATTCCAACTTCTTCCAACGCCTGTGCAAGTTTTCGTCCCACTTCACTGTCAAGATGAAGACTGATATTAGTCGTAGCCACCGTATCGGTAGAAAGAGGCGGTTTTAGCGTTACATTTCCCGAAAACAGAGGAGTGCTTTTATATGCAACCCTCGAATGAATATCGTATGCACTGTCTATTTCAGTACTCGTACGAATATCTTCGTCCACCTCATAGAGCGTGAGAGTAAAACTTTTGCCATCTAAAAAATCACTATTTGCGGCGAGCGGATATGTGCCTGAATATACTAAAAGAAGTACAGTCGAATCAATATTCACCGCAGGTTCGTTATCCGTTTTTACGTATGACGAAGTGACACTATATACCATGCGAGAAACAAAGTCATACGTAGTCGTCCCAAACGTGCTGTTCCTTGATGTCCCAAGCACGAAAGACGTGTAGTTTTGTATGTACAGAGAGTCGTCAGGAACGGAAAATGCCACGATGTGAAAGCTGTCGGCGTAATATTCACCTATCTTTCTATGTTCGTTTATATCATCACCCAGAATAGAATTGACATCTTTTTTACAGGAAGACAAAATTAATAAACTAAAAATAAACGTCAGCGGAAACAATCTTATTGTCATTTGTTTTTCTGTAAGAATTTGTTAAAAAATTTGTCATAGACATCGACATAGTTAGTATCTCCAGAATAAGGAAGTGTTGGCTTGTCGGACTCCTTGACGGCTTTCAATACAAGCTCGTTTATGGTAGAGGGTTTTTCACTTATGATAACACCGTCGGAGTAGTCGATAGACGCACGCATAAGTTCAGGATACGAAAATTTACCGTAAGGGGCAATATCTTCGTCTGTGAACTTGTCAAAACGCAACTTATCGGCAAAATCATCTCTGAAAGTCCCTTTGTAGCCATCCGAAAAAACAGCCGTTATAATTTTTGCATCGCCGAAAAAGACGTTGTTTTTGTACATTTTTTTTACATACATCGGAACAAGCGATGAAAACCATCCAGAGCAAAGTATTATGTCAGGCTTCCATTTAAGATTTTTGACAGTTTCGAGCGTACCTCGTGCGAAAAACATCGCTTTTTCGTCGTTATCGGGGTAAGGATTGCCATTTTTATCGGTAAATTGGTTGCGCTTGTAAAAATATTCATCGTTGTCGATAAAATAAATTTGCATACGCGCCTGGGGAATAGATGAAACCTTGATCGTTAGCTGATGATCGGTATCGTTGATGGAAAGATTTATGCCCGAAAGTCGGAGAACAGGATGCAGACAATTGCGTCTTTCGCTTATAATTCCATAGCGCGGCGTAAATGAACGAACCTCCTTTCCTCTTTCAAGAACTCCTTGTGGCAAATACCTTCCCAATCGTGAGAGCATAGACTCCTTTACGTAGGGGAAGACTTCTTGACTTATGAACAGTATTTTAGGTTTTTCCATATATGTTGTTGAGCAAATTACCGCGTTTAGTAGGTTTTCTATTTCTTATTTTCGCTTTTCATTATTTTTAACGCCATTGTGAGTGCCGTTGCAAGCATCTTTGCGAGCGTATCGCAGGCATCTTGTTAGCATCTTTTGGGCATCCTGCGGGCATCTTGTGGGTGTCCTGCGGGCATCCTGCGGGTGTCCTGTGGGCATCTTGTGGGTGTTTACGAGTGTCTTATGAGCGTCATTATGTGTATGTCAAGTGTCAAAGTGGAGCATAAGGGAGTCGAACCCTCGACCTTTTGATTGCGAACCAAACGCTCTACCAACTGAGCTAATACCCCAAATTATCCGCGCAAAGATACGATTTTTTTGCCAAAAGATAGCTATTATGAGTAAAAAACAGGGCAAACGCATTTTAATTTGTGATTAATTGTAGTAAAAAATCATTATTCCATCCAGCTTTAAGTCGTTTTGAGCGCAAACTTTCTTTTCCTTTATCCTTTTTTAGTAGGTTAAGCA
>JAISPZ010000047.1 GCA_031274555.1 Bacteroidales bacterium | reverse complement strand
CCGTCCGAAACAGTCTTGGCGGCATAAAGAAAAAGTCCATCAAATGTTTCGTGCTTGCCGTCCTCAACACTGATACGCCAAGGTCCATTGGGGTTGTCTGCTACGCGATAGAACGTTTTGCGGTGCACGTCAGCATTAATACGTGAAAAAACAAGATACCATACGCTGCCGATTTTAAAAATATCGGGACATTCCATCATCCGCGTGTCGGTGACAACCTCCAACTCCTGTGGATTGTCGGAAGTAGTGGCAGTAATATCTTCTATCCTGTCCCAGGCAATCAAATCATCCGATTGATAGCGCACAATAACTGCCACGCTTCCTTTTCGACCTGCAACCAACATCACATATTTATTTCGGGTGTCGTCCCAATAAACGCAAGGGTCGCGAAATTCACGCTTGTCGTACCCGGCAGGTGCTTCAATTGTTGCAGAGGGCACTTTGTTCCAATTTACAAGGTCTATCGAAGTAGCTTTCATTACTACCTGCGAGGCTTCAAAAGCGTCATTCATTCCACTGTAAAAAAAGTAATAAGTATTACCTTTTTTTATACAACTGCCTGTACCAATCCATTGATCGTGTTCATTATCGCTACCACTTGGAAAAGTTTCCGACAACGCGCCGAAATTGGCGAAGTCTTTCGTCTTAGTAACAAAGATATGGTTGCGGGCAAAGGCACCGTTTATAGGTTCTACTAATAAAAAATCGTAGAAAGTTTGGTCGTCTTCGTTGTAAAAAGGCATAGGGTCACCAGAATTGCCGTTGGCGGGCTTATAGAAAGTCTTATATGCTGCTGATTCTGTCGGTGTACGCTTGGTGAGAGTAGTGTCAATCTCGTCACTGTCGGAAGGTGGTTCTACCTTGCAACAACAAGCAAGCAAGACACAAGTACAAATAGAAATATTTTTTATCATAATTTTCTTATTTCGGAATGGCGATTATCTCATCCCAATACATTTTTGCCGTTTCAAAAGTTCCTGGATCCGCATCATGAATACCTACTAAAATATTATCAATCATCGCTGTTCTGTTAGTGGGAATTACAAAAGTAAGTTCCTGCCATTGTCCGGGTGTTGTATAATCCACCTTTACTATTTCTTTATCCTGTTCACCCGCCCTTTGAATTTCGAATTGCACTCTGCCAGCCACAGGCTTCAATACTTTTATCGTAAATGAGCCATATTTTGCAGGATCTATATTTGCAAAATTCCATAAGGCTCCCCCTGACCACCATTTGCCACCCTCATCAATGTCTTCGTTACGGCGTGTTATTGAAGCGCATAAAGCACTTTGATTTACCGAGTCCTGTAGGGGATTAATTGTTGAAGCATTGAAGTCTGGCGCAGCAATCCCCACCCAAACGTAAGGAACAGCCGTTTCACCGCCATAAAGTAAAACAGGCTGAACAGGTGGCTCTCCCAAAATAACCGTCACCGTATAGATAAATTCCGACCCTTGATAGCTCAAAGTATATACAACAGGATTAGTGAAGTCAATCGCCTGATTTACGGCAGGGGAAATAACTGCTCCCTCTGTATATTCTATAATGGGTGTTAAGGCGGTCACGTCTGTTCCGAGTGGCATATAGACTAATATAGTCCTGTCTTCATGATTGATTTCATAAGCATCCATAGCCCCTATACGGAAACTTGTAATTTTCGCGCTCACTTCTTCTACCACTACCGAGTATTTTTGATACAAATCTGTATTACTCACGGTGTAAGTGACTGCTCCACCCTGTTTTGCCGACTCGGAAAAATCAATAACCTGCCCGCTCGCTGGCGTAACAGTCGCACCTGTGCCAAGTGATATTGTCGGCGCAAGAGCGGTTAAATCCGTACCGACAGGCATAATCACCTTTATTGTGGCTGTGGCGGGGTCAATAATCCCCTCTACACCATCAATAGAAAAAGAATGAATATTTACATCCCCTGTCAAATCTAACGTATCCTTAGGTTTGGAACAGGAGAAAAATATCATTGAAGATACAAGATATAAAAGTATATTCCGCTTCATAGTAGTTATAGTTTAGTATCCGAAATTTTGTTTGTAAAGTCCTTTACTCCAATTGATTTGCTCAACAGGAATAGCACAATATTCAAATTTATTTTTTTCAAAATAAGCGTTTCTGTAGTAGGTATGGGCATCTTTCTCATTTGCATAATACATATTCATCACCTGGTCGGCAATCCCCCAACGCACCAAATCAAAAAAGCGACATCCTTCCATCGCCATTTCCAATCGCCGTTCCCACCGTAGAGCCTTACGTGCAAAGTCTTCCGTCCAATTGCAATTTGTGCCATCCTGATAGGTAGTAATAGCCAAATTCCCCGCAGCAAAGGCGATAAACTGTGTGCTGAATTGTGCGCGACTGCGAATTTGATTTATCAGTGGCAACGCCTCATTGTGGCGACCTGTTTCAATCAAAGCCTCTGCTTTCATCAAAAGTACATCGGCATAACGAAGAACAATCCAATTTTTTGAATTGGCATACCAAGGTCCCGTCTTTACATAAAAAGGACTTGCAGGATCTACATTTTCTTTCAGTGAGGAGTAAAGACCATACATAGTATGATTTCGAGTCTGGTTTGCCTCAAAATTCACATCCGTGTATTTATATGGTTTTCCCGGGATAGCCACAGTATGGAACAAACGCGGATCTACTTTATCTGTTTCACTTAAATCGGCAGTGGAATAATTGTCAAAGTCGGGCAGCCCTCCAACAGTTTTGAAAGCATTGACCAAATCTTGACTTGGCTTGTTGAAATCACCACCGGGTGTAGGCGTTGTCAGAGCACATCCCATATTTAGCCGTCCATAAGTCGTTCCGTCGTCCATCGAATATTGAACGGAAAACAGGGCTTCTGGTCCGTTTTCGTATTGACCGGGAAGAAAATTAAAGGCAAAATCATTCTCTAACCGATACGGCGAAGCAATTACTTCGTCTGCCAAATCTATCACTTTCTGTAACTCCCCCATATCAATGCTTGTAACATTGTGCATATCATCCTGACGATAGGCTTTATACAAATACGTTTTTGCCAGATAAGCGGCAGCAGCATATTTGTTTGCACGTCCGATTTCAGGCTGTACGACAGGTAAGTTATTGTAAGCAAATTCAAAATCTTCCGCTATTTTCAACCAGACACTGTCGCTTGATAATGCCACATTTGACTCGTTTGATATATCATCAGGCGACATATCTTCGGTAATAAAGGGGATATGCTTAAAAATAATTTTTTGGATAAAATGAATATGACCGCGAAGAAATCTCATCTCGGCAATACGAGTCGTTTTGAGAGGCATCTGTCCCTCGCTTACATTATCCAACGCCCGCAAAGCGGAATTTATACGAGAAATAACTATGTAATTTCTGTACCAAAACACGTCATTATACCACATCCCCACGTTGCCCACAGAGGGCGAACAAATTTCCAACCAATGCAGCAAATCATTGTCGTTTTCATCAGCACCGCCTTTGTAGGCATCATCAGCACGCACGTTGCCATATCCCCAAAGGCTAAGGGGTCTGTTTATCTCATCATTGCCGATACCTGCATAAGCTGAAATAACAGAGTTCTCAATCTGTTCAACAGTAGTAAGGTCGTCTTCGGTCAAAACTCCATACGCCTTCTGGTCAAGGAATTTGCTGCAAGAAGCAAGGGGCACAAAAGATAAAACGACAAACAAAATAAATATATTCTTCATATCATAGTTTTTTAAAAGGAAAGATTTACACCAAAAGTGAGTGACGTTGATAGCGGATAAGAGAGGTTCGGATTTTCGGGATCTAATCCTGTAAACTTTTTGCTCTTTATGGTAAGCAGGTTCTGTCCGCTCACATAAAAGCGCACTTTCTTTATATCTGCTTTTTTTATAATTGATAGAGGCAGGGAGTAGCCGAGTTGCACCATTCGCAGCTTCATATACGACCCGGGTTCAATATAATAAGAAGAAACACGCCCCTCGCTGTTTTCGTTCGTAAAGGAAATAGAGGGAATATCAGACGTGGGGTTCGTTTCGGGGTCGAACGCATCAAGCAGTCTTGTGCCATGGTTCATCTTCGATTCCGAAACAGCCCAAAAATCAGTAGTAGCTTTAGTATTGTTATACACTAAATTTCCATACATCCCTTGAAAGAATATCGTTAAGTCAAAACCATACCATTCAAGGTTGATGTTTAAGCCAAACTCAAAATCGGGGTGAGGATTGCCAAGCCATACACGGTCGTCTTCGTTAATTACACCATCTCCATTATCCTCATAGCGGATACGCCCAACGCTTTTTCCGGGCTGGTCGGCATACATATCCACTTCTTCCTGCGAGCGAAAAAGCCCATCTGCCCTGTATCCGTAAAAAGTGTTGATAGCTCTGCCGAGAATAATATCTGTCGTTCCGTTTCCTCCATAAGCACTAATCACGCTTTCGGGCAGCTTCGTTATTTTGTTGCGATAGCCAGAAATATTTCCCGAAATGTCGAAAGAGAAACCAGAAGCGGTTTTTCCGCGATAGCCGAGCGAAAGTTCCAATCCTTGATTTTGCATTGACGCTCCATTAACCCATTGGTCACCACCCTCGCCAATCGCTCCCAAATAAGGAGGACGTATAAGAATATCGTCTGTTTGTTTAAAATAATATTCAAACGTTCCATAAAGACTTTGATTTAAAAAACCGAAGTCTAAACCTACATTAGTCTGCGTTGTAGTTTCCCACTTTAAATCATCATTAGCTCGCTGTTGGAGTTGATAGCCTGAGGGAAGAAGACCGCCGTCCTTACCCTCTATATCATAAGCAGTTCCTGTATTTACGCCCGCCCCTGCGTCACCAACATAGTTAGAAACAAGGATGGTGCGATTTGCCAAATTGTCAATTTCCTGATTGCCTGTTTGCCCCCAAGCGACACGCAGTTTAAGGTCGGAAACAATGTCGGACACCGCATCCATAAAGTTTTCGTGGCTAATGCGCCAACCTGCCGAAAAAGCAGGGAAGTTGGCATATCTGTTGTCTTTGCCGAAACGTGACGAGCCGTCCCGCCGAAATGTTACGGAAGCAAGATACCTGTCATCATATACATAATTTATCTTTCCGAAAAAAGAAAGTAGCGTATAGCCTGTGGCACTGCCTGTAGCAAACGCTTCACCTGTTCCTACGGACGGAAACATATAGTCGGGGTCTTCTTCGTCATACGTTTGTTTTTCTGCTGCAAAACTGACATCAAGCTGCTTATCCATCTCCATTCCAACAAGGAAGTCCATACGGTTTTTCTTGATAGACAGGTTATAGGTTGCTGTATTTGTCCATGCCCATTTTGTCCAATGGCTTTGCTGCATTTTGGAAGATACAGGCTGATCAACCCCAAGACGTCCTGTATAACTGTGAGTCAGGACACGCTGATAATAGTTGCCGTAATCTAATCCGAAATCACTCTTAATATGTAAATTTTTAATTGGTTGGACATCAATAAAAGCATTGCCGAACAATCGCCAGTACGTATAGGGATTATCTTTATTGGCGTAAAGTATCCTCGCAGGATTATCGCGGTCATTCATTGCAGGGGTCACACTCGACCAGTCGCCATCGGTTTTCTTGACAGGCATTATTGGCAATTGCAGTTTTGCCAGGTCAAGCACATCGCCGGGAATAGATAATTCTTGAGTGCGATTGGCAGAAAAGTTTTCGCCATTCGCCAATAGTGATTATGTCTTTCAATATTTTATAATGAGAGTTGATGCGGGCGGAAATACGGTTGAAGTTGCTGTATTGCACCGTTCCCTGATTGTTAAGATAACCGAGCGAGAAGAAAGCACTTGCCTTGTCGGTGGCTTGGCTTACCGACAGATTGTGGGAATTCATAATCCCTGTTCGGGTAATGGCATCAAACCAGTCGGTATTGGATGACGGCATTTCATTTGTACCGTATTTGGTATCAATAAATTGAGGCACACTCATTCCGTAGAGTTCGGCAACTCCCCTATCATTATAACCATAGTTGAACACATATCCCAAATCATTCATATTCGGGTCAAGACCTGCATTGATGTTGCCTTTCCAAAGAGCTTCGCCATACTGCTTTGTGTTCATCATATCTATCGTCTTGCCGTAGTAGTTTACAGTGACAAAATTGTCAAAATCAACTCTGATTTTTCCTTTTTGACCTTGCTTTGTGGTGATGATTATAACACCGTTGGCGGCACGCGACCCATAAATACTTGCGGAAGAAGCGTCTTTTAAAACTTGAATACTCTCAATATCATTAGAATTGAGTTCGTGCATACCACTTTTTGTTGCCACTCCGTCAATAATGAAAAGAGGATCATTGTTGTTCAATGTTCCGATACCGCGAATACGGATAGTGGCTGCTCCACTCGGATTGCCGTCAGCAGAGATATTAAGACCTGCCACCCGCCCCTGCAACGCTTTTACAGGATTGTTTTCGGCACTTTTCATCATATCCGAAACAGTAACAACCGAAACCGCACCTGTTAAATCGGCTTTTTTTTGCGTAGTGTAACCTGTAACAACAACTTCGTCCAAGCCTCTAACACTGTCGTTGGTGTTAGATTGTGCTTCCATCGTAACAGGAAATGCCAACAGAAATAATAATGAGATTTTTTGCTTCATTTTTTGAAACTTTTTATTTGACAGGACAAAATTAACAGGATTGCCAATATCAAATGTTGCAAAAACTAACAAAATTGTTGCAATTATCTCGCTCGCCTGAAAAAATATGTGACCTTTCTTGAAAGATTTGTGAGCTACCTCACTCGTTTAAGAAAATCCGTAGGACTTTCGTTGTAATACTCCTTAAAGCATTTGGCAAAATATGAGGGCGTAGTAAATCCCACATCATAAGCCACTTCCGAGATATTGCGCTCAGTAGTAGAAAGTAGCTGATAGGCTTTTTTAAGACGAATAATCCGCAATAACTCGTTTGGGGGATAGTTGGTTAAAAATTTGACTTTACGGTAAAGTTGAGTGCGGGAAAGCCCCATATTTTGCCCCAAATCTTCCACATTGAGTTCTGAATTTGATATATTTTCCTCTATTAATGTTTTTAATTTTTCGAGAAACGTTTTTTCTTTTTCGTTATAATCAACTTTTTCAATATCGTTTTTTGCAAACAAGCTCTCTTTGAAAATATCTTTCAACCGCTTGCGACTTTCTATAAGATTGATAATGCGAGCCTCTAACACTTCTATATTAAACGGTTTGGCAACGTAAGCGTCAGCACCACTCTTAAAGCCAATAATCTGCTGCTCATCTAACGAGCAGGCTGTGAGCAAAATAACAGGAATATGGCTTGTAGCCAACTCCGACTTCAATTTTTGACAAAGTTCTATACCGTCCATCTTTGGCATCATCACATCACTGATAATAAGGTCGGGCGTATATTTTATCGCTTTAGCAAATCCCTCCACTCCGTCACTCGCCTCTGTAATAGTATAATTCTTCCCCTCAAACACCATACTGATATAAGAACGAATATCCTGATTGTCGTCCACAATAAGAATGTGATAATTGTCACTCTCGGAGGGTTCGTCAAATATCTCATGATGTACTGCGGGATAGGTGTTTACCAAGACTTTGCGCAACTCTGTCCTGTCGGCAGTCGATGACTTTTGCTCAAAAGGAATGAGGACGGTAAACGTAGTAATTCCGTCAGTGCCACTACTTGCGGTTATGTTGCCGTTATGTAAATCCACCATAGATTTTGCCAGCGCAAGACCAATGCCCGACCCGGCATTACGTGAATCCACTTGGTAGAAACGGTCAAAAATATGCCTTATTTCTTCTTCCGAAATTCCGTTGCCTGTATTGAAAATTTTAATTTCTGCAAAATCAGATACCCTGTTTAAACTCACCGTTATAGAGCCTTTTTCGGGTGTAAATTTTATTGCATTTGATAGCAGGTTAAAATAAATCCGCTCCATTTTAGCCACGTCTATCTGCATAGAAAAATCAATATCCGCAAGCACGTCAAACCTGAAATCCAAATGTTTTGTCTTGGCGATTTCGGCAAATGATTTATTCCACTCTATAAATTGTTCTTTGAGGTCACATATTGACAAATCAAGATACATTTTACCGTTTTCGTATTTGCGAAAATCAATAATTTGGTCTATTAATTTCAGCAGTATCTCAATATTTTTTTGTGCTAAGGCAAGCAATCGCTGTTGTTCTAAATTTAAAGTCTTATCTGTCAAAAGAGAGCTTACAGGTCCTGCAATCAGAGAAAGCGGAGTACGAAACTCGTGCGAAATATTTGTAAAAAAGACGAGTTTGGCGTGCGTACTTTCTTCCAATTGTTTTGACAGGGCGATAAGTTGGTCGCGTTGCTCCTCTAATATATTCTTCTGTTTATCAATCTCGTTATTACGTCTTTCTAATTTTTTGTTCAATTGCTTGCGTGACGAATAGGCTTTTAGCAAGAGTACGAAAAGACCGATAAACAGCACAACCACAACTATTGCCGCAAGCAGAAACAGCCGTTGATTGGTAACTCGTTCGTTGTAAGTATTCACTCTGTCGTTCAACATCCCAATCTTGTTTTCCTGCTCTATAATGGCATCCGATTGAAGTTTCAGAACACGAGCATTAGTTTCGTCCACGACGTTGCTGTAAAGTGTATTGTTTCGACTATACGGCTGTTTTTGCAAAATATTTATTGCCAACGAAATTATTTTGTCCCCATTTGTGGGATAAATAAAAGTGGCTTTGAGTTTGTGATTTAACACTTGTTCTATTCCGCCCTCTGGACCGGGTAGAGCGTCTATGCCGATGAAATATGTCTGTTCTTTTGCGGGGGCGGGGGCGGCGGGAGTAGCGGGAGTGGCGGGAGTGGCGGGAGTGGCGGAGGCGGCGGGGGTAGCGGGCGCAGCAACAGTTGCGGGCGTGGTGGTGGCTGCGGCGAAAGCATTGTACGCACCGATAGCCATACGGTCATTATGAGCAAAAACGAGGTCAATAGACATATTCGTTTCAAGTGCTGTTTCCATTTTATCTTCGGCAACATCTTTCAGCCACGCCCCGTCCGCACTGTAGATGATTTTTATTTTGGGGTAATGCCTGATGACATCGAGAAACCCCTGATGTCGTTCAGCAGCAGGCGTAGATCCCTCCAATCCACGTATTTCTACAATATTTCCTTTCCCTTTTAGCAGTTTTACCACATAGTTACCCACATCCTGACCTATAGAATAATTGTCCGCACCAATAAAAGCAGTATATTTTTCAGAAGCGATTTTTCTGTCCATCAGTACCACAGGAATACCCGCGTCATACGCCTTCTCTATTATCGGAGTTATAGGAGCAGCCTTGTTCGGCGAAACAATAATAATGTCCACCTTTCTATCTATAAACTCCTGTATATCTTCAATTTGTTTTTCAGTATTATCCGTTACAGATTTTATTTCCAACCGCACGTCCGGGTACATCAACACCTCGTGCAACATCTCAATATTCAGCTGCTGTCGCCATTCATCATTGCTACACTGCGAAACACCGATAATATACTTGTGGCTTTTCTCTTTGCATGCCACATTGCACATCGCAAAAAGTAAAAGAAAAGCAAAGGCAATAACAACCCTCTCGTTTTTCATACGTTTATAATCTGGTAAATAGGTCGTACGGAACTCGCCAATAAACATTTGTCTTTGGGTGGCAACAGTTTATCATGCTCGTTTCATATCTGTTTCAAAAACTCTGTGAGCAGTCTTACGCCTATCCCTGTTGCGCCGCAACCGTAAGGCGACAGCGGTTTTTTGACAAACGCCACGCCCGCAATGTCAAGGTGTACGAGTGGAATTTTCTTTGAAAAATATGTCAGGAATTTTGCAGCGGTAATCATCCCTGCTGTGCCACTTCCACAATTTTTGATGTCGGCAATCTCAGATTTTAGTTCTTCTTCATACTCTTTCCACATCGGGAAAAAGCAGACCCTTTCATGCGTTTTTTCACCTGCATACGAGAACAAGTCCATATTCACATCTGCATTTTCCTGCATTGCGGCTATGCCTTGCCCACCAAGCGCACGAGCAGCAGCACCTGTCAAAGTCGCTACCGTCACCACAAGCTGCGGCTTAAATTTTTGCGAATAACAGACAGCGTCCGCAAGCACAAGACGACCCTCTGCGTCAGTGTTTGCCACCTCGACAGTCGTCCCATCCATCATCGTAAAAACATCCCCCGGAACAAGCGCATTTCCATTCAGACGATTGTCCGTTATCGGAATTAACGCTTTTAGATATACAGGCATATTCAGACGCGCAGCAAGCGCGACAACCCCTGTCACAGTCGCAGCTCCCGCCATATCATCCTTCATATCTTCCATATAATTTTCAGTCTTAATATTCATCCCGCCTGTATCAAAAACAATCCCTTTCCCGACGAGCACAACAGGATTTTTATTACGAGCATTGGCGGGATTATATGTAAGTTCCACAAACGCAGGAGCGTCCACACTACCCTTGTTCACAGCGAGTAATCCTGACATTTTGTTCCGCTTGATTTCCGACAAAGACCACGCTTTGGCTTTCACGCCGTGCTCCGTTGCGTGCGCCACAATTTGCTTCGCGAAAGTCGATGTATCAAGTCCCGAAAACGGCTCATTCACCCAATCTCTCACCTGCTTTATTTCTTCCTGTAAAACAGTCGCTTCCGCAACAAATTTCCTGTCAAAATTTTTCAGAGAAACATTAACCGACTTACTCTTTTCCTTTTTATACTTGTCAAATTTGTACGCCGAGAGAAAAATCCCCACATACAACGACATAACTTCTTCTCTTGCAAACGGTTCTGCAAGTTCAAGTACCCACTCATAGACCTTTTGTTCCTGCGCCTTTTTCACAAACTTTTCCCCTGCAAGACGAAAGTCATTAATACACGCCTCACCGCCAAAAGTAATGCGGTCTGCGCCGACAGTATATGGTTCAGTCATCTTCACAGACTTCGCCACATATAAAATTGCTACCTTTTTAGATGCCATAATTTTTTTATACAAAGTTTCGTAAATAATCTATAAGTTCTTGGGGAGTTTCTGCGCAGGCAGAAAAAATATTCAATAACTGTTTCTGGCTCAATGAACTTCCATCTCCAAAAGAAAAAGATATTTTTTTTGAAATTTTATTATGTGACGTATAAGAATCTAAAAGAATTTTCTTTATCATCTGCAATAAAAACTCCATTTCATATTTACCCCTAAAAACTTTATGCTGCTCCACTGATTTAAAAAAATCAATTTTTGCATTCAAAATACTTTCATCTATTTCTATTGCGTTGGGGAATTTTTCTTTAATTTTGTTCAAATCATAATTTGATGTTATCTCTTGCAAAGATATATCAATAAAGTCTTGCGGTAATTTATTATCTAAATTTATTCCTATCGTTCCCAAATTTTCATCTTCTTTCTTCTCTATCAAACAAGCATACCAAGAATTAAACAGTAAAACAGCATCGTGAAATTCTTTTTGTCTTTTCTCATAAAGTTCGACCAAAGACTCAAATAATAGCTTGTCATTAGCTTCAGAAAGTTGAAATTCATTTATTAGAATTTCTTTGAAAACATCCACCGACACATACAAATTTTCTATTGAATAGCACGGAGTTTCAAAAATCGGAGGCGTTTTTACCCCAATAGATTTATTAAAATCCCTGTCAATAAAAAATCCCAACTTGTATTTATTATACTCTTGCTTATCGACAATAAGTGCATAAACACCAAGCACAGCGGCTTTATTCCCACATATTACAGGATGATAATTTTCTGTAACACTTTTTATTCTCGGAACGTAATACGGATTATCTTTTCCTTCAAAAAAACAAAACAAATGGTTGGGGTGCATACCCACTGATAAAGCAAATTCTTGAAACGCGACCTGAGGCTTATTCCTGCTTTTTCGTAATTCATCAATATGCATTAGATTTCAAATTCAAAGAGGTTTTACATATTCATTTAATCCGACTGCATATTTGTCCAATTCATTTTCAAAAATAAACGGAGAATGGGTGACAGCCAAAAGAAAGTCGCATTTTTTAGATTTTAATATATTTGGTAAAAGGTGTTTTTGCCAAATTATGCTCAAAGATAATTCTGGTTCATCAAACAGTATATAAAACCTTTTGTCAGATTTAGATAAATATACTTTTGAAAACATTGAGATTATCTGTTTTTCTCCTGATGATAGATATTTTAATTCTATCTTCTCATTAGTTTTTTTGGATTTTATGTAAATTTCTATCTCACTTTCATCATAAAATACCTCTTTACCTATCAAGTAGGTATTACAAACATCCCGAAAATCTTTAACGGATTTATCAAGCTCTTTTTGTTTTTCATAAATCTCTACTAATTTTTGAAGTAGATATATTGAGAGTGAATTTTTTATTTCTTTTTTTGCTACCATATTTTTGATAGATTCTTTTTGATTATCGTTTAATGAATCCCCAACCCTCGAAAGAATAATATCAAAATCGTCATTACTAATCTTATCGAGTAAAGCAGTTAATGACTCCGAAACATTGTCATCTGAAATAACAACATTTATTATGTCTGAAGTAAACTGCTTCAATCCCTCTTTGAGAAGTTTATCAATAGCATTTTGTATAAAAAGGAAACGATTTTTAACGTCATCCATTCCAAATTGAATTAATGTGTCCTTAGAATCAAAGTCTAATTCTTCATCATATCCAAAATTGTATAAATCTTCTTCGACCCTTCTATAAGTAGGAAAATATAAAATATCAATATCTTTTAGTGTATCTGCAATTTCTTTTTTCAATTTTTTAAAAGCATCAGTAAGAAGATCTTTCTCTAATTCTTCAAAAATATTAAATAATCTACGAACCGGGTATCTATGCCTTTCGTCCCTTTCATGTCTTTCAATGTATTTTTGCAAATTCCCTCTACTTGCTTGATATTTTTTTTTCGATACTTCAAATTGAGAAAGACCGAAGTCATTAATAAAGTTTTTCACAATCGGATTATCGTACATTTTTTCAGTTAAATTCCTTATGTCTTCTTTTGAAATTTCAATTGATTTTTTGTTTGAAAAAGATAACTTCAATTTTGAAAATTTAAACTCATCTAATCTCAAAAAATTAGCTGTTAAGGTCGAATAAAGCAGATTAAGTATTTGTGTTTTACCTAATCCGTTTTCTCCTATAAGAATTTTAATTCCGTCATCATTGAACGGAATAGATACGTCATCCGTGCCAAATAGTCCAAATACCTCGAATGATTTTATTTGTATTTTATCCATATACTACTCATTTATCATGTTTTATAAATACGCTGATATTACACTACAAAGGTATAAAAGTTTTTCATACGTTTGTAGATTTTGGCACATTTGCATTTTGAGGTGCTGGAAATTGTTGATAACTAAAAAAGACATCAGTGTTCGTAACTTACGCATAGCACCTCAAATTGCAAAAGTGCCCAGAAATAAAAACGGTGAATAATAAATGCGCCTGACAGAAGATGTCTGTGTTCATAACTTACCCACAGCACCTCAAATTGTTAGTGATTTGTAATCAGCACCTCAAATTGCAAATGTGCCCGTTGGGAAATTTTTCTTTGATTTTGTTCAAATCATAATTTGATGTTATCTCTTGCAAAGATATATCAATAAAGCCTTGCGGTAATTTATTATCTAAATTTATGGCACATTTGCATTTATTTTATAGATGTTTTAACTTATCTATCAATAGAGGCAGATAGGTTTCTTTTATTTGCCAGACTATTGAATAATCAATGCCAAAATAGTCGTGAACGATACGGTTTCTAAGACCTCTTATTCTATCCCATTCTATTTTGGAATGAATATCTCTATATTCATCAGGGAGTCTGTTTGCCGCTTCTCCGATAATTTCAAAATTACGAATGACAGCATCTATGGTCTTATGGTCCGAAATAAAATCATCGTATGAAACACCATTCGTGTAATCCAAGATTTTATAACAACTTTCTAAAATATCTTCTATAAGTAAATTGGTAGAGCGTTTAGACATAAGCAATCTCTTTTTCTATTTCTTTGTAATATTTTTCTTTTATTCCATTGCGGGAAACGACATCTACCGATCTGCCAAGTTCTTTTTCGAGAAGATTTGAAAGATCTATAAATTCTATACCTATTGGTTTGGTAAAATCAACCAAAATATCTACATCGCTGTTATCAGCAGAAAAATCGTCACGTACCACAGAACCGAATAGTCCAATATTTTTTATGTGGTATTTGTCCGTCAGTAACGGCTTTAATCGTTGCAACGACTGTATGGTGTTTTCTAAATAAACCGACATTTAGCAAATGTACAAAATGTTTTGGTGCTTTTGCAATTTGAAGTGTCGCAAATTGTTGATAACTAAAAAAGACATCAGTGTTCGTAACTTACGCATAGCACCTCGAAATGCAAATGTGCATGGATTTTTGTCAATAGATCGTATGGAACTCGCCAATAGACATTTATTACATGATTGTTGTTCGCGACATTGCCGTGAAAATATGGAACGCAATAGAGAAAGGACATTCGTAATATCGAATACACTTACATATTCCTGAAAATTTTCAGGTGTTCCATTTGTCCGAGAAATACTATGGAGTCGCCGTCTTCGAGGGTTGTGTCCTCGGCAATATGCTCGACTATCTCGTATTGAATTTGCTGCATGCCGATAAGATTTCGAGTTTTTATTTTTTTTCGCAATGCAACAAAATGAAGATGAAAACTTGAATCAAAATTTATGCCGAGAATTTTTTCCCCAACCATACTTTTGGGCACATCCACAATGAAAATTTCGTGCATTGGAGATAACGTAAGACGGTCCTGATAATGCCCCCCAGAAATCATTTTTAAAACATAATTCACCGCATAATCGTATTCAGGCTCCATTATTTTTTCTATCCCTATGGACTGCAAAACAGTAGTATGAATAACAGAAATAGAGCGGGCGATTATGTTTTTCACACCTAATTTTTTCAGTATGGCAACGGTTTCGACAGAGCGACCAAAATCTTTTGAATAAGCCACAAACACGCCGTCAAGTTTTTCGAGCGAAAGTGCTGAAACAGCCTCTTCGTCCGTAGAGTCAAGAAGCATAGCTGTATGTATATCATGCTTTACGGCATCAATATTCTGTGGATTGCCATCTATGCCAAGAATTTCATGACCAATTTTTGTGAGCGACACCGCAAGCGTCTGCCCCAATTTTCCTAAACTAATAATTGCAAACTTCATATCTTAATTTTTTTTATTTCACTTCAAACACTTGTCAATCACAAATTCAATTACGAATGACGAATTACGACCGAACAACGTTGGCTATAAACACCGCGTCAGCCATAATTCTCAATTCTACATTCTAAATCCTACATTCCGCTTTGCGCTCTGCTGCGTTAGGGATTATTGCTTCGCAATGAATTGAAAATCATTAGCTCCTTAATCAACAATTAACAACGTTAATAAGTCGCTCTCGCTCGGCATAGTCCGCGCAAGCGGGGGCTGTGCGGGGGCTTGCGTTAGGGATTATTGCTTCGCAATGAATTGAAAATCATTAACTCCTTAATCAACAATTAACAACGTTAATAAGTCGCTCTCGCTCGGCATAGTCCGCGCAAGCGGGGGCTGTGCGGGGGCT
>JAISPZ010000025.1 GCA_031274555.1 Bacteroidales bacterium | reverse complement strand
GGAGTTTTACCTGATTTTTTTTGAAATCCATTCAAAAGTATTACAAGGTTTCCCCTGTCAAAACAGCAGAATATTCTAAAAATATTGCTGCCTGTTTTTATTCGTATTTCGTAAAGTCCGTCAGTACTCTCAAGATGTTTGAAAAATTTTTCAGGTACTATTTGCAGCGATCTTACAAGTCCGATAACTCAATCTATTTTTGATTGAACATCATTAGTTTGCGCATTATAAAAATCCCAAAAATGATTTTTATAAACAATAACATTCCTTATATATTTTTCCTCCATCAGGCAAAGTTACCTAAATAGACAACAAAATCCAAATTCATTTCTGTTTGATGTTTTAGGGAGTAAATGCTGTGTATTCGTAAATGCAGTTTTATGATATGATATTGTGGAAAATTTCCTCTATAAATTTTGTGGAATTTTTATTCGTCTGTGTGTAATTCAAGAATTTCGTATGAATTTGCAAATTGAGGTGATGGAAAAAATGCTTGAACTTGCTAACATGGTGCAGAACTCGGAATACATTTGTGCAAAATGTAAAAAAAATGCTAACTTTGCCCCCGAAAGTTGAAAAATCTGTAAATCAAATAATAAAAAACCGACTTGGGAAAAAGCCCTTGTTAATAAAAAACAAATACGGCGATAGGGGCTTGACATACCGACAAAAGCCCTTGTCAATAAATAAAAAATAAATAAATAACAAGAAATAGAAATATAATTAACTGACATAATAGAGCTTTGGCTCTTATTCTCTGTTACTCGAAGTCTGGAAAATTTCAATACACAAATGAGAATAAGTAAAAGAAAGTTCACGCTGTATGGCGTGGACTGTTCTGTGCTTATTTATTTGTGTGGGTCTTTTCCAGAGCCTTGAGTGCAAAATAGGTAATAAAACGAACAGTTTCACGCTTTTTTTATTGCCTTTGAGTTAAGAGTTTGAAGTCTTACAAACTCTTAACAAATGCAAAATCATTTTTTTTATTTTCCCACAATATCTTATCGAAACAATTTCCATTTCGTTGCAACGTTCTTGCGACCCTGCTTTTCCTTTTTCTTGCGACCCCGTCTTTCCTTACATTTTGTTGTAACGTTCTTGCAACCCTGTCTTTCTTATACACTAATCTCAAAATAAATTATTAATCCAAAAAAACAAAAAATTATGAAGAAAAATTATTTTAAAATCGCTCTTATTGCAATGCTCTCTATTGCGACAGTGTCTGTAGTTTATGCACAACAGGCAAGTTCCAACCTTCAAAAAAGAGATCTCAAAAAAATGGAAAAATCAGCGCAAAAAAAGGCGAAAGATTTAACTAAAAAAGGTTGGGAAATCGACGGAAGCTCAAAATCACTCGAAGAAGCCCTATTAGCTTATGCCAAAAATTTAGCAGCTAAAGACGGAAATGAAGAGGTGTCAGGGTTAGTTGTAAACTGCAATATTCCTGCCAATTGTAAAACTGCCGCTTTTAATGATGCTGCTTTGCAATATGCGTTATTGACAGCTGGCACTATTAAGTCACGAATGGATGGCGACCAAGGGTTAGACCAAGTAAGTGGGGAAGAAATGAATAAATTTTATGAAGCGTATGAAACTACTTGCCAAAAAGAAATCCAAGGCGTATTGGGCAAATCCCCAGCTTTCTGCCTTAGAAACAGAACAACAAAGGAATATCAAGTGTTTTATATTCTAAATGAAGACATCGCTTCAGCAGCGCGTTTAAGGGCAATGGAACAAGCATTTAAAGAAACTCAAGCTGCACAAAAATATGCAAAGAAAATCAGCGAATATGTTAATGAGGCATTTAAGACAACCTCTATATTAGACGAATAATGAAAACATTAAAACGACTTTATATAGGGCTACTGTTAGCTGGTAGCCCTATAATATTGAATGCTCAAGATTTGCCCAAACCGTGGACAGGAAATGAACTGCCACCTGTAAAAGGCAAGTACGAATATCGTGTGGCTCACGGTACAGACCGCTACGCTGCCGAACAATCGTTTTTACTTGAGTTATGTCGCAGTGGTGGCACAGCAATAACAGCTCATACAGAGGGCAATCAAGTACAAGACCAAAGCGAGAACGGTTATAACTCCAATACGCAACAGACGGAATTTACCGCCGACTGTGGAGGTAAAAAAGTGTGGTACAAGGAAGTTGATCATGACAGTTGGAAAAACAACTTTTACATTTTGTATGAGGTTTCGTACGAGAACGATTTTAAGCCTTATCTGCCGTCCTACAAAATAGTAGGTGACTACAATAAATCAACTGCTATCGGCTTGGGCTTTATACCCGGTGCAGCGCAGTTATACAAAGGTAGCACAACAAAAGGTGTTTTATTTATGACAAGTGAATTCTTGCTTATCGGTGGTATTGTTGCTACTGAAAGTTTACGTGCCACATACATTGCCAAAGTAAATTCGACACATACTCTGTCCGACAAACGCTATTACAGCGATATGGCAAGCCTCAACCGAAATATCAGTTACGGCTTGATAGCAGGCGCAGTTGGTGTGTATATCTGGAACGTGATAGACGCTATTGTGGCAAAAGGTCATAAACAAAAAATGGTATTGACAGGAAACAATATACAAATTGCGCCTTACGCTGCACCGCAATCGGGCGGTATGGCTTTATTATGGAAATTTTAACTTATAAAAATATGAAACGAATTGCTTTGCTAACAGGCATTTGCCTTTTGTTTATCTCGTGTGGTGGGGATGAGCAGAATTGGTACGGTACACTACATGGCGTTGTGACCGATTACGATACGCAGGAACAGTTGAGTGGTGCTAATGTTTCGCTCGCGCCCGGGAGTAAATCCGTTGTTACAGGAACGGACGGATATTTCGAGTTCAAAGATTTGGAAGCCATCCAATATACCCTGACCGTACAGAAAAGCGGCTATGCAACAAACCGTAAAACAGTTACTGCCATAAGCGGTGAAGATACGGAAGTAAACATATCCATAACTAAAAATAATTAGAAAAATGAAACGTAATTTATTACTAAAATTCTTAATGTTCAGTTTTGTTGCCTTTACAGCAACTTTGATTTTTTCTACCTGTAAAAAGGCGGAGTCGCCGGGCAGTATTTATGGTGTTATCACCGACAAAGCCACAAGCGAGCCTATTCGTGCTGCGGGTGTACAACTTAACCCATTGGGGATAAAAACCGTTACAGGTGACGGCGGGGAGTATGAGTTTGCCGAGTTAAAAGCGGGCGAATACACCCTGCAAGTGACCAAAACAGGCTACACCGACCTGCTCAACTATAAAATGGTTGTACAGGCAGGTAAAACTGCCAAAGGCGACGTGCAGATAGAAAAGTTACCGCCGTCACTGCGTGTGGTTGATGACAAAAAAAATGATATTGACAGCCTTGATTTTGGTAGTTCGGTGAGTGATGTTACGCGGTCATTCAGTGTTTTTAATGATGGTCCAGAAAGTCTTGAATGGGAAATAAGCAATGCTGCATTGTGGATTACCAAAATAAGCAAAGAGAGCGGTACGTTAAAGGCTGGTGCTACGCAAGCCATTATTGTTACTATTGACAGGGATAAGTTGAGTGGTGGCGCAAACACTACCACGATACATATTACTTCTGATAATGGAAGCAAAGAGTTAAAAGTAAATGCTGTTGGTGAAAATAAAACATTACCGTCACTGAACACTTTGAGCGCAACTAACATTACTTCAAGTACGGCAACATTCAATGGTGAAATTACCGCCGTAGGATTGCCTGCATACACCGAGCGCGGATTTGTGTATTCTACAACAACAATGCCCACCATAGAAACTACCGTAGCCAAGCTAACGGCAGCAGTAACCGAAAATGCCGCGTATTCTGCTAACGCGACAAATTTAACCCTTGACCAAACGTACTATGTGCGGGCGTATGCTCTCAATGGCGTTGGGACAGCGTACAGTACCAATGAAGTCAGTTTTGTAGCTACAGCAGCAATGCCAACACTTTCCACTCAAGAGGTTACAAATATCAATATAGCGGCAGGTGTTGCTACTTTTAACGGCACTGTTCTGTCTGTTGGTGACCCCGCCTATACTGAACGTGGCTTTGTGTATGGAGTGACGCATAATCCAACGATAGACGATACAAAAAAGACTGTTTCGGGTTCGGGCACAGGTGCGTTTAGTGCCAATGTTACAGGAATAGACGAGGGAAATATTTATTATGTTCGGGCGTATGCTACAAATAGTAAAGGTACGGCGTATGGTGCGGAAGTGAGTTTTGATTATGTTGCTGCAATGCCCACATTGACTACACAGGCGGTCACGAATATCAATATCGGGGCGGGTACTGCGACTTTTAACGGTACGGTTGTAAGTGTTGGCGACCTTGCCTATACTGAACGTGGGTTTGCGTATGGTGTGGCTCATAACCCAACGATTGATGATACTAAAAAAGTCGTTTCGGGTAGTGGTACAGGTACTTTCAGTACTTCTATAACTGAATTGTCAGAAGGGAATACATATTATGTTCGGGCATACGTCACAAACAGTAAGGGTACGGTGTATGGCGCAGAAGTCAGTTTCGATTATAATGCTGCAATGCCCACATTGACTACACAAGCGGTCACAAATATCAATATCGGTGCGGGTACTGCGACTTTTAACGGTACGGTTGTAAGCGTTGGCGATCCAGCCTATACCGAGCGTGGTTTTGTGTATGGAGTGACACATAATCCAACCGTAGATGATGATACAAAAAAGACTGTTTCGGGTAGTGGTACAGGTGCGTTTAGTTCTAATGTTACAGGGATAGACGAGGGAAATATTTATTATGTTCGGGCGTATGCTACAAACAGCAAGGGTACGGTGTATGGCGCGCAGATTAGTTTTAAACCCGAAGTTCGTGAGTATGTAATATTGGAAGTGGCAGGAATTGCCGTGCAAAAAACAGATATAACTGAAAACACAATTCATTGGACAGATGGCAATGCTTTGTGCGAAAATTCCACATTGAACGGTTATACCGATTGGCGACTTCCCACTATTGATGAGTTGGGAGTAATATATAATAACAAAGAGCAAATAGAGGGACTATATAGCGGTGGTTCTCCTACTTATTGGAGTTCTACCAGATACAATAGCTCCTCTTACTACGTACTCGATATGACAACTGGATCGCGAGTCTCAGCACTTGATAACTACAACGGTTATTCTCGCACCCGCTGTGTCCGCACCCTGCCGTAGCCACAAAGTATAAAAATTAAAGATTGACAAATTAGTTAAAGGTCAGGCAAATGAGAACTCGCCAAGTTGGTGCTTAAAAATAGGATTATTTTCTAATTTTACACCAGATTGGTGGCGAATTATATTTTGCTTACGATTAATGTTGTTTTGCACTAAAAACTTGTAATAGTACGGCATTAAAAACTTGTAATAGCACGGCATGAAAAACTTGTAATAACACAATGTAATCAATAATCTAAACAGTATTAAATTTGCGCAAAATATAGGGCGCAACTTTATTTAGTAGAGGGTAGCCATAGAATGAATACACAGAGAGATAGATTGTGCCTTTTATTTGAAATTTTTCTGAAAGATAGTCAAATAAAGTCTATCGAACTTTTTGAAAAATGGTATGTTGAAAACCCTCGGGACAAGTTGAAAATTGATGACCAAAAATAAGATTTGATATTTCTTGCTTTCCGTATCATGCCAACATTTGGAAAGTTGTAGTAAAATTTCTACATTTGTATAAATAGAAGTACGTGAAGTATTCGGAAATCCACAGAAAACTAAAAAAGGCAGGTTGCTATATTTATAGTGATAAAACAGCAGAGCCTACTTGGTATAGCCCTATTACAGGGAAAACGTTTAGAACGAGCCACCACGAAAGTCAAGAGGCGAAAGGGGGAACTTTTTATGCCATTCAACGTGACTCTGGAGTAAGGCTGAAATAAAAATCAAAACCATGAAAGACAAAAAAACAATTCCAACAATAACTGTAATTATTGAGAGCGATTGCTCAGGGGGATATTCTGCCTACATTAACGATGAGAGTGCGTCCCTTTTGGATTATGGGCTGATTGCTCAAGGCAAGACTACGGAAGAAACTATCAATAATTTTAAACAAGCCTACGATGAAATGAGGAAAGTATATAAAGAAAAGGGACGCTTCTTTCAAGAGGCGGAAATTACTTATGTGCACGATGTGAGGGCTTTCCTTAATTATTATGCACAAAAACTGTCGCTGTCAGGATTAGAAAGAATTTCGGGCATTCACCAAAAACAATTAAGTTATTATCTGAACGGACGGCATAAGCCTACACGTAAAACTGCTCTACGACTAAATACGGCACTCCATTCATTTGCTCAAGAATTAGATAAGGTGAGAGTGTTGGTATAGCGCAAATCTTATTTGCAAATTGAGGTGCTGAAAATTGCTGATTGCTGATAACATTAATGTGATTTTTTCGTGAGCAAATGTTACACCGAAAATTTTACGGAAACGTTACCACAAAAAAAACTTTGAAAATATTTTTCTACTCTCAAAATAATTTGCTTGCGGATTTAAGGAAATAAAATAAAAAGTCATTGCCATTTCAAAAAAAATCATATATTTGCAGTCAAATAGATAACAAAATTTATATCATTATGTTAGTAGTAAGTACACGAGAATTGATGCAAAATCAAAACAAATTCTTTGAATTAGCGAATAATCAAAGAATTATAATAAAAAGAAAAAGCCGTTTTTTTCAACTTATAGATCTAGGCAATAGTATTCCTGAATATAATCCAAGTCCTTCGGGAGATGCTTATTTTCTTAATCCCAAAAATATTGCTGCCATTGAAAAATCAGACGAACAAATAAAAAAGGGGGAAGTAAAAAAATATTCTTTAAAAAAGTTAAAAGAAAAAATGAGATTATGAAATACCAACTTATTTTCTCTAAAAATGCCGATAACGAAATAGATGAATATATAAAATCGGGCAATAAAAAATTGATGACAAAATTATATTCATTATTTGAGGAATTAGTTGCACACCCAAAAACAGGAACAGGAAAACCAGAACAATTGAAGTATGAACAAACAGGAAAATGGTCACGTAGAATATCACAAGAGCATAGGTTGGTTTATAGAATTGACGATATAAACAAAGTCGTAAATATCCTTCAGTTGAAAGGTCATTACTGAGATAAATTAATTTATAGAGATTCAATAAATTGTATTTCTTCTTCTGTTAAGTCGTATATTTCATAAATCAATTTATCAATTGTTTTATAATCTTTGTTCTTATAATCTTTGTTCTGCAGTAGATTTTCTATTTGTTGTTCTGCTTCTTTATTTGGCGGAAAAATAGGCAATTTAATCAGAGCATGTTTATTATATTGATAGCCGTTTGTGCCTAATTCTACACTTGAAAAAATAGTTTTGTATGCTAACTCAAATAATTTTGAAGATAAAGTTGCCTGAATGTATTTTGCTCTGCCTGAAATCAACATAAAACAAGTTTTATCAATGAGCATATTTTCTGAATCGAACGCGAAATAAGCCCCTTGCGTTGTTTCTGGGTAAACAATTTATGTCTAAAAATCCTCCTTTAAAATCGACAGGAACAGGCTATTTTAATGCGAGAAACAGGCAGCGTTATAACTGCCTTATATTTAAATGGGTTATTGTATTCTAACCGTAGCTTATTTAGTATTTTTATCACGGATAAAAGATTTGATACAAAATTTGTTTTAGGTTGTTCAAATTCAAAGGTTTTACAGTTTTATTATCGAACGAAGTTCAAAGCAGAAACAAATCTTTTTCCAAAAATAAGAATAATTCAAGCCAAAAAATTACCCATTCCAAACGTTCCGTTACCGCAGCAACAACCAATCATAACATTGATAGAACAAATTCTCTCCGCAAAACAACAAAATACGCAAGCCGACATTACTGTGCTGGAAAAGGAAATCGACAAATTGATGTATGAATTGTATGGTTTGACGGCGAAAGAAATAGCAATAATAGAACAAAAATGATTGCGATTTCATATAAAATCGTACCTTTGCACCATGTTTTACAGACGGAAAATCATACTGGCGTTACTGCAATTATTTGATAATGAGTTAGAGAAAATTCGATTGCAAAAATTGTTATTCCTTTTTACTCAACGACAAGCAAAAAAAGAATACGATTTTGTGCCATACAAGTACGGCTGCTATTCCTACTCTGCTAATGCCGATTTGACTGCTATGGCGCATAAAGGAATTTTGACGGAAACGCTAAGTTCTTTCACGCTGAACGATACGGCTGACTATCTTAATATGCTAAAGCCCGAAGATAGAGCATATTTGCAGGAAATCAATTCTACATACGGCACAAAGAGCTATAATGTTCTAATGAAATACACCTATGTTCGTTATCCGTATTGGGCTATCAACAGTATGGCAACAAATATACTTTCGCCTGCGGAGTTGGCAAAAGTAGCCGAAAGCAGGCCTAAATCTGATAAAATTATTTTATTTACAATTGGTTATGAGGGTATTTCGTTGGAAGAATATTTAAATCGCCTGATTCGGAACGATGTAAAGGTCTTAGTGGATGTTCGCAATAATCCTGTGAGTATGAAGTACGGATTTAGCAAAAGCACACTGAAACGGTTTTGCGACAACATGGGAATCCAATATGTGCATTTCCCTGAAGTGGGCATACGGTCGGAACAACGACAAGAACTGAATACTCAGGATGATTACAACCGCCTGTTTGCCGATTATAGAGCGGCCATTTTGACACGCACCCAGGCAACTCAAAACGACATTTTAGGCTTGCTGATAAAATATCAACGAATTGCCCTGACTTGTTTCGAGGCGAATATTTGCCAATGCCATCGCAAGCATTTAGCGGAAGCAATAAGTCGTTTGCCTAAATTTAATTACGAACTCAAACATATCTGATGAATGGCTTTAACCAGAGTATTAATAACGGTGAAAACCTATCCGAGCCTATCTGCCAAATACGATGAGTTTGTGAAAACAAGGGACTTGTATTTTTTTCTCGGCACAACAAAACAATTTCACAACGTAAGTCCAAATCCTTTTATTATCATCGGTACGTTTTACCCCAAAAAAGAAACTCAAGGTTATCTGTTTTAAATTTTTACCGTGCTGTACTCCGTTTACTCACCTTCAATTCTGGCTCTCTGTCATGATCTAATCCATAGAGTTTGTAAACAATCTTGTCAATTTCCTTTTTCAGTACAGTAATGTCTGCTTGTGGATTTTCTCTTTTTATCCCTCGTCATTCAACCGAAATTCGATTTCGTAATTTTTGATAAACTCCGTTTCTTTCGGTGTTAAACCGTAAAGCTGACAAATCAAGTCGTCTATCTTGTCAATAAATATTCGTGATTTTCTAATATTATATTGGGTTGTTTTATTTCGCTCAATATCAATTAAATAATTGCTGAAAATAGATTCAATTTCATTATATTTGAATTTTTTGCACGTCCTTGAATTCTTCGCGCAATTTAAAATATCCTGAAGACCGAAAAAAACCAACGACAGCATGAAAACTGCTAAAATTAGCCATTTCCCTTGCAATGCCCTTTAATTTATCGAAAAGCGTATTGCCTGCTTCATTTGTAAAGAATTTCGTGGACATAATTGATTTTATTTTTTGCTGAATGGTATTTATGGCGTAAATATACGAAAAAAGTTGCTAATTTTGAGTTGTTTACTTTTGTATCAAGGCTCGTCCATTGAAATAATCACCCCAACAATTCTTCCATCTGTCTGGCGCGTTCCTCTTTTGTTTTGGCGACATACACTCTTTCCATCGTATAGGGATTTAATTCCGTGTAGTACATTTCCGTTGCGAGCGTCAGAGGCGTAGGAGTGAAATTTTGCACCTGTTCAAGTCGATAACCTAATGCACGCGTCTGCCGTGTGAGCGACTTCATATCCCGCATTGTACACCCAGGGTGAGAAGCAATAAAATAAGGTACAAGCTGCTTGTCGCCTCCCGCTTCTCTGCCTTCTCTGCTTTCTTTGTCAAAAAACTTTTTAAACTCCTTAAAAAAATTAAAAGAACTTTTTCGCATAAGTTTTAAGACATTATCTTCGGTATGTTCGGGAGCGACTTTTAATCTGCCCGAAGTGCCTTCCTTTATAAGTAATTTCGCGTACTCACGAGCATATCTGTCATCCAAATATTGAACGAGCATATCATAACGCACACCACTGCCGATAAAACATTTTTTCACTTGAGGCATCGCAAGGACTTTCTTGTAGAGCGAAGCAAGCGGTTTGTAATCGACATTCAAATTTTTGCAAACAATGGGATAGATACAAGACGGCTTGCTGCATTTTTCGCACACTCGCAAGTCTTTGCCTTTCATCCCATACATATTTGCGGACGGTCCTCCCAAATCAGTCAAAACCCCTCTAAAATTAGGCATTGCAGCAATTTGCTCTATCTCTCTTATAATTGATTTTTCACTCCGACTTTGCACTTGTTTTCCCTGATGTGCAGAGATTGTACAGAATGAACATCCGCCGAAACATCCACGATGAATATTGACGGAACTTTTTATCATTTTATAAGCAGGAATTTCGCCTCTTTTTTTATAGCGCGGATGTGGCTCTCTCGTGTATGGCAGGTCAAACGACATATCCATATCACCCTCTGTGGCAATGTGAGGAGGATTTATAACAATTGTCTGTGAGCCTGTTTTTTGCAATAAGCGAGGCGCATATATTTTGTTGGATGCGGTTTCAAAAAGCACAAAGTTTTTCGCCTGTATTCGCTTGTCGGACAAACATTCTTCGTGTGAATATAAAACAACATCATCCTCTTGTGGAGTTATATCTTCTGTCAGATACGCAATCTGATTTAATGTCCTGAGCGATTTATCAACTTTTTCATTCAAGCAATTTGCGAGTTCCACTATCGGCTGTTCACCCATTCCATAAACGAGAAAATCCGCTCCACTTTCTACGAGTACAGATGGTTTCAGAGTGTCCGACCAATAGTCATAATGGGTTATGCGCCTCAAGGACGCTTCTATTCCACCCAGTACAACAGGAGTATCGGGGTATATATTTTTAAGAGTTTGAGAATAGACTGTTACCGCATAATCGGGGCGAAATCCGTACGCGCCGCCTGCGGTATAGGCATCATCGTGGCGCAGACGCTTTTGTGCAGTGTAATGATTGACCATTGAATCCATTGCGCCTGCTGTGACACCGAAAAAAAGACGTGGCTTGCCAAGTTTGCGAAAATCGCGCAAATCGTCCCGCCAGTTTGGTTGCGGAAGAATAGCAACTTTGTACCCCTGACGCTCAAGGACACGACCTATAACGGCAGCCCCAAATGCGGGATGATCAACGTACGCATCGCCTGTAACGATTATTATGTCAAGTTCACTCCAACCGCGTTTGCGAACTTCGTCCGCAGAGACAGGCAACCAATCGGTTATCGGGCGTAGAGGTTTGGCAAAAAAACTCCTGCCCGAACTGCCCGCCCTGCCCGAACCGTATGAACTGTCTGAACCGCTAGGACCGTCCGAACCGCTCGAACCGTCCGAACCGCTCGAACCGCCCGAACCGTCAAGACCACCCGAACTGTCTGAATAACCCAAACCGTCAAGACCGCTCAAACCATTCAAACCGCTCGAACCGTCAAGACCACCCGAACTGTCTGAACAACCCAAACCGTCAAGACCATCCGAACCGCCCGAACGGTCATCTAAAAAGCAACGCCCGCCTCTCTTTCGAGAAGCAGGCGTTATATTCGTTTGCTTATACACTTACGCTTCGGTTACAACGGAAACGTACGATTTCTCGTCATGTTTACATTTGAACGCAACAGTACCATCTACAAGTGCAAAAAGCGTGTGGTCTTTGCCAATACCAACATTAAGACCAGGATGATACTTAGTTCCGCGTTGGCGAACGAGAATATTACCGGCAATAGCTTTTTGTCCGCCGAAAATTTTCACGCCAAGACGTTTGCTGTGTGATTCGCGGCCGTTATCAGAACTGCCGACTCCTTTTTTATGTGCCATTTTCTTTTAGATTTTTTCTATTTGAATTTGAGTGAGTGAAGAACGGAACCCCGTAGTTTTACGGTATCCCTTCCTGCGTTTCTTTTTGAAAATCACAATCTTATCCCCCTTGACGTGGGCAATAACCTTTGCTGCAACGGATGCCCCTTCTACGAGAGGTGTCCCGACGGCAACTTTACCGTCATCATCAGTCAGAAGAACTCTGTCGAAAGTAACGGCAGCACCTTCTTCTGCTTCCAAGCGATTAACATACAGTTTGTGGTCTTTCTCCACTTTAAACTGCTGTCCTGCAATATCTACAATAGCATACATAATAATTGTTTTACTCCCTAAGGGGCTGCAAAGGTACAACTTTTTGAGAAAAAAAGCAATAGATGACAAAAAAATTATGGCGTGCCCTTTTGTTTGCCCACCCATCAACAAACTTTCCAACCTCACACAGTCCCCCGACCCATTGTCCGCTACCTGTCCAAAACAAAAAAAGGCAAACAAAAGGTCGGGCTATCCGCTTCAAAGTCGCGAGTAAGCGAGGGCAGAGGACACGCTTGCGCGGACTATGCCGAGCGAGAGCGACTTCATTGCGAAGCAATAATCTTTTGCCTGCCCGCAAAAACGAACACCCCACCCCAAACCCACCATCACACCCCACACCACCAACAGCCTCAAACCCCCCGCAGACTCGTAAAACAAACATCCACCCCAAACCCACCATCACACTCCACACCACCAACAGCCTCAAACCCCCCGCAGGCAAAAGGATTTTCCGCTGCTATCCCTCACGCAGACAACGTATTATGTAATCACAAATTATCAACCACGAGTTACGAACAGCGGCTCTAAGCACCCCGCCCCCGCGCAGACCCGCGCACAGCCCCGCCCGCAGCCCCACCAAGTCGTAATAAATACTCTGAAGAATTTGAGGCATTTAAGATAGGTGTATTGATACAGGAAGAACGAAAAAAACAAAATCTCACTCAAGAAGACCCCGCTTTGCGTATCGGCACAACAAAAAATTACATATCGCGCATTGAAAACGGCGCAAGCGACATCCGCCTTACAACTTTCATGAGAATTATCTGTGAAGGGCTTGGCGGGCAGTTCGCATTAAAATTTTCGGTGTAACATTTGCTCACGAAAAAATCACATTAATGTTATCAGCAATTTCCAGCACCTCAATTTGCAAATATGCCAAAAGGAGTATATTGTTTGAAATTTATTGTATCTTTATCATCTGAAAATTCACATTGGTTGTGTAGTAACACCAAATTTAGTGAAAATTTTTCAAACGGCAAAGCGTTACAAATGTTTATTTGATAACGCTTTGCTTGTTTTTAGCAAAAAATAATTGCGGATTTAAGGTTTCTCTCGCGGTGGTGATTGGATTTTCCGACTGCAAGATAAGGGAACTTACGGCTATTCCGTAGATGCCTGTTTTCATAAGTGCAGGAATGTCCTCCGTGTGAATACCTCCGATTGCATAAATGGGAGTGTTGATGTTTTTTTTGTGGCATTGTTCCACTATGTCACGATAACCGCTTAAACCAAGTATTGGGCTTAAATTCTTTTTTGTTTCCGTAAAACGGAACGGTCCGAGTCCTACATAAGACACACCCTGTTCGGCGTGGCGACTTATATCCTCGAAAGTGTTTGCTGTGCCGCCAACTATTGCGCTATCTCTCACATTCATCAGTGCACCTGCATTTATCGGCTTACCCGAGTTTATCGGTGCACCTGCATTTCCACCATCACTCCCAGCGTTCATCAGCAAACGTGCCTGTTCAACCGACATATCCGTAAGCCCAACGTGCACACCGTCTGCGCCTATTTCGCGAGCGAGCCATACGTTATCATTAACGGTAAAAACAGCACCGTATTGTCTGCATAACTCCGCAATAAGTTTCGCTTCCGCACGCAAAACATCGTCCGTAATAGGCGGCTTGTGGCGATATTGAATAAACCTTATTCCACCCTCTAATGCTATTTCTGCCGACCGCACGTAGTCAATCGTGGAAGTAGCGTGAGTTATAAAAATTATTCGTGGTAAAAACATAATGCTTGATAGTCTTTGATAAGGTCGGCTGTGTCGCCTGTTTTGGCGAAGTTGTTCCAGAGAGAGCCGATAATGGCAGCACCGCCGAAATTCCATTTTTTAATTTGTGATATATTTTCGGGAGTAATGCCGCCGAGTGCTATCACTCGCTCATTGATATTCGCATTTGAAAGCTCGTCAAAAGAAAATGATCCTTTGTACCCCTGCTTTGAAATGCTGTCAAAAACAGGACTTAAAAAGACGTAATCAACAGTCTGTAACCGAACAGCGACTTCCTCAAGACTGTGGCATGAAGCCGACAGCACTCCACTGAAATCACCAGGTGCAAAAGGGTTTCTACCGTTAAGGTGCAGCCCACCGATATTAAATTCATAAGCAAGCGAAAAGTGGTCGTGCAGATGTAACCGAAGACGAAACTCTGACGGTACGGAAGCTATCCACTGTCGCATTTCTTCAAGCGAAAATGAGGGCTTACGCACGTGTAATATTTGAACATCGCCGTCCTCACACAAGCGACAAATCGCCCCTATTTCGTTTGGGATAACGTGAGGAGTGGTGACAGGTATGACTTTGAACATAGCAACAGTCAAATCGCTTTTGCAGCAACAATATTCGGACACAATATTATCTAATTTCGAGTATAACCACAATTACGCAATCTGCGTTACGCATTTTGCGTAATTTTGGCAGGTTCATGTTTATACTTGAATACAAGCATAAACAACACGGCAATAACAAGAGAATATGCGGCAAAAGCAATCCATATATGCTTCCACAGCAGCATACCGTCAGCAAGAGTAAACCACTTTCCAATAGCCCATCCTGCAATAAGGTTGCCCATAACGGCACCAATACCGTTTGTCATAAGCATAAAAACACCTTGCGCGGAAGATTGAATTTTCGAATCGGTATTTTGCTCTACAAAAAGCGCACCCGAGATATTGAAAAAGTCAAACGCCATTCCATAAACAATACAGGATAGAATAACAAGCCCGAAACCGAACATCGAGTTACCGCTAATTCCGAGTAAACCAAATCTTAACGCCCACGCGAGCATACTTATAAGCATTACTTTCTTTATTCCGAATTTTCTTAAAAAGAAAGGTATCGCAAGAATAAACAGCGTTTCGGATATTTGAGATATTGAAAGAATAATTGTTGAAAATTTATTTATAAGTCCTCCCTGCGGGAATACGCTGTTGTCCTGCAAAAAGCTGTCGCCGTATGCGTTTGTGAGTTGCAATGCGCCGCCAAGAAGCAAACTGAAAATAAAAAATATTGCCATTTTCTTTTGCTTAAAAAGCACGAAAGCTCTTAATCCGAGCTTATCCACCAATGATCTCTTTTGAGCACACGCATTTTCTTTTTTATTTATTGACGGCAATACTGCAAAGGAGAAGAATGCTAAACAGACAGCACCAATTGCGGCAATATAAAACGAATATGAGATACTCGGATCTTCAAATAGAAGTCCTTTTTTTGTAGCAAGATTTGTGAGCCACATTGCAGCAATAAAGCCAATAGTGCCGAATACCCTGATAGGTGGAAAATCCTGAGTCGGGTTTTTGCCGTTCATTTTAAGAACTTCAAAACCGATAGAGTTATTTAATGCAAGTGTAGGCATATAGAAACACATTGCTACCAATAAAACCCAGAAGAATGTTGTCGCTGTTGGTATAAACGGCAAGAAACACATTGTTACACCAAACAGTAAATGCAAAATAGCGTAAACATATTTAGCGTTCCATTTATCTGCCAAAATACCGAATAAGGTAGGCATTATAAGCGAAGCAAAACCCATTGTTGAAAAAACAAGCCCAAACTCGTAGCCTGTCCAGCCCTTTTCGCCAAAGCCATAAGAGCCAAGTGTCATCATCCATGCACCCCAAACAAAGAACTGCATAAAGTTCATAATGGTAAGAGGTAATGTTATTCGTGATTTCATTATGTTTATAATTTGTTTTTCACTATGTTATATGGAACTCGCACATAAACAATTGTCGTGGATGTCAAGATTTGTCATGCTCGTTTCATATATTTATAATTTGTTTTTCATCTGTCAATGGAACTTGCAGTAAACATTTAAGTCACGCTCGTTTCACAGTGTTTTTACATATCATACGAAACTCGCAATAAATATGTCAAATATTATCATGCTCGTTTCAATTATCAAAACATTTGCCAAAGTTACTTAAATTTGCAATATGAAGCGAAACATTATCCTATTCTGTGTTACTATTTTTGGCATAACTACCTTAAAGGCGCAATCTACAATAGATGTGAACCTGACAAAAATAATTTCGCAGGTTGCGCAGAGGACTGCAAAAAAAATCGTAAAGGAAAAAAATGCTGACAGCGCGAGAATATACGCAGGATGTCTTCATTCGGCGACACTTTGGAATCCAAAAACAGATGGAGACGAATATGTGTATGAAGAATTTTGTATCAACAATTTTGTAAATGACACTACGGCAAGACGACTGCTTGGAGAGTCGATTTCAAATTATTCCCGCTCTATTTTTGGACACCAAAAAGCGATGGAATACGAACTTTTAATCACCCGCGACTATACACTTCGTCCCCTGAATTGGTTTGACTATACGTACTCACAATATAACCCCGTACGTTTTTACAGTGATAATTTTTACGAAAATAAACTTGCGTTTGCTATTGCCCTGAATTTTCCATACGTCCCCTGGAGAGAAAAAGAAAAACGTGGTGGCAATTTGCAACAGTGGAAATATTATCGCTTGGGGGATATGTTTGTGTCGCGTCAATCTTACGAAATAGCAGGAGAAGCAGTAGAAGCAGAGCGAACAATGCGACAATACTCAATGGAGTTTGAGATGAATTTATCAAGAGAAGAATTGATTTTACATTCAAAAAAAATAGAGCGTTATAAATATCTTCTCGAATTTATGAAAGCGCAGTTAAAGTCCGATAATTATCTGCGTGCAAATTTTCTTATGAGAATGCTTGACAGCAAGTATGAGAGCTCACTTGATGAGATGAAACTCACATTAGAAAATTTTTTGAAAGGCGATGATGTTAAACAAACATGCAAGTTGTTAAATAAAAATCTTAACAGAGATTTGACTTCGGAAGACTTGTACGCAACGGAAAAAGACAGCGTAAAATATCCATATAAGAATGTTGGAATCTTATCTGACGATATGCCGAAAATATTGGAAAACGCAGGGTTTTCTCAAAAAGATATACAAACAATTTTACAAAATATAACGATAGAGGCAATCAATGGTGAGGGAACTTTTTATTATGACGCTCTACCTCACAGTAAGGGACATTTGCTTGTGAATATTGATGACACAGGCGTTTCGGCTTCGTCTTTCCGTATTGCAGTACATAACATGGGATGTCTTATCGCAACAATGATTGCAGCTGGAGCAATTTCATCAGATGGTGACAGTACTTTTGACTATGGTAGAAATAAACTCAACAATTATTTTATGGGAAACGTTCCGAATGAATTTTTTGCGAATGGACTTGGTATGTATCTGCTCGAAAAAAATAATATGCTTTCCAAACTACGATTTTTGCCCCTCATGGAAAAAGCAGGCATGGCGTTAGTAGAGCTTTATACGTGGGAAGCATGGTATAAAAATACTTCCATGACTGCCGCCGAATTAAGAGATGAAGTGCAAAAAAATTCCGAAGGTGTTTGGAATAAATATTTTTCAAAATATTTTAATAGCAAGGACGACACCCGTCTAAGCGCAAATTTTTTAATGACAGCATCACCTCTATCCCTTGTTGCTTACGCTTATGGGGATATGACAGAGATAAAAGTTTGTGATATCATGTCAAAGTCAGATAATAATTTCTTCCGCATATATGGTGTCGGAAAATTAACGCCCTCACTTTGGTTTAAAAATGCAATTGGAAGATGAAGATTATAGAAGTTACAACCGCTGAACATAGAGCCGAGTTTCACCGCTTTCAGCGGGAGCTTTACAAAAACGATAAAAATTTCGTTACTCCACTCGAAGTGTTGATTGAAAATATTTTTACACCATCCCGCAATGAATTTTTTTCGCACGGAGAGGCAACACGATTTTTGTTATTGGACGAAAATGACCTTGTAGTGGGTCGTGTAGCTGCTTTTATCAATCGAAGTAAAGCATATACTTTCAAGCAACCGACAGGAGGTATAGGATTTTTTGAATGTATTCCCTCGAAACAGGCAGCATTTATGCTCTTTGATACGTGCAAAAAGTGGCTCTCAGAGCGCGGCATGGAAGCGATGGACGGTCCAATTAATTTTGGTGAGAATGATAATTATTGGGGGCTGCTTGTAGAGGGATTTGAGCAGGAACCGCCATTTGGAATGTTATATAATCCGCCGTATTACAGAGAATTTTTTGAAGAATACGGTTTCAAAATGTACTTTGAGCAAGTCACAAATCTTTTACGCCTGAATAAAGATCCATGGCTTCCAGAGCGCATTTATCGCATTGCCGAATGGACACTTTCCAAAGAGAATTTTCATTATAAACATTTCGACTACAAGCACGCTTCCAAGTTTATGCAAGACATAAAAAAAGTATATGATAAAGCGTGGCAATTTCACGAAAACTTCACGCCAATTCAGACCGAAACACTCAAGAAAGAATTGCGCGAAGCCCGCAGTATCATTGACCCAAAAATGATTTGGTTCGCCTATCACAACGATGAGCCGATAGCATTTTTTATAATGTTTCCTGACGCAGGATATATTTTCAAACACTTCAACGGTCGTTTAAATCTATGGAATAAACTTCGTTTTATATGGATGAAAAAGCGTCATTACATGAAACGAACGCGCATCACGATTATGGGTGTATTGCCCGAATATCAACGTTACGGAGTAGAGAGCGCGATTTTTGTGAAGTTAGAAGAAGTGATGAAAAAACGCCCATGGATAGAGGCAATAGAACTCTCTTGGGTCGGCGACTTCAACCCCAAAATGCGTGCCGTTCACGAGGGAGTAGGTGCCGACTTCTATCAGCGTCATTACACTTATCGTTATATTTTCGACAGTTCCCGCGCTTTTGAGCGAAGTTCAACTATCGCCATAGACACTAAGGAAAAATATAGGGAAAAATATAGATTCAACAAACAAAGTTATAAATTATAACTTTTATAATTGAACTTATATTATTGGCGGACGAGGTCTGTGAAAACGCTGCCACGCTCCTCAAAGTTCCTGAATTGGTCGTAACTCGCGGCAGCGGGCGAAAGCAGGCAGGCGTTGCCTCTGCCTGTATGCCGTTTGCACCACTTTACAATGTCGGCAAAGTTGTCGCTCTCAAAAATGTAGTAGTCGTCAGGACGGTTGGAGTAGTTGGAGTAGTTGGCGTAGGCAGTATCGGCAAAGTTGTTGCTCTCAAAAGCGCGACAGTCGGCACAAGCGGTGCTATCAGCGCAATCGCAGACACTGATAACTCCCGCACAGCACAGGGTTTCTTTTATCCGCTTTCCCGCAGGACCCGTAAAAACGATGTTTTTGACAGGTTTGCGCCTTAGATATTCAATAAGTACGCTATAGTCTATGCCTCTGTCAAAACCGCCGAGAATAACGCTCCCGACATCATTTATAAACGGAAGCATACGTAAACTTTCTATCGCAGCAATTGTCGCTTGCGGTATTGTTGAAATTGAGTCGTTGTAGAAATAAATGCCCTCTATCTCGCCTATATATTCAAGGCGATGTGGCAATGTTTTGAATGTGGAAAGACCTTGCTTTATTTGTACGTCAGTAAGACCTTTTTCTTTTACGGCAAGTATTGCGGCTTGCTTGTTTAAATTGTTGTGATGACCGATAAGAGCACAGGGTGTGTCTATTAATGACTTATCCACACGTTGTGTGTCCAGATGTAGCTCGTCACCGTAAATCAACTTTTTTCCTCTGAATTTTATTTCACTAAAACGTTGTGCGATAAGAGTATCGCCACCGTAAAAAATCGCAACTCCGTCACCATTATTGAAAATATTCATTTTGGCACGCTGATACGCGAGATAATCAACATAGTGGTCGAGGTGCTCTTCGTAAAGATTGAGCAAAATACCTGTCTGTGGCGGATGACTGACTAATTCTAATTGATGTGATGAGAGTTCGCACACAACAATTGTGTCAGGCGTAATTTCTTTGACAATATCAAAAAGCGGAATACCCATATTGCCTGCCATAATCACAGTACGAAATGGTTTTAACAGGTGGTAAATAAGATTTGTTGTAGTGCTTTTTCCTTTTGTTCCTGTAATGCCAATACATTGTTTTCCATAGCGTTGCAGAAAGATTTCTGTCTGCGAAGACATTCTTTTGTCGTGCAAAAGCGAAGGATAGTTTTTTAGCGATATTCCCGGAGCTTTAAGAAAAAAATCAATAGAGGACGCTTCTTTATCATGGCTTATAAAATCGCATATATTTTTCACTACGAGAACTTTCGCATATTCATCCTTTTTCAGTTCGGGCATTTGCTCAATAAAATCTTTTTTTTCGTCTATCAAAAAGATTTCTTTTTCAGGAAAAAGACCGCGAATAAGAGCATACGAACTTCTCCCCTCTCGCCCCATGCCGAGAAGACCTACACACTTTTTGTCTGAAAAAATACTGTTCATATTTTCAATTACGTTGTCAATTGTTAATTGTCAATTGTCAGTTGTCAATTGTCAATTGTCAGTTGTTAATTGTCAATTGTCAGTTGTCAGTTGTTAATTGTTAATTGTCAATTGTCAATTGTCAATTACGGCTGATGTACTTGTTGTTAGTTATATTGTCTATGTTATTACTGACGTTCGTTTTAATTCGTAATTCGTAATTGATTTTAGTATTTTATCCACTTCCACAGTTCTTTGTAATTAACTTTTTTGCCGTACATTAAAATTCCAACACGATAAATACGCGAGGCGAGCCACGTTGTGAATATAAATCCTGCGACTAACAGCGCGAGCGAAATCCCTACTTCCCACATCGGAACACCAAATGGCAGGCGCACCATCATTGCAATCGGCGAGGTGAATGGTATCATCGAAAACCAGAATGCGATTTGACCGTTTGGCTCCATTATTATGTTTGTGGATATTATGAGAGCGAGAAGTAACGGTATTGTTATGGGAAGCATAAATTGACTCGTTTCTTCCTGCGTTTCTACGGCTGCGCCAATAGCTGCAAACAACGAAGCGTAAAGGAAGTATCCACCGAGAAAATAGAAGAAAAACATCAGTATTAAATACGGTAGATTTATCGAAGCGATCATTTCGCCAACCTTGCCTGCCATTTCTGTCATTGCCGACATATCAATATTCTGTCCACCCATCTGCATTGAGCCTGCCATCGCGGATACGTCGGGTGCTGCCGCTGTACCTGCAATAAAACTCGTAATTGTGACGAGCAGAAAGCCGAACACTACCCAAATAACAAGTTGAGTAAATCCGACAAAAGCAAGTCCGAGTACCTTTCCAAGCATAAGCTGCATGGGCTTTACGGACGACACAATAACTTCTACAATTCTGCTTGTTTTTTCTTCAAGCACACCTGACATAATCTGACTGCCGAAAATGAAAATAAAAAAGTATATAAGGATGCCGCATACATAGCCGAATATCGTCTTGACTTCGACGTAAGACTGCATACCTGTGACAAGGTCTTGCGAAGTGACTTCTACGCTTGCTTTATTTATTTTGTCGAAAACCTGTTTATCGACACCCTCTATTTTATGCATAAGGAGTGACTGTAGCTGGGTTTTTATAGCATCTGTTATTTCACCCACTGTTTCTAAACTTGGTTCGCTCTCGGAATAAAAAAGTTTCATGTTCTGAACATTGCTTGTGTCGTTTCTCTTTTCTATCACAAGCATTGCCACATAGCTACCTTTTACTACGGAGTCGCGTGCCGAAGCGGTGTCGGACATAAATACAAACGTACTCTTTGCACTATTCTCAAGCACTCCCGCGTAGTATGCCGTTTCGTCAATGACGGCAAACGTTTTATGTTCCTTGCCAATGTCCATCAAGAGTGCAGGTGCAAACATAAGCCCTACCATTAAAATAGGCATAAGGAGTGTCATTATGACAAATGATTTTTTCTTTACTCTTGTAAAGTACTCTCTTTGCAGAACTACTAATGTGTTATTTTTCATTTCTCGCCCTCCTTTACTGTTTTAATAAAAATATCATTCATGCTCGGAAGCATTTCTCTAAACTCTACAATCTGACCGTGCTGCATAAGATTTTGCAATAGTGCATTAGTGTCAAGATGTTCACTCTGAAGCCGAAAACGATAAGTGTTTTTACGTTCTAACATTTCGTTTTCAAGCACCTGCACGTATTTTTCGACATGCTGCAACGGATTGCTGTCGCTCTGTAGAGTTGCTTCGTAAAGGTGCGCACTGAACGAACGGCGAATTTCTTCAAAACTGCCACAAAGAACTTTTTTACTCTTGTTGATAAGCGCAATGTCGTCACAGATTTCTTCGACTGAAGACATATTGTGAGTGGAAAAAATTACTGTGCTACCCTTTTCTTTAAGACTGAGAATTTCGTCTTTGAGAAGTTGGGTGTTTATGGGGTCGAAACCGCTGAACGGTTCGTCAAAGATGAGGAGTTGTGGCTCATGAAGCACAGTTATTATAAACTGAACTTTTTGCTGCATTCCTTTTGACAGTTCTTCTACTTTTTTGTTCCACCATGGCATTATGTCGAACTTGTAGAACCATTCTTTCAGACGTTTTTCCGCATCATTTTTTGAAAGTCCTTTAAGACGGGCGAGATAAATCGACTGCTCGCCTACTTTCATCTTTTTGTACAGACCGCGTTCTTCGGGCAGATAGCCTATTCTGTAAATATGCTTTTGCTGCAACGGCTCGCCGTTGAATAGCACAGTCCCTGTATCGGGACCTGTAATTTGATTGATAATGCGGATGAGGGTTGTCTTGCCTGCACCATTTGGTCCAAGCAGCCCGAAGACACTGCCCTCTCTTACGTCTATGGACACATCGTCAAGTGCCCTGTGAGCAGCGTAGTTTTTTGTTACGTTTTTTGCCTGTAATAGCATGTTGTTATGTTTATTCTTGTTTTTGTTTTGGGGTTGAGGTTGGGGTTGGGGTTGTTTGGGTTCGGGGTTCGGGGTTCGGGGTTCGGGGCTGTTCGGCTTCTTCTGTTTTGGCTTTGTTTGGTTTTGTTCGGTTTGTTTGGGGTTGGTTCGGTTTTTGTTCGAGTTTCGCTCGGTTCGATTGCAAAAGTACGGAAATTCTTGAATATGCTTCAAATCTGAAGTAGTTTTTTTTAACACTATTGCATAAGCCGCGAACTTGCGACTTTGGCATCAAAAGTACTGTTTGAATTAGTCACATAGATAGCCAATTTTTGCTTGCCGACAGTAGTCGTTACATTTTTAAAAAGTTGAGTTGTTATTTCATCTATTGTGGCTACAATCAAATCTGTACTCATATCTGAAAATTCTGAAGCCTGTTGCCTGTCGTCTTTTCTTTCTCGCTGCTGTGGATAATATAGTCTTCAACATAAATCTGACAGTAAACTCCCTTGACGTATGCAACAAGTAGAATACTCGGCTCAGCTGCAATTTTATTTGTCTAACCTGTGGCAGGGATAACGGTTATACTGTCTGTTTCTTCTACTGGAACAAAAGTGGAACAAAAGAAGCTCCCGCAAAATTGTTTTGAGCGTCAATATAAATCTGCGAGGCGAGAACAGTACCGCCATGTTTTGCATTAAAAATATTCAGAGTGATTGCGTTTTCAGCATTTTGTGAGTTGCGAAATCCTAATTTACTGTCGCAATAAAAAATATTGCTAAAGATAAAATAATCTGCTTCATAATTATTATTTAATGAGATACAGAGTAAGCGTGAACGTTGATACTTTATGGCATCAATGCTTCACCACTTTGGCTGTAAGGATACCAACTTTTAGCAGGTAAATACCTTGAGGGTAAGACGACAAATCAACACTGTTGCTATGAGTGCGCTGTAATAGTTTACCCTGTGGGCTGTAAAGTGTTGCCTCTACTCCATTAGGATTGCTGAAATATACTTTGTCGCGGGTGGGATTGGGGTAAACCTGCAAGGATGACGTTGTTTGCGGTGCCTCTTTATTTGGCAATACACCCGCGTCACCGGAACACGAAAGTGAACTGTCGCCGATAATCGTGCTGAAATCTTTCCATGTAATGGCTCGCTTGTAAGCGGATAATGCGCAAGCAGGCACAGTAAGCGTGCAAATACTCCTGACCACGCTAAAAACACTGTATGTAATGCTTACCGGCTCGGGATTACGGTTGATTATGTTCGTGAAGCCATTGCAACCACTAAACGCCCGCTCACCAATAGAAGCCAAGCCAAAGGGTAAAGTCAAAGAACCGCTCAAACCACTGCAATTATAAAACGCATAGTCCCCGATAGAAGTCAAGCCGTAAAGTAAAGTTAAGGAGCCTGTCAAACCACTGCAACCATTAAACGCATAGTCCCCGATAGAAGTCAAGCCGGAAAGTAAAGTTAAGGAACCTGTCAAACCACTGCAATTATAAAACGCATAGTCCCCTATTGAAGTCAAGCCGGAAGGAAAAGTCAAGGAACCTGTCAAACCACTGCAATTATAAAACGCATAGTCCCCAATAGAAGTCAAGCCGGCAGGGAAAGTCAAAGAACCGCTCAAACCGTAGCAACCATCAAACGCAGAAGTGCCGATTGAGGTCAAGCCGGCGGGTAACTGCACTGAAACAAGTGAAATTTTGCTTTGATAATTGCTGGGGTGGTAAAACGAATATATCGGCATCTCGTTGTCAGGATAAGTCGTATCGGTAAGATATGTTCCGCCTAAACCGCTATACGCTACTACCGTTGCTCCGCTCAAATCCAATTCCGCCAATACGGTCATACTGTCACGCATAAACTTGACATCGCGGGCATCTATATTTCCCGTAACGGTGAGCCGAGTCGTGGTCGTTGAAACATTATCTTTCAGTGTACCGGCAACAGGCAAATTTATAGTGGTGGCATTGCCAAAATTGGCGATTATCACTGTATCTTTTGTCGCAACAAGATTTAATGTCGTATTGGTTGAAAGCACCGTTTCTCCGCTTGTCCAATTTATAAATCCATAACCAACTGCCGGCATAGCAGTCAAATTTAATTGTTCACCCACTGCGTAAAATCGATTTTCTACACCGGAAACATTACCTAATGTGGAAATATTTGATTTTACCGACATCGACAAACCGCCACCCACAGTATTCGGGAAGTCTTTCCATACATCGGCATTTTTGTATAGATTAACCGATGATGTTGGTACGGTAAGTGTGCAAGTACTTTTGTCCATACTGAAAACATTAGATGCAATGCTTACAGGCGTGGGGTTGAAGTTCGTTATGTTTGTAAAGCCATTGCATCCATAAAACGCGTATTGCCCAATAGAGGTTAAGCCGGCAGGAAAACTCAAAGAGCCGGTCAAGCTACTGCAACCGTAAAACGCCCATCTCCCGATAGAAGTCAAGCCGGAAGGGAAAGTCAAAGAACCAGTCAAACCATCACAATTGTTAAACGCACCATCCCCAATAAAAGTCAAACCGACAGGAAAGCTCAAAGAACCAGTCAAACCCCTACAGCCATTAAACACACCCTCTTCAATATGAGTCAAGCCGGAAGGGAAAGTCAAAGAACCAGTCAAACCCACGCAATGCGCAAACGCATTATGCTCAATAGAAGTCAAGCCGGCAGGCAGAGTCAAAGAACCAGTCAAGCCACTACAGCCGTAAAACGCAAGGTTTCCTATAGAAGTCAAGCTGGCAGGTAGCTGCACCGAAACAAGTGAAGTTTTGCCTTGATAATTGTCAGGAGTGCAAAACGAATACTCCGGCATCTCGTTGTCAGGATAAGTCGTATCGGTAAGATATGTTCCGCCTAAACCGCTATACGCTACTACCGTTGCTCCGCTCAAATCCAACTCCGCCAACACGGTCATACTGTCGCGCATAAACCTGACATCGCGGGCATCTATGTTTCCCGTAACAGTGAGGTCGGTAATGGTGGCATAATTCGGCACTGTTGCCGAGTTCATTTGCCCCGCTTGAGTAGAATTGTGAGTGTAAGACACTTGTGCAAATGCTGTGCTACAGGCAAACAGCATTGTCATACAGAAAGAAATTAGTTTTGATTTCATTTTTTTATTGTTTTTTATTGTGTTTATTGATTGTGGCATCTGTATCGTCCCGAAAAAAATTACGGACGATACATCGCGCAAAATTAATGCTTCACCACTTTGGCTGTAAGGATACCAACTTTTAGCAGG
>JAISPZ010000087.1 GCA_031274555.1 Bacteroidales bacterium | reverse complement strand
TCATAAAACGAGCATAATAGTCGTTCATCAATCAAAATAAATATTTGTCGGCGAGTTCCATTGAGCAGATTGAGAATAATTTACAAACACATGAGAAAGAAATTACTAAAATTCTTTTCAGTTACTTCTTTATTGAAAAACAAGTTATTAAAATCACTTTTAGTAATAGCTGTGTCGTGTAGTGTCCATCAAGCTACGGCACAAAGTTCCTACCCTATATACGTTCAACCAACACTAACTCCGCCCTACTCGCTGCGACTGTCAGACTACGGACAACCCGGAAATCAAAAACTCGTAGTCATGATACAAGTGCGAGATGTTACGGTAACAAGCCTGCCGATACGCCTGCATATCAAGATGGAAACAATAGACGGCAGAGGAATAGAAACAGTACCAAACATCATCGTCATGCCCACTTATGTTGGTGGGGGCGAAACGACAATATTCTTCGGCGAAGACCTTGCGCCATACTTCAATCCCGACAACCTCGTCTTTAAAGGATACACAAAAGAACAATACCGCCGTACAGGACAGTTGCCAGAGGGATTTTACCGCGTTACGGTAGAAGTGCGACATTCAATGACAGGCAGGCTTATATCCAACAGAGGAACAGCGATGGGGTGGTTCGCACTCGGAAAGCCACCACTGCTCAAACTCCCCGCAACAGACGTAGAACTCGGACAGATAGCGGGCATACCACTAACTTTCACGTGGGAAACGAGCAACATCGGTATTCCCGGTGCTAACGTGCAATACACGTTTGAACTGTGGGAGCTGCGATTAGACGGCATTAATCCCAACGCCATAGTAACAACAATGCCACCATACCACACAACGACACAGTTCCACAATACACTCGTGGTACATCCCTCAATACTCAATCTTGAACCCGGTATGCGCTATGCGTGGAGGGTTACAGCATCCGACCTTATGAACCAAGTGCCCTTTGAGCAGGACGGGCACAGCGAGGTGCGCATATTTACCTATATGTGCAAGTGCGACACGACAAGAAATCTTAAAGTCGAACAAAAAAGCAAAGATGCCATTTACAGTTGGAGCACAGCCGACAGGCACACATCATTCACGATAGAGGCAGAAAACATCACGACAGGATACAACAGGCGGGATATTGTATATGACAACAAGTACAAACTGCAAGGTCTTAATTACGACCAGGAGTACCGTCTGCGCGTACAAGCCGTTTGTGACGGAAACACACAATATCCAAGTGAGTTTTCCGCGTGGAAGAAATTCAAGCTCACTCCACCGCCCACACCCGAAGAAATTTGTCCTGAATGTGAGTGCAAAGCACCTTTGGCATCAGAACCTGTTCCCGAGAACAAGACACTCAAAATGGACTTAAATGTCGGCGATACTATAACGACTCCATCGGGTAATAATATCTTTATTATCACTTCTATAACTCAAAGTGCAAATGGTATTTACAAAGGACAATTTCACTTTTGGGTAAAGATTTGGGGCGTAAAATTTTTGTGCGACTTTTGGGACTTGCGAGTAAACACTGATAAGCAAATATTGGAGTATGATTTCTTGAGTGTAAATGACCCCTCTTTGCTTATCGACGTGGATGCTATAACCGAAGACATTGAGGCAATCACGAACGCATTAAAGCCGAATGACACAGTATCTGTAAACTTTACAGTATCTGATACAAGCGCGTTTAATATAGATTGTTCGGCAGATAGTGTTTGCACCGTAACTGTCACGGGCGACAACGGTGAAACCGAAACAATAACGCTTCCAAAAGACAGCATAGGCAATGTTACCTCTGTTCCGATAATAGTAACTGATGATGATGGAAACGTGTACGAAATAAAAGACGATAACGGAAAATTAGTTACAGAGAGGGTAAGTGAAAAAGATAAATCATCAATACACAAACTTTCCAGCTGCAATTTTCTCTATGTAACGGTGGATGGACGGCAAGACACGATTTATGACAATCACACTCTATATCTGCCGAAACAAGATGCTTCCATAAACTTGAGAATAGGGTATGACCTTGTTGCATTGGCACATTGTGCACGACAAAATGCGATAAAAGACGATAATTATCGAAGCAGGCTACGTCTCAAAAGTGGGGCATTTGGTAGAATTATTCCTATAGCCACAAAATGGACATGGGGATCTAACGATGTACTTAGGCCTGATTTTGAAATCTCACGATCCATGATGAATGGGAACGTAAAAATGAAAGTAGATACTCGTGTTGCAACTAATATTATTTTTTATGACACAATAACACGCAGAGATACAGTTATCATTGGCGATAGCATTCCTGGCAGTGAAATAGAGTTCACAATAAATTTCATAGACGGCAGTCTGTTGAGCTTTAAACCAATAGACGACCACTATAGGTATTATGGTTTTGATGACGCACTTGTTCCCCAATGTCAGGCAGCTGGTGACTATGGGCAACCATTAAGAGTTGCAAATACGGATTATTATGTTCCCATGATGTATCTGTTACCCAATAACGAGGTAAGTGTAAAGATACAGTATCAATCAAGCAATGCGCAATTAGATTCAATGATTGTTTTTGAATGTGATGATGCAAAATTGAGTATTAACGAGAAAGAAAAGATATCCGAAATACGCACAAATGTTAATACTCTACTTTTGGAAGCGAAACAAGGGGACACTGCTACTTATATTTTAAAAGCGTACGCCTTACTGAAAGGCGGTATTAAGACTTCTGAAATAGGTCGTTTAATGATACAATCAAGACCGCTAAAAGAACCAAAAGAAGTCAGAATAATCCGTGTTAGGCGCAGTGATGAGGCAGATTATTATGCTTTTTCTACCTCTGAAAAACGCGCATTGGTTGAGTCGTTAAATCTCTACTATAAGCAATGTTTTTTACAATTTCGCTTGGCTGATAGTGGAACATACGTTGATACTTTTGGGATAAATAAATCAACAAATCAACAAATCGAAGATTTGAACGAAGATTTATACAAAAATTTCCCCAATAAAGTTGTTAACAAGTATTTTATCTTTGTATGTTCTCCTAGCACCAATAGTGATATAACAGGAATGGGCTTACTATTAAACAATTGTGCTATTGTTTACAATAAATCAGGTATAGTAGCAGCACACGAGATAGGACATAATTTGGGATTACTACACACCTTTGAGCAAAACTATGATGACGAAGCAGGTGTTTGTCGTGTGGAAAACAGGATAATACCGAAACATACAACAAAAAATATAATGGATTATATTGGCTTTGGATCTGATATGCGTCGATATTTTCTAAAATACCAAATAGATTACCTGAAAAACAAATAGATTATGAAAAGAAAAATTTATGCTATAATGCTATTATGTTTTGGACTTTTTTCGTTTCCTTGTAGCGGAAAAGGGGACTGCCCTGAAGAAGTTAAAGTTGTTTTTGATAAATTGAAAATCAAAGAAAAAAACAATCTGACTAATTTTAGACATGGATATCGTAACAATTTTTCTTTTGAACTTATGTGTTGGTTTCGCGACCATCGTTTGTTAGAAAAGGCAAAAAAATGCAATTTAAGTATAGATATACTTTACGATGAGCCAATGAGAAAGCGTATAATCCAACTGATGAGTGGCGAAATATCCTCTTATGAGATGGATAGCATTGTGGCGCGATGTAGCCGTTATTCCAATGACTACTTGAAAGAAAAGGCATTTTTTATGGCAAAAATAGATACTCTGTCCATTTATAAAATAGCACTAAAGGAACTTTATGCAAATTTAAAAAAAGAAGATAAATTTGATATAGACAAAGTGTACAGCAAAGCCTACCAAATGGAATTGTTCTGGCAAATGGAATTAGATACCTTGAATGTTTATAAACACATATACTATAACTTACTTGAAACAAGAATAAAAGAATGCGAAAACGAAACTATAGACTACTTCAGCAATAGATTCGACTGTTCCAGCCTAGCCGAGTTATGTGGCTACCTCAAAGACAAAAGATTTAAGAAGCTACTAATCGCAGCATTGGACAAGCCAAGAATGTTTAATAAAGAAATTGTTGTCGAAGCCCTTGTACGAATGAAAGTAGAGCCATACTACACACAATATATTAAAGAAAGAACAAGAACCCTTGACGAAATCAAGCAAGAACGTCCTAATTTTAGGATAGAAAAATTCGTTAATGTAGTACGAACTCAAGAATCTTTTAGAGAGATTTCAAAATATCTTTTATCTGATGTGCCGTATCGTATTCAGATGGAGGACAGCTATAATTCAACTCCGCCTCCTGCCACAGACACTTCATTTAAAGATATTCCCTTGGAATTCACAAAAAACCATACTCCAACTTCCCGATCTTTTCCTATATCAAATGATGCATATTACCTTATCAAGGACAACATTGAAAACGAAGATTTACAAAAAATAACGCCTGATTTAGGAGAAATTGATGAAAGTGCTCGCAAACAAATATACCAACAAGTCTATGACTGGATGCAAAAAAACTACGGTAAGTACAGAATTAGAAAGATTTGGTAACATAATGGCGTGAACGAGTAAAAAACGAACAAAACCATTTGATAAAACCTGAAAATTTAATACTTTTGCAATAACAATAAAATGAAGAAGTCATACATTCTGCTAATACTCGCACTTGTTGCCTCAATCAGCTTTGCGCCCGCCCAGACCACCGACGACCCCACGTCCGAACTTGCCAAAGCCGATAATCTCACCCAAGAACAGCAAGAGAAGATGAACGCCGCTTTTGCTGCGCTTGACCTTGTGCAGCAGGCAGGCAACTATATAGAGTCACTAACAGAACTGTTTCAGACAAAAGTTATTCCACTACCTGTGGGTATAAAGAGCAAAGAGGATGGTTACGAGTTGATAGTGCACAAAGTTTATCTCGACAAGAAAACAGGAAAGCCCTTTATCTACGCCACCTGCGCCTTCCGCTTCCGCAACACCGACCAACAAATAGCGTTCGAGGGCGAGGCAATGTTAGAGAGCGTACACGGATTGGGCGATGTAGGACGCTTGGCACTGATAGCCCCTGTAAAACGCGATATAGGCAAACACTCAACACTACTCGTAAGAGAGGGCACAGGTGTCGCTTTCAGCTGCAACGGCATTGAGAGCTTCGATGCCAAGCTCGGCTGGCTCATCACATCAGACAAAATCACAGCAGTAAACGCAGACGGAACACACACAGGCAAGCCACTCGGCGTATTCTT
>JAISPZ010000028.1 GCA_031274555.1 Bacteroidales bacterium | reverse complement strand
TCTTATGCCTGCGTTGGCACTCATTCGGATTGCTTTTTCGTACTGCGGTTGGGTTTTCATATTATCAAAGGCAACCCGCAACGGTCGTACATTTATTTTGCTCAACAACTGTACTTTTTCTTCCGTGAACAATCGTGCATCTACACCTTGGTTAAAATCCACATAACGCTGGCGAGGCATTGGGTGGAAATGCTTTTTGTATATGGCTTTGATTTCTTCGTAGGCAAGCAACAAGTTTTCGGGCTTGGTAGTCAGCAACTTGTTAATGTGGTATTTATCGAAAATTATTTTGTAAACTTGGTATGATTCGTCGCTACCGACTTTCAGTTTGTTGTAAAAATCCATTATCAAACCTTGGGCTTTGCGGGTATATGCTCGGTCGTTGTAGCCTTGTTTGAGGTTGTCGATAGCAATTTCCAACAAATCGGGCTGCGTAAATTTGTCGTCTTTGCCAAAACCGCAAGCGACAATTTCATTGATAATTTTTTCTAAATCTTTGGAAGCTAAAATGTTGTTGTCCATCAACAACAAATCTTTTTGTTCTCCGTATCTTTCGCGCACCAACTCTACACGGTCGGTTAGTGGTATGTATGAATTGTAGATTGGCTCTAATTTTGGTACAGCACAGAACGGACATTTACGAATACAGCCGCGTGTAGTGTAGCCGTAGTAGGCATTTGTCATCGTGTATTTGTACTCTATTTCGTCCAAAATAGAGTAATCGAGCGGCAAATTATCAATTACCGTTTCTTCGCCTGTGGTTAGGGCTGATTTATTATCTTGCGGCAAGCGCGTAACATTCAAAATACCTTTGTGCGGTTTTATGCCGGTTGCTTGTTCGAGGTCATCGGCTTGGATTGTTGCCAACACACCGCCCACCATTAACTCACTCGGTTTTTTGACAAGTTTTTTGGCAAAATTGATTGTTTCAATGGTTTCTTTCCAATAGAATGTAAAAAGGGTTGTTATCATCACTCTATCCCACTCCGGCTCTTTTTCCCAAGTGCCTTTCCAATAATAATCGCGAAATTCTTCTACTTTGGCATTTAGTAAAAGTTCAATTTCGGAATCGGACAGTTTGAGTTGCTGCAAAAATTCTTTTTTGCGGTAACGAATAAAATCAATAAGCACATCTTTGCGCAAAGCCCAATCAATAGTATTGTCTAAATTGGCAAGCGCAGCAATGCACCTCTCGGCAATTCGTTCAATGACAAACTGCTTCAGGTCGCCTTTGTAAAAAACTACCTCGTACCCCAATCGCTTGTGATATGTAGATAATTTCATCAAGCCGATAGGCGGGAATTTGTTTTTATAGTTTGGCTCTAATAGTAGAACTTTTTTTCTGAGTTTAACTTGTGCCATTACTTGCTTAAATCCATAATTGCTTTTTTAATAAGGACTTTGATAGTGTCCTTTTCATTTTGGGGACAATTATCCTGCAATGATTTAAACACACGCCTAATCAATTCAACTTTATCGGTTGAAAATTTATCTTTCAAAGGCTCTAATGGGTCTTTGGGTGTTTGAATAGGTGGAGGTATAATAGGTGGAGGTGGTGTTCCTATTGTTGTTCCTGTAGTAGCAGGAATAGTTTTAATTGCTTCGTTGATTTTTTGTTTGTACGAATCAATCATTTGTTTTGCGGCTGCCGATTGCGCATTTTTTGAGTTTTCGACACTTGCTATTTTTTTCAGTGCTTCTTCCCACTTTTTAGTTACTTCGGGCAAATCAGTAGTAGTAGCCGTTACTTGTTCTTCGCCTGCTTCAATAGCCCTTCGGTTGCCTTTTTCATATCATTTGCCAAATGATAGAGTTTAACAAGGTGGTCGAAATAATCTCTAATTCGTTGCTTTAAACATTCGGCTTCGGGTGTTGGTGCTAAACCGTCCCTTGCGCTGTTGAGTTTTATTTTTTGGTTTGCAATGTGTATTTCGCCGTAAAAGTATTTATTACCGCGTGTCTCATTTCTTGGGAACAAATCAGTTAGCAGGTTTGCATCGCCTACTTGAATATTGTGCTTTCTCAAGCGAAAACAACTACTTCTATCGGAAGCAGGGATTGCTCTTGAAAATTCGGTTAAAGCATACCAACCCCACGCCAATAAGCCGTGAGTATCATCGGGCAAACTGAAATAGTTTAAGTTTATAATTTGGTCGTTAGTTCCCTCAATGTTTAACCCATAGCGTTTTTTTATTGAAACCTCATCATTTACAGAAATTTGGAAATGCCCTACTTGTTTTTGATAATCAATATATTCATCGTGAACGCTTGTTTGGATTAACTGATTTTTAAAAGCAGAATTATAATCAACAGGCGCAACTTCTTTCAAATAATCGGAAATTATTTCTTCATTCAGCAGTTCGGGGTAATCGGGGTGTATATCTTCGAGCGTAACCGTAAAATAGTGCTTATCCGTTTCTTCTTCGTAAATATTTTTGTCAGTACAAATGTCTATTACTTCGGTTGCAGTGCTGTTGTTGCTGCTATCATCAAGAATTGCTTTGATTTTATCAATATCAAACACGATTTCAGAGGCGACATCTTCGCCTTTGTATGAGGTTTTGAAAGTTAATTTTTTGCAGAAATAACCACCAACCAAACGACCTATGCCAAACTGCCCTGCGGAAGTTTCGCCGTCTTTGTTAGAATCAGCAATATCTAACAAAACAGGTTCAACTCTTTCAATAGGAACGCCTGTACCATTGTCGTGAATGGTAATTTTACGGTTATTGTTATCTATATTTATAATAATATGACCTTCTGTGATTTTACTTAATACACCCTCTTTTACTGCATCGTTGATAGCATCGCGGGCGTTCTGTACATATTCACGATAAATTAACTTGGAATCGCCGTACATTTGAAACATCAGCATTCCAATTAAGTTTTTGCCTATTTTTGATTTATGCTCTTTCATTCTATTTTTATAGATTAGCCATTAGGATATTGTTTATATGTTGGTCGGGGAAACTTTATATTGACAATCGACCGCAAAGCGGGATTAGAAATAATGTATTCGCCCGGCGAAAGCCGTGTCATCATATTTTGATAGACTTTCGGAATGTAGCGATAATCGGGTTTTGAAACTTCTATTGCGTTTGTTCGTCCGTAAGCCTGCGTTGCGCAGTTGCCTTTTACACGGTCGTGAATAGCACTGCGGAATTGTTCAACAGAAAAAAGAATGATACCTAAAGAACGCCCGCGCTCTGTAATTTCTAACAGTTGGCGAAGTATGGGCGAATTTTTAGGAATATCGTTTGAGGCATATTTATTCAACTCATCAACAAACAAAATTACTTTGTCGGGGATATTGTCGCGGTCGGCACCGAGTTTCATATCGTAAATAGCACGCGCCACAGAGCCGAAAACAAAACTTTGTGTGTTTTCGTCCAATCGTGCAATGTCAATTACCATTACTTGATTGGCTGTTAGCGTGTTTTGAATTTCGTCTGTTAAATCAACTTCGCCGTTATTTATGACCTTTGAAAAAACTTCGTTTTTAATTGCCTTACTTACACAGCGTTTGAACTTACGCCAACTAATAACCTGTATTTCATTTTTATGTCCACCGTTTGCACCTGCTTTTGTACATTCATTCAGTTTTTCATCAAAAGTGTTCCATTTGCTTACACCTGCAAAATTACCTTCGCCGTTGATTACATAGTTTACACAACTTTCTAATGTGCCGGTGCTGTCGTCTTCGTTGGCAAGCAGCAAATCTAATTTGTCTTGCGATTTTTCAAAAGTGAATTTGTAGGCAAATGCTTTATGATTGTCTTTTTGGCGTAGTACATCGGTAGGCTTTGCATAAGATTGAACATTTGCCGTTGCGGTATCTTTGCTGTACGGATAGTAATAACGGACATTTTTAAACGGCTCTGTTGAAAGTTGCAAATGTTCGTAGATAGATTTATCTGCTGCCGATAGTTCTGTATTGGGTTCATCAATCGCCATAAGGTCGCGTCCTTTGACATTGAAAAATACAAATGCTACTGTGCTGCCATCATCTAACCTAAATTTGTGCTGTATGGCATTAAGCAAAAACATTGAATAAGAAGTTTTTGCAGCCAACCCCGAAATGCCGGAAATATTGATATGCGCACCATCGGGACCAATCAAAAAATGAGAGTTTAATTCAACTTTGATTCTCTGAGTTTCTTCGCCCTGATACATTTGCAGATAGCCACAAACAAGCGGATTATCTACTTTTTCCAATCCCAATGCAATACGAATATCTGTTTCATCACATAAAGAAACTTGTTTGCCGTCTAAAACAGGTGTGTAAATATCTTTGGTATTGCATACTACACGAGCTTTTACATAATTCATTCCCAAACGATTCATATTGCCGATTGTTGCTGCGGTATCGCCAAAATCGCTTGAAATGTAACTTGTAAAATGGCTTGGCGCATCTGTTACATGGTTAATTTCTTCTACTACTCCGTAAGTAATAGATTGTGTTTTATCGGGGGCAACATGTTCCACTTTCACAATATCAAAAGGGCTGAGAATACGCCCTTTGTCAGTCCAAAAATAGAAGTCGTCTATTGTGGAAGGACTTTTTTCTGTTGCTGAAACTTTTCCTATAACTTTTGTCATATTTAAAATAAACTTAATATTACATTACTATCAATATAATGGGATTTGCAAAATGATTCTGTAAGGAATACAGGATACAAATGATTTGCCCATCGGGTGTCACTTCCAAAGCAAACAGGATAAGCCTCACGAATAAGGTTTGCACTTATCACATTTATTATATCGGTGTCGATTAGTTGCCCCTCGCGCAATAACACCAATTCGCACTTTACTATATCTGAAAAACTTGTTTCTCTAAATGTTTGGGCTTGTTGATTTCCACCTCTCAACCGCAAATACCATACGGCAAACGAAGTGCCGCTGTGGGCAGATTCGTAGCGGTAAACTTTAGTGCGTTCAAATGGTTTGAGATTGGCGATTGTTTGGGAAAGTCGGTTGCCTTCGTAATCGGGCAAGAGTTCGGGGTCGAACATTTTAGAAACGCCGACAACATGCTGATAATTGGCGCGTAAATTATTCCACTGTGCAGGCTCAAGATTTGAAAAGCGTGGATTATACTCTAATGAGCCGTCTTTGATTAACCAACTTTCATCATCAAGTTTATTTTCTTTGCAAAGTTGGGCTACAAGTAATTGTTCCTCATCAACCATTTCGTATTGAATTTGAGCAACAGCGCGGTTTTTGTAGTTGTCTTTTTCTTTATCTTGGGACTGTCCGTCTGTACGGTAGAGCAGAAGTTTTTCGATTTTCAAACCTTTTTCACTAATGAAACGGAGTTTGCTAATTTCGGCATTTAGTCCTTCGCAAAAGGAACGGCAAAAATTTTCTCTGCCATCATCGCCGTCAAAATCGTCCGGCATTGAAAGAACTAACTTACTCTTAATATCATATTTTTTGAATGTATCGCGGTCGTGCCTTTCACAACAACCAACTATAACCTGTCCGGCTACGATAGGAAAGATTTTTTTGCCTATGGCAATGTCATCTACTTTATAGGTATGGCGCGAACCGTCTAAAAAGTAGCGAAAAATGGGTGGTGGTAAAATATTGTTATTCAATAAGTTGCGCAAAGAGGTAACGCCTTGCCGACTGCGATCAGTCTCTGCAAAAATGCTTTTAGTAGTCTGAACAACGGGATTGTCATCGTAATTGTACGCGATAGTATCGTTGTCGTTGGAATCCAACGATAACTTCTTTGTTTTGTAGCACAGGTATTTACCCTTGCCCGACTGCTGTATGTATTCTAAAATCTTGCCCATATACAAAAAATCGGGCAAAGGTACAACTTCTTTACGATATAATCGAAGAAAATCGCATACAAGCATTAAAAAGAATAACATTCGCGCAAGAAAAAGTTTTTGAAAGTCAATAAAAAATCAACAAATATGGGCTTTTGAAGAAAATTTATGATACTATTTTTTTTCGGTAGTTACCGTGCGCGACGCGCTCTATTTGGTGCAAATTCAGGTAGCGTTCAATTTGCTTCTCGGCGGTTTTATCAGGTATTTGTAAAGTCTTGGCAACTGCCAAATAGGTTTTGCGGTCGAAGTCGGGCGGCAATGCCTGTAACAACCTTTGTTGCGGTGCAACGCTTGGCGTGTGTTCTGGTGTTTCTGTTGGCAGTTGCGTAAAAATTAGTGCTGCGTGGTGTATCAGTGTTTTGGTTATTTCTAAGGCGGCGTTAAAATCGCTTTCGTTGCAAACCATAATTTGAGAATTGTTTACCGCTTGCGGTATTCTCAAAGCAGTTAAAATCATTGCTATACGAAACGCTGATAAGCCTAACCGCCGCACTGTTCCAATGAAAGAATCGCCGTATTGCGCATGGTATTGTTGTTGAGTTTCGTCAAAGTAGGCGTTAAAATTTTTTTGTTGCTGTGCTGACAGAGCAAAGCGAATTCGCACCGTTTGCTGTTGCAAATGGTGGTAGAGGGTTTGAAAATCGCTTGCGATTTTGTCAAACTGATATTCGAGCGGTGCATTGTCGTTGCCTGCAAACACATCTTTCCAAATGGGTTGCAAGTTAATGTAATAGAAAAGGAAACGGCTGAAAAGTCCGTTTTCGGCATCGGGGATAAGGCTTTGAACTTGGCGGGGTGTCCCCGAAAGCAGCGCGGATAATTGCGGGTGCGCTAACTCTACAAACTCTCTATCCTTGCGGCGGTTGTACGAAATCGGCTCGTGGTGGAATGCTTTGCGAAAACCATCGGAATAGTTGCCGTGTTCGCTCTTGAATGTCTGTGCCAACGTGTCGCCCTCTGTTTCAAAGATTAATCCTTTTTCATCGTTTTCTTTGAGAAGTTGAAACAAGCCGGTTGCACTATTATTTGCCGGAATAAATAAGGTACGCAATGGCGGCTCTTGTGGTTTTTGCGTATCTTCCTTGTTTTTGGCAGCAACATATCGCGACAATTCAAGTTCGTATTGCTCTTTTTCGGCGGCATTTACTTCTCGCAAATGGTTGTGAATGGGCTGCACAAGGCGGCGGCAAAGGGATAAACGACCTTTGCCTGCTGAGGCTTTTGCCGCCACAAAAAGAAAAAGATTAGGATAAACTTCACATTGATTGTATAAACCGTAAATATTTGGCAAACAGCACGAAAAAACGGTTAATGAGCCTAATAAAAGCAAGTCGGCATCTTCGGGCGAATCGGCTTTTGCTACAACTTGTTGTAGTAAAGGCGGCAAGCCGTTGAAGACTGCTTGGGGGATAGTTGGAACGAAAACGGGATTTTCCCCACTTTCCCCGATTTCCTCAATATCCCCACATTGGGGATTTGGGGATTTTGAGGAATTGGTTTGTTTGGGGGCGGTTGGGACAAGAGGAACTTTTGCAATCGAAACATTTTCGCACGCGGGCTTTGCTAAATGATACAGCGCTTTGATTGTTACACCGTGTCTATGGGCTTTTAGGCAGTTATCATACTGTCTGTTAGTGTGTATACCACCACTATCTGTTCACATTCATCGTCAAGAATTGTCGGATAATATTTTGCATAAATATAGTGGGTTGATAATGATTTAGACATAATAAATTTTTAATTGACTTTTAGTAGTTTAGATAGTTCTAAAACATAAGCGGTACGATTATTATAGATTTCATATAATATTGCTTGTCTTTCAGTTGCGTGTGTTTCCATAAGGTCTTTTCTTGCTTGCTTTTTTTTTATTAGTTCATTTTGATAATTCACCTGTCCCATCTTGAATGAATCTAACAATAAATTATATTCTCTCACATTTTTTTCTAAACCATACAATAATTTTATTGCTGAATGTTGAATTTTAACAGTCGAATCATAATATTTATCAGCTGTCTCTGTAAATGGACTCTGTTCAAAATATATAAATAGTTTTAAGAATGAACTACACACTTTGGCAATTTGACTTCTGAGTTCTTCTATTTGGTTCTGTATAAAACCCAAATTATCAGCATTGTTTCCCAAAACATCTAATACCTTAGAGGAATAATCGATAAAATAACAAGCATTATCAAAGAAAGTCAATGCAAATTCTTTGCGTTCCTTTTCAAACTCGTTTTTTTTTTAATACAGACGAAGATATTTCACTTTTTATCGTTTCAACTTCTTTTGTGATAGCACCAATATCCTCTTTTGTTGCAAGATTTTTCCCTTTTTCTGTAAAATAACTCTTAAGGAAAATCAGGGCAACCGCACCAAAATTCGGAGGGAATAATTACATTTGCGGTCTGAATAAAAAAGTAATATCACAAATATGGATAAAAAAGAGATATCTCAATATTTTCAAGATGTAGTTGAT
>JAISPZ010000126.1 GCA_031274555.1 Bacteroidales bacterium | reverse complement strand
GAACGATTGGTCTTTCTCGTTGGCAAACAAATCGCTGCTGCTGAATTTGCTTTTCAATTGTTCAATTGCTTCCATCGCATTTTCGTAAGTAGCACGAAATTTTTCTTCATCAGTTGTTTTCTCAACGGCAAGTTGTTGGTAATCATATTTATCTAATGTATCTAAAGCATAAGTATAATCGGCAATCACACGCAACAATCCGGTCGCTTCATCGTTCGTCAATACTTTGTTTTGAATGACATTGGATAAAAGCATTACGGTCTGTTTCAATTCTTCATACTGTTTGAGTTTCAGTTTATTATTAACGGCATAACCTTTTACAATATAATCCTTTAAAATTTTGTTTGCCCAGATACGAAATTGAGTGCCACGTTGAGATTTCACGCGATACCCAACAGAGATTATTACATCCAGGTTGTAGCATTGCACCATTGAAGTTTGTGTTTTACCTTCTATAGCACCATGTGGAGTGGTATATGCAAATTCTGCATATACCACTTTCTTCTCCAACTCCCCTTCCTTGAAGATGTTGTTTATATGGCGTGAAATGACAGATTGGTCGCGTTCAAACAGTGCAACCATTTGTGCTTGCGTAAGCCAAACGGTATCTCCCTCCACATGAACGTCTAGTTCTGCAATGCCGTCCGGAGTTTGATAGATGACAATCTCGCCTTTATTCATTATTTCCTGACACATATTCTTACGTTTTTGATTTCGGCTACAAAGGTATAATTTTTCACGTTCTCTACGGGAAAAACAAGAAAAGCTTATCAACATTCACATTACTCTATATCTTAATTCTCTTGTTTTTATTTGCTTCCTGTTTATTACTGATTTTTAGTTTTTCGTGAACCTCCTGATATTTCTGCTTAAATGTACATATACAACAACGAATACTTTAAAGTCGAAAAAATAGACGAAAATACTCCTCTTGACATAAGTTTTAGAGGAAGTATTTCGATGTATAAAGATGGTAGTGTTTTGAAAGTTATACTGCCTAATTTGCCCACCACGGGTATGATGTCATCTGGACAGTTGTATAAGGACAGTAGCGGGAACCTAAAGATTGCGCCCTAAAAAGGATACTCAAAATGATTGTCCTTATCTACTTCTATGCCACGCATAATTAGCGGTAACTCTATCACATTTTTGATGTTTGGTATAAGATAAAATGTAGTGTCTCCACGTAGTGGCTGTTCAAATCCAAAGAAAAGATGTACGCTTTTTGTTAAAGAAGTATCAATAATAATTTCGTGAGAAAACACGCCTTTTGTTAATTCTCCAATTGTGTCAATTTTATGCCAATAACCCGTACTATCTGGATAACCCACAATACCATTATGGTACAAAATAAATTTCGGATCACCATCAATATTATGCCAAACCACAAGAGAAGTGTAAAGTTGATATGGCGGTGGTTCGGGCGTGGGATTTTCAGGCTTGTCACCACAAGCGTAAAGCAAAAACGAAACAGACAGAATAAAGATTGTTCTTTTCATTGTAAACTGTTTTTCGCGAAGTTAGCGATAATTTTTGAAAATAAATTTCTGTTTTTGGTGTAAACATCGTACCTTTGCAAAATCCGTTAATTCAAATAATAAACACTATGGCAGGCGTTAAAATATCAGAATTAGAGAGTGCTGTCAATATAAATACATCAGATGTATTCCCTATCGTCAGCAAAGGACTAACAAAAAAGGCATCCATATCGCAGGTGCTGTCGTTTATTCCCTTGTCTGCGCCACAGACATCAATAGAGGTAAGTGTGAAAAGAGATAAGATTGAATTCAGGATTATCAACTGTCCTGCGGATATAACAAATCTTGCAGTTATGTTTCGCCGTATGAAGCGGGCGAATGGTCCTCAAAAACTACACAGAAGACACATGACGGCTTGCATGCCCGGAATGAGTAATAGCGACATGATAAACTCTTTATTGCCTGTAATGGTAACCGGCAGTGATAGTAATTGGCATTATTTCAGAATGTTCTCTAAGAATTCCTACGACAAAGAATTTATAGTAAAAGCGCCATCCTATACGGCAGGGACAAACAGGTTTTCCAATTCATGGCACAAAATAAGAAGATACACCAATAATAATGACACCGATAAAATTTCAGGATGGCCGACCGTCAGGTGCGAACTTGTGCTGGCATATTTGGATGGATTGGCAAATTATAAAGTCGTAGCAAAAAGTATCCCATTTAGACTTACTCGACTGGGTTTTGACAATAATTAAGATATAGGGCGTAGCCATTGATAAATCGTGGAGGCGTATATAATAAACGTGAACGTCGATAAATCGTGGAGGCGCGTAAGCGTGGACGTTGATAAATCGAGGATGCGCCCTTTTTTTGAAACAAATTTTTATTCGTCTGTGTGCAATTCGAGAATTTCGTGTAAATTTGTAGCCAATATTGATGGAATTGGCACAATAACTAAAACAACAAAGCGATGACAGGACAGCAAGTAGAAGATATTGTTTTCGACCTCGTACAAAATAGCACTCTTGCGAGTGCTATAAACGGCAATGTTTACAGAGCTGGGACACGCCCTAAAGATAGTCAAGACGAGGACATTGTGGTAAAGTTTATTGAAGGATTTGACGGTCAAATTGAAACAGGCAGGGTGGATGTAAATACCTTTATCCCCGACATACACGACACTGAAAACGACAGTTATTTCAAAAATGTAGATAGATGTCGCCAAATAGAGGAAATAGCCGACACATGGATAAAGTCTTTACCATCAGAATTGGATTTTTATTATACCCTCGCAAACACGATAAACACTGAACAGGAACAGGCATTAAATCAACATTTTATAGCTGTCAGATTAGAATATAAATTTTTCAATACGACCTATTAAATCCACATTAAGTGTCAGAAAATTCACTATATCTGTTTTGGTGCATTTTTGTTCGACTATATTGTATGGCTTATTTGCAGACTTTTACGTTTTTTAGATTTTTTAATGCGAAATTTGGGCCAAAGGGGTGTACAAATACTTCTACAAAAACGAAGGACATGAATTTGTGCTTGTTATACAAACATTGTATCTTTGAACTCAATAACTTATAACTATGGCCGGCGTTAAAATATCAGAATTGGAAAGTGCTGTCAATATAAACGCATCAGACGTGTTCCCTATTGTCAGCGAAAATGTTACTAAAAAGGCTACCATTGGGTTGCTTTCGACAGGAATAATACCAAATCTTCCACTTGCAAATGGCTCTAATTCCGGCTTGGTAAGCGGCGGGGATACCGATGCTATCAAGTTTGCCGACGGCAAGGGAGTGTTTTCAGGCAGAAAAATACCTAACGGAACGGATCTACGCAATTTTTTGTATAGTAATTTTCCAAATGAGCAGAAACGTGGCTGGTGGTATTTTAATCAAGGTGTTGGCACTAATATTAGTCCGCAACCAAATCCACCATTGGTATTTGACAATATGGCGGTTCTTTTTCTTTTTTCAGGACAAAACACACCTGTATTACAAACGGTTGGTTTTATTATCGCCGGAATAGACAAAAATTCGGGGAAATACAGACTATTGTCTTATATCTCAAACGAAGGTTATAAAGAATACGTAAATTCTGAACAACTGACAGAATACCTGAAGACAACTGCTGACAGTGGCACGATTACTACTGACAGCAATAACAAAATTATTGTTAAGGACAAGTCTATTGGCGTTGGCAAATTGGCAAACACGCAAGATGTTCCTAATGGAGTGAACCTAAATAACTTGACAGAAACAGGAATATATTCGTTAGCAGGAAATAGTTACGTCAATTTTCCAAATATTTCCGGTAGCATAAGGACGTCTGTTCTAAAAGTGTCATATATTTCCAATGAAGCTGATGGTTTTCCTGTTATTCAAGAGCTGACGACATTTAGTGCTGATAGTAACGTATTTAATATAAACTACCGAATATATTATCACAATTCATGGGTCAATTGGAAGCAAATATATCCTGTCGTAATAGATGACGGTAGCATTACTTCGGCAAAAATAGCGAATGGTAATGTTACAACGGCAAAAATTGCAAACAATGCCGTTACTACCGAGAAAATTGCTGACGGCAATATTACCACAACAAAGATTGCAGACAATGCCATCACTACCGCAAAGATTTCAGATAGCAATATTACGTATGCAAAACTTGCAGCAAATGTTATAGATGACATAAACGCAGCACAAAGAAAAGATGTAGGGGTGATGGATGACACGTGGGCAAAAAATTTGTTGGGATTTGGCAACTGCCCCGCAGCATTATCGGCAGTAGAGCAAGCTAATTATGCTACAATAACGATAAATCAATCCAATGAGCAGACAAACACTACAATTGATGGCGTTAAGTCGTTGCCTGTCGCATATAAAGGTTATAATTTTATCATTCAATCCATAGAGCAATATTACATTAACATTGAGATTATGGATGCGCACATAGAAATCTCCACAGGGGCGACTTGGCGTGGCAATACAATTACCTCGTTTGACGATGGAAGCACTTACAAAAGATTTAAGAGAGGTACGTATCGGATCTTCCCATACGTTAGAGGTACGTCATGTTTCATATCCGTGTTTCCTGTGGATTATTTGTATGGTGGAATAATGCTAAATACGTACAATGGCAACAATCTAAGGGGTCTTCACGGTAGTTCGGGATATGGGGGTTTCGTCCGTTGGACAGCAGGTGGCACTGCCACACATAACATACCAATATTTTTTTGTACCCCGAAATTTCTGCGGAACAAACAAGTCATCTTGGGTAATAGCGGATTCCAAAGCTCGGGTACTATTGGATTAGTTGGGACAAACCTCGTTTTATTACCTGCCGATAGTTTTTGGCTACCACTGATAAACGCGGGACGTATGCCTTTTGCATTACCTACGCAATCAATAAACATAGTTGAGTCTTGGCTCGCACAGATGATATATACGCCTTTTAATGCGGCGGTAGCAGCAGGCAAAGTGGTTTCGTTCCCTACTCCATCAACGTCACACATGACAATTCCGCAGACAGCAACTAAGGAACAAATCAACAGCCTGTGCGCAACGGTATCTGGCGAAAACACTCCCTGCCTGTTGATAGCAGCTAACACAGGGGGAAGTGCCCCTATAACAACCTATAAACAATGCAATGGAATAATGGGGATAATATAAAATAAGGGGAGGGGGATTGTCGTGGGGGACAAATCCGTACAGGATGATAGTACGGACGCGGGTGGGGGCGGGGATTGGCGGGGGCTTGCGTTAGGGATTATTGCTTCGCAATGAAGTCGCTCTCGCTCGGCATAGTCCGCGCAAGCGGGGGCTGTGCGGGGG
>JAISPZ010000069.1 GCA_031274555.1 Bacteroidales bacterium | reverse complement strand
AAATTCAACAAGACTGAGGAACAACTTGAAACAATGTTTGATAAGTGGCTTTATGCTCTAAAATCATTACCAAAGTTCCAGTCGCGTCCTGCAAAGTTGCAGGAGCGCGTATTCAGTCGTCTTTTTAAAGTTGCTGAATTAGCTAAATTTACGCCAGAGGAAGCTGTTTCGTACGAAGATAGCCTTAAGGCTTATCGCGACAATATAAACACTTTAAACACCGCAATGAGAGAGGCAACAGAGAAAGGTATGGCGAAAGGCAAGATTGAAATTATTCTTCATGCGCACAACAAAGGTTTTTCTCTTGCACAGATTGCCGATTTTTCGGGTGTCGCAATAGATTTTGTAGAAAAAGTTTTACAAGACAACAAGAGATCCGCCGTTTAACTTTTGGATATACTTAATCCGTTGCTTATCGGCATAGCTTTTACATAAGATTTCTTTATTTTTCTTTTTCAGTAGCCCTGTTTTTATTAAGCATTTTATGTTTGGAGCAAAAATCGGGCACTTTTTCACTGTCATTTTAACACCCTTTAAATAACTGAAATTAAGATATTTACATGTAAAAATAACATCTGGGGGGCGTGTGGTCGCAAGTTCGAATCTTGTCATCCCGACAGCAATAAAAAAAATCCCTGATTATAAAAGCGTAAGCTAAAATTTTCAGGGATTTTTTATGCTTTCGGCTGCCCAATTAAAGTCTTCGGCTGCCCAATTAAAGATTTAAATGTATCGAACAGACGGAAAATTTCCCACAAATTATTTTTACATTATGTAGAAAATTTTGTAACCTGCCTCTAAAGTTTGTAGCCCATTTCCATCTTGTACCCCATATCCCAAAAGAGATACTCAAACTCTACGCCCGAAACGAAAATATCTATCAGTCGTTCCTTTTCCGCTTCGGTTTTATTTGCGACAAGCTCCTCTATCTTGTCGTCAAACCAATTGCAAAACTCGGCGTATTCTTCCTGCGAATAATTGTCAATCCACGATTTGTAAAAATTACTTTCGAGAAGATGACCGTATTCGTTTTTTAGACGAATTGCGTAGTCACTATAAGTGCAACAACAGGGATAAACTGCAACAAGAATGTCAAGTAAATCCCCTGTCTGCGCAGTCGCAAGCAAATTTGCAGTGTAAGTGCGGTTGTACAGGGATGACTTTACGTTTGCAACTTCTTCTGATTTAATACCGTAAGAAGTCATATAACCACGGTGCAAATCCATCTCGGTATTGAAGATTAGATTTTGCACACCTGTCAGCCAGCGCATGGTGTCTTCGTCCTTCGCTTTAACGACTGCAAGGGCAAATACCTTTGCGTATTGCATAAGGTATAAATAATCTTGAAGTAGATAAAATTTAAACTTTTCTTTGTCAAGAGTTCCTTTTCCGATTTCTTGAACGAAGGGGTGATTGTAACCATCTTCCCAAACTTTATGCGCTCTCTCGCGCAATTGCTCTGAAAATTTCATTATTTTTTTTCCGCAAAGGTAGGATATTTTCATTAATATATGTAATTTCGCAGAATGAAAACAATATTCGCAGAATGAAAACAATTTTCGCAGAATGAAAACAATATTAATAACAGGCGGTGCCGGATTTATCGGCTCGCATTTAGTGCGCCACTGGGTGCAAAAATATCCCGAAACAAAAGTTGTAAACCTCGACAAACTCACGTATGCAGGCAATCTCGAAAATCTTAAAGATGTTGAACATTTGCCGAATTATGTTTTTGAAAAGGGCGATATTATCGATGCTTCGTTGATAAGTGGACTTTTTGAAAAATACAATTTTGACGGTGTCATTCATCTTGCTGCCGAAAGTCATGTTGATCGCTCTATTTCTTCGCCATTAGATTTTATAAAGACAAATATTGTCGGGACGGCAAACCTGTTAAATGTTGCACGAGATGCTTGGAAAGAGCGTGCCACAGGCGATGTCCGTTTTTATCACGTCAGCACTGACGAAGTATATGGCTCACTCGGCGCAACAGGGCTTTTCAGCGAAACAACGCCCTATTCCCCACGTAGCCCCTACTCTGCATCCAAAGCATCGAGCGACCATTTAGTACGCGCATATCACCACACTTATGGTTTGCCTGTCGTTATATCCAACTGTTCCAATAATTACGGCGGTTATCAATTTCCCGAAAAACTTATTCCGCTTATCATTCACAATATTCGCAATAACAAGCCGCTACCTGTTTATGGCAAGGGCGAAAACGTTCGCGACTGGCTCTACGTTGGCGACCACGTGCAAGCGATAGATATTATTTTTCACAAGGGGACAATAGGCGAAACATACAACGTTGGTGGCAATAACGAGAAGCAAAACATCGAAATCGTGCGCCTGCTTTGCCGTATCGCCGACAGAAAATTAGGACGTGAAGAAGGCAGTGCCGAAAGACTTATTACTTTCGTGAAAGACCGGGCAGGTCATGATTTGCGTTACGCCATAGATTCTTCCAAACTTCAACATGAACTCGGCTGGAAGCCCTCTGTAACGTTCGAACAAGGAATGGAACTCACTGTCGATTGGTATCTAAACAACGGGGAGTGGCTTTCTCGTGTCACTTCTGGCGACTATCAAAGTTACTACGAACAAATGTACAGTGGACGCTAAACTCTACTCATAACTTCCGACCATTCGTCTATGTGTAATTCAAGAATTTAACGTAAATTTGCCTTAATAAATGGTAGCATTTTTGGAATTAAAAATAAAAGTTTTTCTTCAACAGTATAATAACCGTTTGATTGAAAACAAGATGACTGTTGAACATGAATAGAACAGGTTTTATTATAAATCCAATCGCAGGAACAGGAAAATATCGTTCTATCGAAAAACACATTAGACAAGTTTTTCCGACAGCGGATATATATATAACTTCGCAGACAGGCGAAGCCCAAGTAATAGCGGCAAAGTTAGTGAAACAACAGTACGATTGCATTGTGGCGGTCGGCGGAGATGGTACGGTAAACGAAGTGGCATGCCCCTTGGTCGGCAGTTCCACCGCACTCGGAATTTTACCCACCGGTAGCGGTAACGGTCTTGCCCGTCACTTACATATTCCACTTGAGCCTGCCGCAGCTTTACATCACCTAATTTCAAGCAAACCTCGCTCTATTGATGTGGGAATTATCGCAGCTAACGCAAGCGCAAGAAATACCACAAAAGACGAACCACAAAACGGCAAAATGTTTTTCTGCACTGCCGGTGTCGGGTTCGATGCCCAAGTCAGTGTAAGGTTCGAAAAACAACGCAAACGAGGCTTTTTATCCTACTTGCGTTGTATTATCAAAGAATATGTGCACTATAAATCCCAAAAATACACCATTACTACCGAAAAAAAATCAATAGAAACGACGGCTTTTTTGATTACATTCGCCAACGCTTCACAATGGGGCAACAACGCCTACATTGCTCCACAAGCTAATATTGAGGACGGCTACATGGATGCAGTTATTATTCCCCGCGTTTCATTCCCACGATTACTCATAATGGCAGTGCGACTTTTAAGAAAAAAAATTCACCATGACCCCCTCGTAACAACATTGCGCTTCAACTCATTAACGCTATCTCGCCAATATCCCGCACCTGTCCATATAGACGGTGAACCTGTCACAGATGATACCATAGCCACCGAACGTATCACCGTAAATGTTCTGAAAAGCGCATTACAAGTTATCCGATAAGCGTGACGGGAGTGCAGCGTATAATCTTGATGTTAGCATAAGAGCCTGCGGGCAGATTGTCAAACACCACAACTTTGTTTTGGGAAGTACGACCGTATGATTGCTCCGGGTTACGGTGCGAAGTGCCCTCCACCAAAACTTCCTGCACAAGACCGATTTCGCGCTCGTTACTCGCCAAAGACAATTCCTGCTGCAGGGCAATAATTTCATTAAGACGCCGCAGTTTCACTTCTTCGGGGATGTCGTCGGCATAATGTTTTGCAGCAAATGTGTCTGGACGTTCCGAATATTTAAACATAAATGCCGCCGAGTAGCCAACTTCACGCATTAGTGAAAGTGTCTGCAAATGGTCTTCTTCCGTTTCACCACAAAAGCCTGCAATAATATCCGTAGAAACAGTGCAGGAGGGCAAAATATTTTTAATGGCTGCAATGCGGTCAAGATACCATTCGCGGGTATATCTTCGGTTCATCTTTTTTAATATCTCATTGCTGCCATGCTGCACAGGCAGATGGATACTCTTGCAGATATTGTCATAACGTGCCATAACGTGCAGCAATTCGTCCGAAATATCTTTTGGATGAGAAGTAGCAAATCGCACACGCAACAAAGAATTGATAGAGGCGACTTGTTCCATCAATGCAGGAAATCCCACAGAGCCATAATGATACGAATTTACATTCTGCCCTAACAGTGTAATTTCGCGATACCCCTGCTCAAAAAGCGTACGCGCTTCACCGACAATCGTATCGGCAGAACGCGAACGCTCCCTGCCTCTTGTGTATGGAACAACGCAATAGGCGCAATAATTCTGACACCCTCGCATAATGGAGATAAACGCCGTAATGCCGTTAGTATCCGTGCGCACAGGAATAATATCGTCATACGTTTCAGTTTCGGAAAGTACAGTATCAATGCCTCTACCCTCTTGCAAAAGACGAGGTAAGCTGCGATAAGCGTCAGGTCCGACAACTAAATCAACTTTATTCAAAAGTTGCTCTTTCAGTCGTTCAGCCATACATCCTACAATGCCTATTTTCAAAAACGGATTTCTCTTTTTGAGAGAGATAAACTCATTCAACCGATTAAATACACGCTGCTCTGCATGCTCACGAATGGAGCAGGTATTCACTAATATTAAATCGGCATTTCTGTAGTCGTCAATCGATGTATAGCCGTTATCTTTGAGGATGGATATTAGAATTTCCGAATCGGCAAAATTCATCTGACAGCCGTAGGTTTCTATAAAAAGTAGTTTGTTCATTGTAGAACAAAGGTAACTATTTTGTCACAACAACTTTTTTCATTGTAACTTTTTTGCTTTTTTCCGCAACGACTCTTACCATGTAAATACCACTCAACTTTAAGAAGAAAGTGTGACTTTCAGCTATCCGGCGTTCCTCTACCTTTGCGCCTGCCGTATTGAAAATTTCCACTCTCGACACTTCTGAAACAGTTACGGTAAATTCCCCACTGTTAGGGTTGGGATAAAGGATTGCGCCAACTTCGTTTAACCACTCATTGGCGACTGTTTCCACCGTAGTAAATGTGTAAACATCCGTAAAAGTACTTGTGGTATCAATACAGTGGGCACGAATTTTCCAATAATATGTAGTGGCGGGTGTCAGGTCGGACACTGTAAAAAACTCATTTCCCGACATATATTCCATAGTATCAGTGCTTCCGTCTGTCCAAATTTTGATTTCGTAGCTTTCCGCTCCCCCTGTCCAAAAAAGATCGGCTGTTGTTATGTCAGGAACAGATAATAACTCTGTCGGCATATCACATTCGGGACGAGGCGGTAGAGTGAAAGTAGCCGTCTTGTCTATTGTGACATCATCAATGTAGAGATAATATTTGTCTTCCGACAAGTATTTTACCGCAACGTATTTAGCGTTAAACGGAATATTCGTATCGCTGTACAAAGCCCAATCATTACCATTGGATGTAATCTCTGTCCCCCATATAAAATTGTTGATTTCGTTGTTTGCCGTGGAGTAACCAACAGTGAATTTTTCGGGATTTGTATTGGATTTTTTATGATAAAAACTTAACTTTCTTCCATACCCATCAACGACCAATTTAGGACTGACCAAATACTGCGCGTAGTCAGTTGTCGGCTTCCACGAAGAAAAACGCCATGCTTTTGAACTTCCGTTGTGACCTGTCCCGCTCCTTATGCCCCATCCGTTCGTATTATTTACGTCAGCATTTGTGCCGTCAGGCGTGGCGGCAACCGCGCCCCAGCAACCAAGTCCTGCTTCGCTTTCAAAATCCTGCGTGTGAGCCGACGTGGAAAGATCTACCATTGGACAAAATGAATACGTTGCCGTTGCTACATAACTGTTTTCAAGTCCATCTTTACAGGCGATGGCTTTTAGCGTGGTAGGCGTTGTAAGTTTTATGGGGGAAACATACAAGGTTGCTTTATCGCTCGGTGTATCCCCATTTGTGGTATAGTAAATAGTAACTCCACTCATTGCGCAAAAAATATTCACCATTACAGAATCAGAATAAACATCGTTAGCGGGCGAAAAAGTAGGCGTAGCAACTCTGGGATTGCCACCCATAAAATTAAAAGAAACGGTCTGTTGTGCAGTATTTTCGGAAATATCTGTTATCGGCTTGTCAGGCACAGCACTGTCTGTTGCCCACGAAAACATCATAGGCTTGGTTGTACTTGTGAAATCTGTCTTGCTTCTACTGCCCGGAAACGGACATTTTTGCGAGTTGATGTCATTTTTTCCTGTCAAAAAATCCATAGCTCCATAAGAAGCAACGTCCGCCGTAGGCATCGAATACGCTGTCCCTGCGCAGACAGGATATAATTGTTGCGGGTGCGTGGTGTTGTCGCCATAGCCCGACAGGGCATTCGGATGAACGTGATAAATAAGCAATCCATGTCCGGGCACATCCGTATTAAAGCCCGTTTGCTGCATATTTTCGAGTATATACATTTCGCCGTCTTGATTGACCTGTATCTTGTAAGCCATAGCACTGTCGGTAGAATTAGGCATATCAACAACAGTTTTGCCGGAGGTGAGTTCCACAGGATTTACCCATCCGAACAAGGATTTTTGAAAGATGTTTATATGTGCAGGTCTTGCACCGTCTGCATTCCAATTTCCTGCTGCCATTAAATCCCACTCGCCTGTGCCTATATAATCGCCACCACTTCCTGCATAGTCCACATCGTAATAGTCGGGTGCGCCAAACACGTGGCAAAGCTCATGACAAATAACGCCGATATGCGTGAGGTCTGTACCCGAATTGCCTCTTAACTCAGGCGAACAGGAATATACATAAATATCAACGCCATCTACATTGATAGGCGATACTAACTGAGCCTTGTGCGACCATAATTGCTCCCCATTATTTATAGTTTCGTCGCCATAACCTGCAAATAGAATGTGAAATGTTTCCAATTGCTTGTCGGCATTGGCAAAGTCGCTGTAGTCAATATCGGCATCGGCTAACTCTACCGCTTCCTGGGCAAAAGAACGCTCACTGCCCACGTATTCCTTAGCCGTTTTGCTGGCGGTGTACGGTCCTGCAATGGTGATAACAAAATCCATTTTTCCGTACGAATTTTCCCTGTAAAAATCACGCACACTGCCGTACGCACCACCCGCCGAATAGCCAAGTTGATTAAATAAATTTTCAAATTCCGCTTTTGTTTTCACCATAGTTTTATCCTGAAAATTTATCAGAATACAGAGTGCTCTTTTTTCGCCCAAAACGGCTGTCGGAGCTTTATTTTTTTTGGTGTCGTCTATCGTTTTCCAGATTGCCTTAAAGGTTTCTCTCTGTGCGGCACTGTATCTCAATTTCTTGGGTATGTTGGCGATATTGCTTTCGCCACGATATATAATTTCCGATGGCATCATATTGCCTGCCTTGTCTGTGGTGGCAAACACAATGTATTTTTCTTCATTATACATCAGGGTATAGCCGTCTTGCGTTTCCATCCAGTGAATTTTTTCATCGCCTTTTAGCAATACGGTTATTTTTGTTCCGTCCGGCTGTGTTTTTTCAATAGGGTTAGGATTAGCAGGTACGCCGAATAACACGCTGCTCATCAGAAAGCTGCTTAAAAGCAAAAGGGTGGATAAATATTTCATAATCACTTCTATTACATATTAAAAGTTGGCGTAACGTCTGTCCCTTTACAACAATTACCGACCCCTCTCACTTAAAGGAGTCGGTAATTGTAATTTGTGGGACATCAATCTACGTTTATTTTTTTACAACAATTTTTTTCGTTGTCGTCTTTCCGCTTTTCTCTGCAATGGCTCTTACCATGTAGATACCACTCTGTTTTAGCGAAAGGCGAGTGCTTTCAACTACCTGTTGCGTGACTACCTTTACACCTGAAGCGTTGAAGATTTCCACCGTTGCCACTTCGGGAACTGATAGAACAATATCCCCATTGCTCGGATTGGGATAAATCATCACATCAATGTTTGATGTCTTTAAATCGGCAATGCTCACTGCCATATTTGTACGGCCAAAGTTAGGACGAATTAAGAGATTACCATAACCTTCGTTTTCTATTTTCTCTAACTTTAATCCAAGATCATTTCTCATATAGAACTGTCCTGATGGCTCCAAGTCACAAACAACATAAAAAGTGCTGTTAGTACCAAACTCTTGAATCTCAAAGAAGTATTTACCCGCCTCTAAAATCGTAGCAGGAACGCTGAAAGTAACTGAGCTTCCTGTAACAAGTCGCCGTCTAACACTAAAGCAAGCCTCACCTATAGTAACACTGTCAGTTATCGTTACAGGATAAACAGACAAACCAAACTCAACATTGCGCGGCTCGTTCCAAAATCCCACATTGATAGAAGTTAGTGTGTCTGTTGCAGAGAGTTCGTATATAAGACCTATTGTGGTAGTTGCACCACTCGTACCAATCGCATTAGGAAAGTTGTTACCAATAACATAATCCCTTGCAAAAGTGGAGTCGGAAATAACTTTTTGAACGTTAATTGTATTGTCGGCGGGAATAATATCGGTATTTTCGGTAATAGCACTAAACCATACGTTTGCAGTGCCTGTTGGTAGCGAGGCAAGATTAGCGGTAACCTTCACTGTGGTATCTTTTTCCACATCCACATAAAAGTCAGTTGAACCTACTGCCGTTCCGCCAATAGATAATTCTACTCGACCACTTTCTGCACTTGTTCCTCTGTTTTTAACCGTCACATCAAACGTTTTATCGCCTGCGACATGTTCTTTCGGTATCATACGAGTAAAATTGTCGGGAGATTGGACATTTGCGAGCCGTACATCGTGTTCTTTTGCTTCAGAGATAGAAGTTTTCCAAATAGCCACATCAGCCAAAACAGTGGAAACAATCGCTACTGCATAGTCGCCGGGTTCAGTAATATCCAATAAAATATCATCGTCTGTCATCACACCGTACGTTACCATATTGCGGTACGATTTTACAGGTGTCCATGTCAAAGGATCTTCCCCTACTTTACCGTAAGTAACATAGAAATCGTCAAGGCGCAAAAGTCCTAAAGTCATCGCTCCTGCAGTATAACTGTAGTCAAAACGATATTTCCCGACAGGGAGTGTCATACATCTCGAAAGCAATGGTATCCGTGTCGTTTCTGGCCACAAACATCCCAAATATGTGTTTGGCATCCATCCGTCCACCTCGGTAGAACTCCATTCTTTGCGGTCTGCAGCGTTGATAAAATTGCTGACAAACGGAAGTTCGGTTACAGGATCGTAATGAACAACCGTTGTGGTGTAAATATTGTTTATATCGTTTTTTTCATCAGCTGCACTGCCCTCAATCTTAATGTTATATTCACCAAGTGAAGAAAAATCAGCTGTCACATAGAACTCAACGATGCGTTCTATATTTATGCCAAGTGGAGAGGGAAAAAAGTAAAATGTTTCTGAAACGCTGTCATTTTCATTTATTTTATAACTTAACGTTATTTCTGGTATTGGCTCTGTACCTATATTTTTTACCTTTACTGAAATAGGGGTTGAATCAACCAAATCGCACGCAGAAGCTGGTGCGACCATTTTAACTATCTCTAAATCAGGAACACCTATAAAAAGACCTTTATCGACAATAATATTATCAATGTTCATTGCCATACCTCCGGCAGTTTCTCCTTCCTCTCCCCATTCTTCGGGAATAGGATCAATACCCGGTTGAGAATAATATTCAAAAGCTACGTAATAGATGCCTGGGTCATCTATGGAAAAATTGATAGCACGAAAATCCCACAAAAATCCTATCATAAGAGGATAATCAACCAAAGTATCCATTTCTGTCGGATTAGGTGTTTTTCCGTATAAAATACGGAATGATTCGTCACCAAGTAGCTGAAACTGAAACCTCATATTATAAGTTCCAGTATCCGTAAAATTTAACGGATCGCTCACCAAATAGCCACCTGCAGGCTGCTCCCAACTCAATCTTTGCACTTGTATGCATCCAAATCTCCCATCCGCATCTTCATTTTGGCCATCATAGTTCCACGATGTAGGGCAGCAACCATCTACAACAGTCCAGTATAAAAAGTCACTTGGATTATCGAAATTGCTGACGAACGGCAAATCTAAAATAGCAATCTTTTTAGTTGCTCCCGTAGTAGTGTTGTTTTTGGGCTTCATATCTTCGCTGTACGTTACCCATGCCTTTACGTCATAAACACCTCCAACAGAAAAATCGGCTGTAGCGGCGAAAGTATATCCTATTTCCTCTCCAGCTGCCACAGTATCGGTGTAAATTTCTGTAACAATTTCTCTATCATTGACTTGATATGACAACTCAATGTTAGAAAACTCATGAATACCTCTGTTTGCTATCCAAATCGTAATGGGTTCGCTGTCCGTAAGGTCATACGAAGCGGAGGGCAGAAATAAATCTGTAATAGCCGCATCGTAATCGGGGTTATATTGAACATACCAAAAATTGTCAACAGTAAAAATGTATTCAAATCCATTTTTAAAATTATAACCCTTTCCTTCCGCAAGGTCGTATGTTACATCCCAATAACAAAGGAATGCTTGCTCATACTGTGGTGCAACGTTAAGAAAAATAATGCTGTATGTCCCCTGCGGAACTGTTATGCTTTGGCTTTCGTTTAAAACGGTAGCCGAGTTTACAAGATCATTTGTTGCGTCTGCAGGAATGTGATATTCGCATACCTCGAAGAACTCCTGATAAACCGATAACACCCGCCAATCCAATTCGTTGTCAGGGTCGAGAAACATTTGAAATCCTGTGCCATCCCCCATCGGGTCGCCTACTACGTTGAGTGTGATAGTAGCGGCATCTGGCACAGTTGATTTTCGTACACTTACGCTCGCTTTTGACTGTGCAACATTGCGTTCTTTTGCCTGCTTGACGGTTTGGAGGTGCTTTGCCTGAAACTTGGCAATAGCGTTTTTCTGTGCCTGCGACTGAAGTTGTGTCGTAGAGCTAAAAAAGGATTTTTGACCGACAAATTCGGGAGTTTTTTGGTTTTGGGAAATTTTTTGATTGACTTTGGGGCTTACGCCGACCTTTTGCACAGATGTTGTGCTTCTGCTGCTGTTAATGCTTTTGAGCAACGGCGTTTGCGCCGTCACACTCAACCCAAAAACAGCAACTGATACTAAAGTGATTAATAGTTTTTTCATGTGTTTATAGTTTTAATTGTTGATAAGTCATTTTGCCTTTTTGTGTATCCGAACAATAGCAAAAGCATAGCTTCTGCCCACGTTGGGACACGAGATTTTTTTGGCGTAAAAGATTGTGGAAATTCGATGACAGCGTGCGCTAAGAAGCGGAAAACACGATGACAATAAGATAAGTGAGTGAGTGAGTGAGTGAGTGAGTGAGTGAGTGAGTGAGTGAATGCTACCGCCGAACAAGTTTTTCACCTGTTCATCATACCCAAAATATCGTACAATACCAACGCGTTCCATATATAGAAATAAAAAATATTACAATCTGCAAGTTGCAAGTTTGGGAAACTCAAATGGGAAGGAAAGTGCAAATATATGCAAATAAAATCGTAATTTTGCCATTCGATTATGAAACGAGCATGACAATTGTTGGAGCAGCGAGAGCAATGGAAGATTGCTTACATTGCCGAGTCGCGAACAACAATCATTTAAATAATTGTTGCCACCAAAAGATAAATGTTTAATGGCGAGTTCCATACGACCTGTTAATGACCATTTGTAAACGTATGAAACGTATTAAAAAAATCTATCGCAAACTTTTTTCGGATGTACACAGCAAGTACCGTCTTGTGCTGCGAGATGGCAGTTTTCGTGAAGTTTTTTCGTTCCGTCTTTCAAGATTTAATGTTATCGTAGGTGGGGGCATCGCTCTCTTTCTTGTAATTTCCGCAACTATACTGCTTATTGCCTTTACACCACTGAAACAAATTATTCCGGGCTATATGAGAGAGGATTTTGTTTCTATGGCTCATGATGACCGCATAAGAATTGACTCTCTCATAAATGTTGTTGAGGCGCAGTCGCTGATGTTAGGAATAATGCAAAACGTAATGGAAAACAAAGTACCTGCTGATGAGGCGAATGTTGTAAAAGATTCACTTAAAAATTATTCTGACATTTCTTATCGTATTTCTGTGCAGGATTCCATATTAAGGCGACAGGTTGAAGCTGTTGCACACCAATTTGCCGTTAGGGAGTCAAAATGATTTAAAGGGTTCTGTCAATATTAAAAACAAATACAATCATACATGAGGGAAGTAGCAATTCTTGGTTCAACAGGCTCTATCGGCAGACAAACTCTCGAAGTTATAGACGAACATCCTGAAGAATTCAAAGTTAAAATTCTTACTGCACAAAACAATTACGCCTTGCTTATACAGCAGGCATTAAAATATCTTCCTCGTGCGGTTGTAATAGAAAACGAAGAACATTACAGAATAACTAAATCCGCCCTTGCAGGTACTAAGGTTGAAGTGTTCTCCGGGACAAGTGTGCAAACAGATATTATCAATTTTCTTCGTTATTCAAGCGATATTGATGTTTGCGACATCGCCGTTATAGCGTTAGCGGGTGCCGCAGGATTACAACCAACAATGCGTGCTGTAAGTAGAAGTCTTCCTGTTGCTCTTGCAAATAAAGAAGCACTTGTTGTTGGCGGGTCGCTTATAATGAGTGAAGCCGAAAAAAGGCATACCACAATTATGCCGATAGATTCCGAACATTCTGCTATTTATCAGTGCCTCGCAGGTGAAGAAAGCAACTCGCTTGAGAAAATCATACTTACCGGAAGCGGCGGACCTTTTCGCGGTCGTAAAATATCCGAGCTTCAAAATGTACGGGTAGAAGACGCACTAAAACATCCCACTTGGAGTATGGGCAAAAAAATCACAATAGACTCCGCAACCCTTATGAATAAAGGGCTTGAGATGATAGAAGCCGCCCATCTTTTTTCCGTTTC
>JAISPZ010000030.1 GCA_031274555.1 Bacteroidales bacterium | reverse complement strand
GGTTGTGTGCTAACACCAAATTTAGTGAAAATTTTTCAAACGGCAAAGCGTTACAAATGTTTATTTGATAACGCTTTGCTTGTTTTTAGCAAAAAATAATTGCGGATTTAAGGTTAATTAAAAGTGATTTATATTATGTAAAGCGCAATTTTGATTTTATGAGCTTTACGAAATTTTATAATTAGCAATTTTCTCGGCGTTGAAATTTTTTATAAAGGTAGCGTTTTTTTTCATTTCGGCAACAGCATGAGCAATAAAAATTTCGGCACTCTTTGTGTATGCCTCACTGCGATTTGCGTCTAAAACGAGCAAATGTCCCATAATTATATATCCCGCCATCTCTACAAGACGTCGTGCGTGAAAATCAAGAATATCTTCTCTCTCAGATTCTTTAACAGTGGCTACCGCTTTGAGGTATTTTTCTTCCATTTTCGCAATTGTAGCCCGCAGTGCTTCCAATTCGGGCTTCACTGTTTGTTCTCCGTAAGAGGAGATAAGCGTTTTATAACTGTCATTGGTAACAAATCTGATTGCAGCAACAACTTGTAACTGCGAAGTGCCCTCGTAGATAGAGAGAATACGTGCGTCACGGTAAAGACGTTCTACAGGGAAGTCTTTCATAAACCCTGTTCCGCCATGTACTTGAATGGCATCGTAGGCGTTCTGGTTGGCATACTCCGAAGCAAAAAGTTTAAGCATGGGCGTGAGCATATCTGCGTTGCGAGCAGCTTCTTTCATTTCCTTTCGCTGTTCGGGGGTGAGAGTTACGCCTGAACGTCCGAGTGCGGCGTACGACTTGCTAATATCAACCCAGCGGCTTGTTTCGTAAAGAATAGTGCGCGAAGCATCTGTCTTGGCACGCATAAGGGAAAGCATTTCATAGACGGCGGGAAATTCGATAATCTTTTTCTTGAACTGCTCGCGCTCCATAGCGTATTTTAAAGCCTCGCGATAAGCTGCTTCCGAAAGTCCCACCGACTGCGCACCGACACCAAGACGTGCACCGTTCATCAGGGACATCACGTATTTGATAAGCCCAAGGCGTGTTTCGCCGACAAGACGTGCAGGAGCATTTTCAAAAACAAGTTCACAGGTGGGGGAGCCTTTAATACCCATCTTGTTTTCGATGCGTCTGACTTTAACACCGCCCCACGCTTTGTCGTGTACGTAGTATGAGAGTCCGCGAGCATCGCTGGTGCCTTCCTCGCTACGCGCCAGAACGAGTTTTATTTCGGCATCACCGTTAGTTATAAAGCGTTTCACTCCGTTGAGTAGCCATAAATCTTGCTCCTTACTGTAAGTGGCTTTAAGCTGAACAGCCTGCAAATCGCTTCCTGCATCCGGTTCTGTCAGGTCCATTGAGCAGGTATCGCCTTTGGCAATGCGAGGCAAAAACTCGTCTTTAATCTCTTGCGAAGCAAATTCTTCAATTGTTTCGGCACAGTCCTGCAAGCCCCAAATATTCGCAAACCCCGCGTCTGCACGTGATACAATCTCGGCAGCCATTACGTAGGGTATCATTGAGAAATGTAGCCCGCCGTATCTGCGTGGCAAGGCAAGACCATAAACGCCAGCTTGCGTGAGGGTGTCGTGGTTTTTCTGCGTTCCCGCAGCGTATTTTACGCGATAATTTTCCACGTGTGGACCCTCATGATCGACATCTTCAGCGTTAGCGGCAATCACCTCGCCAGAAATCTCGCCAATAATCTCAAGAACTTTCTCATAGCTGTCGAGAGTGTCTTCAAAATCTTTTGGTGCGTAGTCGAATTTACCTTTGTCTGCATAGCCATTCTCTTTGAGGTCTATACATTTTTTCATCATCGGATGACCCAGATGAAACTTCAAATCTTCGTTATCGTTGTAGAAATTCATGCTATGTTGAAATTGTTAATTGTCAGTTGTTAATTGTCAGTTGTTAATTGTCAATTGTTAATTGTCAATTGTCAATTGTTGCTGACGCAGTTGTTAATTGTCAGTTGTTAATTGTTAATTGTCAATTGTTGCTGACGCAGTTGTTAGTTGTTAATTGTCAATTGTCAATTGTTGCTGACACGGTTGTTATTAGTGCATATTGTTTGTGCAAGAAAACCGCTGTTGGTTCGTAATTCGTAATTCGTAATTCGTAATTATTTACTGTGTTGTTTGTAATATTTAACCATTTTGGGCAATACCTCGTGCAGAGAGCCTGTAATAACGTAGTCGGCAATAGCGTTCAGAGGTGCATCCTTATCAATATTTATGCTTATAATTTTTGACGACTGATCCATGCCTGCGCGATGTTGTACCGAACCTGAAATACCGCAGGCGATGTAAAGTTTCGGACGAACGGTAACGCCTGTCTGTCCGATTTGTCTTTCGTGTTCGATAAATCCGCCATCTACTGCTGCGCGTGTAGCACCAACCTCACCGCCAAGCAGCTCCGCAAGGTCATATAAGAGTTTGAAGTTTTCGCGGGAGCCGACACCGTATCCGCCTGAAACGATAATCTGTGCGCCCTTTATATTCACCTTGGGGGCTTCGATATGGCGGTCTATAATTTCACATACGAAATCAATGTCGGAAGTAAATGCTTTTACGTCAATATTCTTTAAAACTCCTTTGTAATCATCCTTAAAAATTTCTTTTTTCATCACTCCCTCGCGTACGGTAGCCATCTGTGGGCGTGTTTCGGGATTTACGATGGTGGCAATAATGTTGCCTCCAAACGCGGGACGAATTTGGTAGAGAAGATTTTTGTATGACTTTTTATTTTTGGCATCTTCGTGGTCGCCAATTTCGAGTGAGGTGCAGTCGGCAGTAAGACCAACTGCCAATTTGGAAGCTACCCTCGGCGCAAGGTCACGTCCGACTGAAGTTGCTCCAAACAGCACTATTTCGGGCTGCTCCTGCTTGAATAGACCTGCCGTGATAGCGGCGTGGGGCAGGGTGGAATAAGGGAATAAACTTTTGTCGTTGGCGTAATGAATTACGTCCACTCCATAAGGGTAAAGTGTTTTCTCTAAATCTTTTAAGTCGCTACCTATTACGAGTGCTTCGAGCTGAAGCCCAAGTGTTGTCGCTAATTTTTTTCCTTTTGAAAGCAGTTCCAGACTAACGTCTGCAACGTGCCCTTCTTCTGTTACTTCACAATAAACAAATATATTTTTCATATTACAAAAGATGTTCGTTCATAAGTTCGACAACTACGCTTTCGACATCGCTGTCGGCGGACGTGACAACCTTGGCATCCTTGTGCGAAAGCACTACGTTGTCTATCTTTTTCACTTTCGTGGGCGAACCGCCCAAGCCGAGTCGCGCAGGCTCTGCGCCCAAGTCGGCAGCACTCCACTCGTGAATACGAAGGTATGAGCAGCTGTCAAGCATTGCGGAGTAGTCGGTACTTTTTGCCTGGAGTTCGCTCGGAGTAAGGGCGTGCTTGAAACGCATAGTGCGGATGGCGTGGCGCGGACGGCAAGGGTCTGCAGAGCCATGCACCGTAACGAGCGCAGGCAGAGGACTTTTGACAGTCTCAACACCGCGTTCCAAACGGCGTTTAATGGTTATGGACTTGTCGTCTATATCGACAAGTTTTTCGGCGTATGTTATCTGCGGGATGTCCAATTTTTCAGCAGTTTGCGGTCCCACCTGCGCGGTATCGCCGTCTATCGCCTGTCGTCCTGAAATAACAACACTGAAAGGACTTAATTTTTTAAGTGCCATAGAGAGCGTGTAGGAAGTAGCGAGTGTATCAGCACCTGCAAATTTCATGTCTGAAATAAGATAGCCCTTGTCAGCACCACGATAGAGTGCTTCACGTATCACTTCGGCAGCACGTCCCGGACCCATTGATACTACAACGATTTCAGCGTCCTTTACGCGCTCTTTCACTTGGATTGCCATTTCTAATGCGTTGAGGTCTTCTGGATTGAAGATTGCTGGCAACGCGGCTCTATTCACAGTGCCGTCCTCTTTCATCGCATCCTTGCCCACATTGCGGGTGTCAGGTACTTGTTTCGCTAACACAATTATTCTCATCATAAATTTTGAATTAGTCAGTAGAAGCGCAAAGTTAAGAATTTATTCAAATTTTTGGAAAAAGTTGTGTCTTTTTTGTAACTTCGCGGAATATGATAATTGTTATAGATAGTGGTTCAACGAAATCTGATTGGTGTCTTGTCACGAAAGACGGCGACTATAAGGTAATTCAGACAGAGGGACTTAATCCGTATTTTTTTTCTAACGAAAATGAGGTTACCGACTGCCTTGAAAAGGAAATTCACCCGTATCTGCAACCTGAAAAAGTAGAAAATGTATATTTTTTCGGGTCGGGCTGCTCTGCTCCTGAAAAGCGTCAGGTTTTGTATAACTCTCTCGAAGATTTTTTTGTGAATGCTAATATATGCGTGGAAAGTGATATTCTCGGCGCAGCAATCGGAACGAGCTACGACAAACAGAGCATAGTCGCTGTTCTTGGTACGGGTAGCAGCACTTGTCTTTTTGATGGAGAAAAAATAATTCAGCAGTTTCCCTCTCTCGGATTTATTCTTGGGGATGAGGGCAGCGGCGCGAGAATAGGTGTGCGTATCCTTTCCGATTATTTACATCATGATATGCCGGAAGAAATCAGAGAAAAATTTGAGAAAAAATATCCGTGTTCGCAAGTTGATTTTTTGGACAGGGTTTATAAGCGTGAGAAATCCAATCGCTTTCTCGGTCTTTTCGCAGGCTTTGCCATAGACTATAAAGATGATCCGTACGTGGTAAAGGTGTTGGAAGAGGCTTTTCGTCTTTTCTTTGAAAAGCAGATAATCCCGTATCCTAAAAATCCACTTAATATTGTTGGCGGCATTGCATTTGAAGCAAAAGATATTCTTACGAAAATTGCATCGGATTACGATATTGAACTGTTAAGTATTACGAAAAGTCCGATAGAGGGATTGATGAAACACTATAAAGATGTTTATTTTAAATCTCTTGAAATTAAGAAATTAATTGCGAATTATGACTGACGAGGGTTGTGGTTGATGTGCGGGTTGTGGTGTGGTCGCGAACGTTCAATAAAAAAATTAACTTATCACTAAAAAATCATACAATTATGAAAAAAATTATTTTACTGACAACAATCGCTCTTTTGTGGACAATCCCTGTAAAGAGCCAAACAAAAGCAAAAAAGGGTAAAGCGACAGCTGATGTAGAGGTTGCGGTCCCCGAACAAACCAATTCTATGAAAACAGAAAACGACACAGTAAGCTACATGCTTGGCTTCTCAATGGGGCAACAACTAAAATCTATTCCATATCAATTTAATCCTGAATTTGTTCTTGAGGGAGTAAAAGCAGGTATTGCTGGTTCAGGGTTATATACTGCAAGTGAGATAGAAGCAGTTCTTACAAAATGGCAGCAAAATATGATGGCTGCACAACAGCAGGAAGCACAGTCGGCGGGCAATGAGCAGATTGCCGCAAACAAAAAAGCAGGAGAGGACTTTCTTGCAGCTAATGCAACCAGACAGGGTGTGCAAACAACTTCGAGTGGACTTCAGTATGAGGTTGTTACTCTTGGCACAGGTGTTAGACCTACTGCTACCGACAAGGTGCAAGTTCATTATGAAGGGAAACTTTTAGATGGTACTATCTTTGATTCTTCAATAGAACGTGGCGAGCCTATTACTTTTGGCTTAAATCAAGTTATTGCAGGTTGGACAGAAGGCGTTCAACTTATGCCAGAAGGATCTAAATTTATTTTCTACATTCCGTCAAATCTCGCTTATGGTGACCGCGGTGCGGGTGGAAGTATTCCCGGTGGCTCAACACTTATCTTTCAAGTGGAACTTATAAAAGTGAATCCGTAAATGGTAATTGCTTCGGATGTTCCGGGAACGGTGTCCGTTCCTGAATATATTGTGGCCGCTCCAGAGTATCTAAAGAAAGGTGATACGGTTATCGTGGTGTCGCCGTCAGGTTTAATAGAAGAAGAACGTCTTGCCAATGCGCGAGGCGTTCTTTCTTTGTGGGGACTTAATGTTTTGGAGGGTGAGTATGCTTTGTCCCGAAATGGAATTTTTGCGGGGACTGACCAGGCGCGGCGGGCTGATGTGCAGTGGGCTATAAATCACCCGACAGCAAAGGCGATTATTTTTTCTCGTGGCGGGTATGGGGCGGCGAGAATTATTGAAGATATTGATTTCTCTGCATTAGAACGTTACCCTAAATGGTTTGTTGGCTTTAGTGACATTACGGTGTTTCATTCGCGGTTGGCGTTGTTGTCGGCTCGCGAGGGGGGTTCTGGAGTTCCGTCTTGCGGTGGAGTTGCGCCTCATGCGGGGGCTACATATTGCGTGGGAGCTTCAGTTTATGCGAAAGTTCCGTCTTATGATGGGGTTGTGTCCCATGCGAAAGTTCCGTCTTATGGTGGGGTTGTGTCCCATGCGGGAGTTCCGTCTTATGTTGGAGTTTCAGCTCATGCGAAAGTTCCGTCTTATGATGGGGTTGTGTCCCATGCGGGAGTTTCGTCTATCCATGCGGCAATGCCACAAACTTATCCTCTTGATTTTTCCGACAGGGCATTAACTTCGTTGCACGACTTGTTGTTTGGTGATGGAATTGATTTTTCATGGCAGTCGCCTTTTTTCAAAAGTGGTAGCGTTACAGCACCGCTTGTCGGGGGCAATCTGTCTGTCCTCTACAGTCTGCGCGGCACTCCCATTGACTTGGACGTGAATGGAAAAATTTTGCTTCTGGAAGACCTCAACGAAATGGATTACCATATAGACAGGATGTTTCAAAATCTTAAACAGGGCGGATGGTTTTCGCGCATCGCGGGTCTTATTATTGGGCAATTTACCGATATAAAACAGGGGATTCGTGCGTTTCCAGAGCCTTTTGAAGATATGATTAAGGAATACACCTTAGGCTATAACATACCCATTGCAATTAATGCTCCGATAGGTCATATTCCGAGTCAGCAGGCGGTGTATTTGAATACTCCTGCTGTGTTTGAAGTGTCGAGTGACGGTCTGGCGGTTGTCAGACAGTAGTGGCTGTTGTGCTAAACGTAGATGAATAATTTAGAATGAACGTGATAGTGTCCTGTGAGCCGATAAATGAGCCGATAAATGAGCCGATAAATGAATTGATAACAATTGAGCAACAAATTTTATTGATTTTGCGTGAAAATCCTGCAGTAACAAAAGAAATTCTTGCTCAAAAAGTGGGAAAGAGTCGCGCAACGATTACTCGTGTGCTTCAATCATTGCTTGCTGCCGATATTATCGAACGTGTAGGGTCTAACAAAACAGGATATTGGAAAATCAACATCAAATGGTGAATGAAAAAAATAAATCATGGAAGTAAGAATAAATATACCAGAGGAGATACATCCTCGTGACCTCTTCGGATTGGACGAGGAGCGTCTTTATCGCATTAGAAATTATTTTCCACAGTTGCATATCAATTTGCGCGGAAGTACCCTGCACTTGACAGGAACGGCAAAAGACGTAAAAGACTGCGAAGAAAAATTTAATCTTGTTTTTTATCATTACGACCGCTTTAATCATCTTTCAGATAAAGATGTTGAAGCAATTTTTGGCGACAGTAATGGTGCTGTGAAAATAGATGAGTCGGTGCTCGAAAATGAGCAGACAATTCTTGTCGGCGTGAATGGAAAAGTAATAAAATCACGTACCGAAAATCAGAATAAACTCGTTATTGAAAGCAAACGTAACGATATGATTTTTGCTATCGGACCTGCAGGGTCAGGCAAAACATATACTGCTGTTGCGCTCGCTGTAAGAGCGTTAAAAGAAAAAGAAGTTAAGCGCATTATCCTCACGCGTCCCGCTGTGGAAGCTGGCGAAAACTTGGGGTTTCTGCCCGGCGATATGAAAGAAAAACTTGATCCGTATATGCAGCCTCTCTATGACGCTCTACGTGATATGATACCGTACCAAAAACTTATAAAATATTTGGAAGAAAGCACGATAGAAATTGCTCCTCTCGCATTTATGCGTGGGCGCACTCTCGACAATGCTTACGTCATTCTTGACGAAGCGCAAAATGCTACTCAAAGTCAAATGAAAATGTTTCTTACCCGCATGGGAAAGAATGCGAAATTTATTATAACAGGGGATATTACTCAAATTGACTTGCCGAGAAATCAAACGTCAGGATTGTTGCACGCTTGCGAAATTTTGAAAAATATAAAAGATATTTCCTTTATCTATTTAACGGTCGAAGACGTTGTGCGGCATAAACTTGTTGGTAAAATTATAGAAGCGTACAGTGTTTAAGCATTTTTATTTTTTATTGATTTTTTTATTTGCAGGCGAAACATATTGTCAGACATTAACTGATACCATTCGTGCAATTCCATTATCACCACTTTCGATACTACCAGCTTCGGATTGTATGCTTGATCGCTACGAAAATCGTAAAATTTTGTCGGAAACGCAACGGACTGCAATTGCGGAAAAGCGAGCGGAAATTGATTTTAAGCGTACGTATATAGATAGCCTGTACTATGTTGAAGCAATGCTATCTCCCGATAATGCGCTTGCCCTGTTAGACAGATCACTTCTTCATAATAAATTTTTTATTCCCGCCATAGTAGAGAAAATAAATATTCTTTTGCGTTTGGAAGATTGGGAAAAGACACTGTCTTTTTGGAAATCGTCTGTTGATTATCTCTATCATTCGGAAATTATGCAGCGCATTACACATACTGTTTTTTTGCACTGCATAAACAAGATGGAAGAGTTAAACAGGAGCGGAAATGAGCAACAGACACTTGAACTTTACGAATTATTAAGAACATATTTCGTCAATCTTTCGTACGACACAAAAAGGGAAAAAGAAATATTGCAACAGGCACATCGTGGTATTTTTCGCTCTTACCTTTCTGTTGCGCAGAGGGCATTATCTATAGGACTTGAAAATATGGCGCAGAATTACGGTATCAAGGCGCAGAATTATTATATGATGTATCGGGATGATATGGAAAGTGACAATAAGGCAAAGTCGCTGCTTCTGACGATTGCTGCGCGTTATCGCGCATTTGCTTCACTTTCCGACTCTGACGAAAAGCAGTTTTATTTAGCGCAAATAGACAGCATTTATAGTCAATTACGAATTACGAATTACGAATTACGGACTGCGGGTGATGGATTGGAAAGTGTGGGGGTTGCTGTCAGTGAAGTGGCAGAAGCGAGCAATAATTACGAATTACGGACTGCGGGTGATGGATTGGAAAGTGTGGGGAGTGCTGCTGTCAGTGAAGTGGCAGAAGCGAGCAATAATTACGAATTACGGACTGCGGGTGATGGATTGGAAAGTGTAGGGGGTGCTGCTGTCAGTGGTGTGCCTCTGGCGGAGGATGTGCCAAAGGCGCCAAAGGTGCCAAAAGTGCCAAAAGTGGCGGACGTGGCTAATATAACTACAGCGACCGATCTTGCTAAAGTGCCAGAAATTTCAGAAGTTGCGAAAATACCTGAAGTGACGAAAATACCCGAAGTTGCGAAAGCACCTGCCGTTGCAAAGAAAGCACAAACAGTGTCGCCTGCCTCGTTAACCAAACCACGTCTGACACCGTCACTGAAAAAACAAGTAGATGTGGCTCTTGATTTAGCGTATTTATTTCGTTCAGAGCGCAAATTCTACCCTGCACATTTGCAGTTTGAAAAAGCATACGAATTATATCCTTCCATAGAAACCGAAAAGGCACTTAAAAAAAATCTTATGGACGTAGTGGAGCAACTGCTCAACAAGGCGCAATACCAACTTTGGAATAGTAAGCAAAAGATTTCCGATAGCTTGTATCGCGAAGCAGTCGCATTGTGCGAGCGTTATCAGTCATCCACAAATGCCGAAATAACAAGTTTGTTTATCAATTATTTGCAGAAAAGAAATGAAGTAATTTGCCGTCAATTTGCATTAGAAGCGGTCAAGGAAGAAAAGAGAGCTATTCGATTGATGCAATATGGAAAACTTTACGAAGGATTGACATCGCTCAAACGCTTAAAGGCAGAGATAGAAGTTGGGGACTGCCATGTTGATACATCTGTTTTGATTAAACATATTTTAACGGGCGAAAATGCACGAAAATATTATTCTTTAAAGGATATGGCACGTCAGAATTTGCAGAAAGGCGATACGCTTGCTTTTATTGCACAATGGTTGCATGCAGATACGCTATATCTCAAAGGTGATTTTTCGGAATATGTCACGGATTTTAAGCCACTGATACACTATTTGGAACAAATGAAGGATATTCGTATTTCGGAAAAATGGATGATATTATGTTTGCAGAATAATGACAGTGGGATGTTGGATATTTTGATGAAATATATTGCTGAACAAAATCCAAAATCCAAAGTATTGAGGATGGTGAAAAAACAATTAAAAAGATGAGGCAGATAATATTATTTATTGTTGTTTTTGGTGTGGCGGTGGGTGTTAAAGCGCAATTTGATTTTCCATTAAGGCTAAAGCCTGAAATGGCGGGCAGTTTTGGCGAATTGCGTGGTGATCATTTTCATGGTGGGGTGGATTATCGGACCAATCAGAAAGAAAGATATGCTGTGCGTGCTATGGATAAAGGAAAAATCGTGCGTGTAAGTGTTACGAAAAAAGGTTATGGTAAGGCGTTATACATTCAATATGACAATGGTCTAATGAGTGTGTATGGACATCTTAGAAAATTTTCATGTAGGATAAATAAGTTGGTGCGTGAGCAAATGCGCCATTCTGGGGACAGTGGCATTAATATCGTGAATTTAGACATACCTGTTAAAAGAAAGCAGAAAGTAGGTTTGTCAGGTAATACAGGCAGTAGCGCAGGACCACACTTACACTTGGAATTTCGCTCGCATTACTTGACACCTGCCGATAAAATAATGCTCTATAATCCACAAAAATATTTTTCCGTAACAGATAATATTGCTCCGAAATTTTATGCTTTTGGTGTGTATCGCATAAAGCGGAGCTTTGACACTGTGTTTGTGTTTTCGGATACGAGTGCAGGTGTGGGTGTGGGTGTGGGTGTGGGTGTGGGTGCGAGTATGGATACAAGTTCAGGTGCGGGTGTGGGTGCAGATATGGATACAAGTTCAGGTGCGGGTGCAGGTGTGGGTGCGGGTGGAAATCTTGTTATAGATACTGTTCCTGTTGTCAGTAATATGTCCTCAAAAGACACAGGTGTAGAGCAGCAGAAGCAGGCTGTTCCTGTTGTCAGCAAAATGCCCTCAAAGGATGTGTGGTACTACGTGCAGGGTTCGTTCCCCGATACGCTTTTTTTGCATTTGGGGTGGTATGGCTTTGGACTTTCCGCTCTTGACAGCATGGATCAGGAGCCATTCCATTATGGGCTTTATCGCCTTTGTTTTATGATAAATGATGATACGGTATCCTACTATTCATTAGACAGTCTTTCGTTATCTGCAACGTCAAAAATAGCACACCATGTTGATAGCGAATTTTACAGAAAGTATAAAAAACGTATGGAAAAGTCATGGATTATGCCCGACAGTGCAGCATTATCACCTTACAGTGTAACACACAATAATGGAACATATTTCCTGCAACCTGACACGACCTGTCTTCTTACCATTATTGGCAGTGATTTTAACGGCAACACAACAATCTTGAGGCAGCCAATAAAGACTTACAAACGCCGTCCCTCGAGGTAAAATTGGCGTTCTCTATATCTAAACTTTGTGAAATTCGGGAATTTAGTGTAAATTTGGAGCAATGTTCAAATTTAAATGATATTAATATGAAGAAAATTTTAGTGGTAGTGCTTGCTACAATTATTGTTGGTGCAGTATTTGCACAGGACCAGACGATTAAATTGCCTGCTCCAGAGATTAAGGGTGGACTGTCAATTATGGAAACGCTCAAAAATCGCAAGAGTATTCGCGAATATTCGTCCAAAAAAATTTCGCAGAAAGATCTTTCTAAATTGCTTTGGGCTGCTATCGGAATTAACCGCCCTGATGAGAGCAAACTTACTGCTCCTACGGCTATGGATAAGCAGGAAGTCACGCTTTACTACATTGATCACAAGGGTGCGTATCTCTATAACGCAAAAGCGCATACTCTTGATCTGATAAACAAGGGTGACTTTTTTCCTTTGATCGCCACGACTCAAGATTTTGTTAAAGACGCTCCTGCTGTGCTTGTTATAGTGTCGAATACGGCTGTTTTTGGCGAGAATGACAGTTACGCTTACACTGATGCGGGAATGGTTTCTCAGAATATTTCGCTTTTCTGTGCGGGTAACAAAATGGCGACAGTTCCGCGTGGCATGATGGATAAAGACGGACTGTCCAGGGCGTTGCGTCTGCGTTCGGGGGAAGTTCCTGTGTTAAACCATCCTGTTGGCTACCTGAAATAGTGAATTTTATAGACGTAAATGTTGGATGTCTGACACTCGGCAAAGGACGTCCTGTCGTGGTTCAGTCTATGACTAATACGTCCACGCAGGACGTGGGGGCTACCGTAGCGCAGATAGAGCGGCTGATGAAAGTTGGCTGTGAAATGGTGCGCGTCACAGTGCCGTCCCTGCGCGAAATAGACACGCTGTCCGAAATAAGAAGTCGTGTGCCCGCCGAGTTGCCTATCGTAGCTGATGTCCACTATCTGCCCGAAGTGGCACTGCGTTGTGCCGAAATAGTCGAAAAAGTACGCATAAATCCGGGCAATTATGTCGATCGTCCTGCGGATGTTTATAGCGACAGTACCACAGGTAAAATCGCTGAACGTCTAAACCCGCTTGTCGAGGTGTGCAAAAAAAACGGAACTGCATTGCGAATAGGTGTAAATCAAGGCTCACTTTCAGCACGTCTTAAAGCGGCAAACCCGAATGTAAAAGATGCCCTTGTCGCCTCAAGCATGGAGTTTATCAATGTATGCCAGACACTTGATTTCAATCAGATTGTGCTTTCGATAAAGTCGAGCGATGTCCGCACAATGGTAGAGGCAACGACTGCGCTTTATGATGAAATGTGTAAAAATGGGACTGTCTATCCTTTACACCTTGGTGTCACCGAAGCAGGCAACGGTGAAGATGGTCGAATTCTCTCGGCAGTAGGTCTTGGGTCACTGCTTCTTAAAGGTCTTGGAAATACGATAAGAGTTTCACTCACCGAAAAGCCTGAAAACGAAGTTCCTGTCGCTCGCGCCATTTTGCAGGCATGCGGGTTGAGGAACTTTACCACTCGCTTTGTGGCTTGTCCCTCGTGTGGTCGCACACAGTACAATATAGAAGAAGTTTTCGATAAAATAAAAAAGCGATTTAGTGATTATCCTGACATTAAAATAGCAGTTATGGGCTGTGTCGTCAATGGACCGGGCGAAATGGGCGATGCCGATTACGGCTATATTGGCGGTGCGAATGGCGTTGTCAATCTCTATCATAAGGGGACACTTGTGAAAGCGAACATTCCCGAAAATCAAGCGTTGGATGAGCTTGCGGAGTTAATTACGAATTACGAATTACGAATTACGAACCAACAACGGTGGCTATAAGTACTGTTTGGACTTGAATTAACTGCAATTTACGTTCAATATGCACAAACAATATGCACAAACAATATGCACAAACAATATGCACAAACAATATGCACAAACAATATGCACAAACAATATGCACAAACAATATGCACAAACAATATGCACAAAC
>JAISPZ010000015.1 GCA_031274555.1 Bacteroidales bacterium | reverse complement strand
ATCGTTTGTTTTTAAAACCGCTGTTGGTTCGTAATTCGTAATTCGTAATTCGTAATTGATTTACGTATTATCGTTTGTTTTTAAAACCGCTGTTGGTTCGTAATTCGTAATTCGTAATTCGTAATTGATTCTACATTTCTCTCGTCATGTCCATAAAGCAATCCTCAATCCCTGGCTGCAAGGGCAAAAGAGAAATATGCAAATGACCTTTGCCAGTCAGGAACGAGTATAAATCTTCGTCAGTAAACCCATCGCGCAACGCTATATGCTGGTATTCACCGAACGAAAAACAATATTCACAAAATTTATAATCCCGCAAATCGTGCAAAAGGGCAAAAGAACGGTCGCTCATGACCGCACGAAGCGTCCATTTATATTCCTTCTTCATATTTTCGGGAGTATCAATTGCCATAGTTTTGCCCTCTCTCATCAAACAAATTCTATCGCAAAGACGCGCCTCATCCATATATGGCGTGGAAGCAACAATCGTTACTCCATCTTGCTTTAAGCGTTTAAGCATCATCCAAAATTCGTAGCGCGAAACAGGATCTACACCTGTTGTCGGCTCATCAAGAAAAAGCACCTTCGGCTTGTGAACAAGTGCGCATGAGAGCGCGAGTTTTTGCTTCATGCCACCTGAAAGCGCACCTGCACGGCGTTTTTTGAATGGCTCTATCTGCGAATAAATGTCTTTTATAAAGGAATAATTTTTTTCGATAGTAGTCCCGAAAAGTGTCGCAAAAAATTGTAAATTTTCTTCTACACTTAAATCCTGATAGAGCGAAAATCTACCGGGCATATAACCGATAATTTGACGTATTTTCTTATAGTCTTTTACAGTATCAAGCCCTGCAACAGTCGCCTTCCCCTTATCGGGTAACATCAATGTTGTGAGAACACGAAAGAGAGTTGTTTTTCCTGAACCGTCAGGTCCTATAAGACCAAAAAGCTCGCCACTGTCCACATTTATAGATACGTCATCAAGTGCGAGAGACTTGAATTTCTTTGATATATGTTCGGCTATTATAGAAGACATCGTTTAAATCTTATTTTTTTTAAGAGCCTATAGGTGACTTCGCCCACAGCTCACTTGCTGTTCCGTCCATGATTTTGCCCGCAGTTCCGCTCATATTGCACCCAAAGCATGACATACCGTAAATTAAAAACTTACTTCTGCATAAGAGCCAATTTTTATCGCCCCGTCATTTTTGACAAAAACCTTTACGGCATAAACCATATTCTGTCTTTCGTCTTCAGTTTGAATTGTTTTTGGAGTAAATTCAGCTATTGAAGAAATCCATTCTATTTTTCCTGTATATCTTGTTGCAACATCAGATAACGTAATCGACACTTCCTGCCCTATTTTTATATCAGACATCTGCTTTGCCGTAACATACATTCTAAGGTACATATTTTCCATACCTGCAATCTGACCGAGCGGATAACCGATAGCAATCATCTCACCTTTTTTAGCATACTTTCCGACAACAACACCTGCTTCTACCGCCCTGATAGTGCATTGCTCCAACTGATAATTTATCTGTTTTTCCTGCAAATCGCGCATTTTACTTTTCGGTTGAAGAAGCAGCAAGTCTTTTTGGAGTTGGAGTTGAACAGTATCAACCAAACCTAACTTTTGTCCTTTAACAACATTGTCGCCATCCTTTATGTCAAACTCCACAAGTTTACCCGCCACCGAAGAAGATATTGTCCACTCTTCGGCTTCAAAGTACCCACAAGCGTCATAAGTAACCGCATTATCTTTGCACGAAACAACTATAAATAAGAAAAAAAAATATATAAGTGAAATCCGTATGGAACTCATGTTCATGTAATTTAATTTATAGCTTCAAGCACTTTCTCCATTTTCAAACCCCTTGACCCTTTTACAAGAAAAAAAGCACCCAAAAATGTATTTTGCCTGATATGAGTGGAAAGTTTTGCCACATCTTTAAAACTTTTAAATGGTGTGCCCTTGCTCGCTTTTACAAAATTGTCCCCTGCAAGAAATACGCCTCTGAAATCCGAATTTTCTTGCAACTGCTTCACGATTTTTTTATGGTCATCCAAGGAATTTTCACCCATTTCTAACATATCGCCAAGGACAATATACTTGTCGCCACTGCAATACATCTTCGCAAAATTATCTACTGCGAGATACATACTTGTAGGATTTGCATTATAGGCATCAAGAATGACCGTATTTTTTTGCGTATGAATTATTTGAGAACGCATATTTTCGGGCTTATAACTTTCTATTCCCTCTTTTATCTGTTGGTCCGTAAGACCAAAATATCGCCCTATACAACACGCAGCAGCAACATTTTCGAGATTATAAGAACCGACAAGACTTGTGATAAGATCTTTTGCATTTGGCGATGTCGAAGTACCGAAAAGTTTTGCGTGAAGATGAACCGAGTGTTCACCTATTGAGATAACCTGCGCATATACAGGCGGAGTCGTACCATAAAAAAAGCAGTTTGACGGGTCGCCCGACAATTCCCTTAACAGCGGATTATCCTTATTCACAAAAAGTTTTCCATGAACTCTTTCTACCGCTCTGTATAATTCGCCTTTCGTGTCTATTATTTTTTCAAAAGTTCCAAATCCTTCGAGATGTGCATTACTTATGTTCGTGATGAGTCCATACGTAGGGATACATATTTTGCAGAGTTCGGAAATTTCGCTCGGACGGCTCGCCCCCATTTCTATAACAGCTATCTCGGTGTCATCAGGCATCGAAAGTAATGTTAGCGGAACACCTATATGGTTGTTCAGATTTCCACTTGTGGCATGAACCCTATAACGCTTCGAAAGAACAGCCGTTATAAGTTCCTTTGTAGTTGTTTTGCCATTCGTACCTGTAATGCCTATAACAGGTATAAGCATTTCCATTCGATAACGAACTGCAATTTGCTTCAACGCTTTAAGAACGTTGGGAACTAAGATATACTTGTCGCCTTTAACGACTTTTCTATCATCCACAACGGCATAAGCGGCACCTTTTTCAAGTGCTTTTTCAGCAAACTTATTTCCATTAAATTTATCTCCTTTCAAAGCAAAAAATATCGAGCCTGAGACTAATTCTCTCGTATCGGTAGATACTTTTTTATGCTTTCTGAAAAGAACGTATAATTCATCCAAAACTGTTGCACCCATAACTACAAATTTACTAAAAATTACCGACATTTGTCGGATTTTATTTCTGACGTTCTGTCCCCTGAATTAAGACCTCCATTTTGTTCTGCATTTTAGTGAATTGACAATTGACAATTGACAATTGACAATTATTATGCGCTTTGCTGCGTTAGCGTTCTGTCCCCTGAATTAAGACCTCCATTCTGTTCTGCATTTTAGTGAATTGACAATTGACAATTAACAATTGACAATTATTATGCGCTTTGCTTCATTCTAAATTCTTTTTTGATTTCTGTCAAACATCCTCAAACGCTCCTCCAACAAGGGTATCTCCTCACGAGAAACAAGTGAAACGCATACTCGCATACCGCTCTCATTGCTGCCTGTTATCTCTAACGAAATCATGCTGATGCCGTAGTAAAGCAATTCCTGCATTAGCTCCTCACTCGAGAAATCGGAATATGTTACGGTGAAATAAAAGCCGTCCGCCACAGGTTCGTCCCCATCTTTGTCATACACAATTTTAAAGCCGTTCTCAACAAAGGCTTTTTTTATCAGATGTGCTTTCTCGCCATATTCACGCAAGTCGTTCACAAAATTGTATGTGCCGTCATTAGAGGCTTTTAACATCGCTGTAAAACCTGCCTGAGCCGAATGAGAAGTGCCCGAACTAAGTGCGTAAATCGTACCGTACTGAAACGCCTGACCGAACGTGTCGCTCTTGTGATAACGCAACAAATCAGGAGCTTTTGTATTCCATATTTTGTCGGACACCACGACCATAGCCATACGCTCACCTGCGTAGCTAAACGCCTTGGATGACGAGATAAACAGAATAAAATTGTCGGTATATTTAGCGACTGTGGGCTGGTATGGGGGCTGACCGGGTGTGGCGTAGTCTTTGCGAAAATCCATAGCAAAATACGCTAAATCCTCTATCACCACCACATTATATTTGTCTGCAACTTCGGCAATAATACGCAGCTCCTCGTCTGTAAAACAAAACCACGCAGGATTATTCGGATTAGAGTAAAGCAGTGAAGAAACTCGTCCGTCTGACATCATTTCTTCGAGTTTATCTCTAAGTTTTTTGCCGCGATAGTGATACACGTCAAACGTGCGATACTCCTGACCTAAAAGCTGACATTGCATTTTTTGTACAGGAAATCCGGGGTCAATAAAAAGTGTCCCCTCTTTATCTCTGTACATCCTGTTTACTGTGAGTAACGCCGCGAAACCTGCCTGCATAGAGCCAACCGTAGGTACGCAGCACTTTTCCGACACGGTAACATCCAAAAAGTTTTTCACAAAGCGTGCCGCTTCTTTTTTAAATTCGGGTGTTCCCTCAATAGGTGGATAAATTGCCGCAAGACCATCTCTAAGTGCCTGAATTTGCGCATTGATACCACACGCTGGTGGCTGCATCCCAGGCACCCCCATTTCCATTCTGATAAATTTTTGTCCTGTAGCTTCTTCTATCTGGTTGATTAATTTTTTCACCTCTCTGATAGAGGCAGTGCTTACGCTGTCCATCCCAAGCTCTGCTTGAATGGTTTCCACTGTGCTTTTAGAAATTGGAGTTTGCATATATTTAGAATTTTAAATGCGAAATTTTAGAATAGACTAACGACTTTTTCTGTATGTTTTTTTTTGGCACAATCCAACTTATATTCGTCTTTTATTACTCCATTACTATTTAGCCTATCTAATATCATTTTGTAATATTCAGGATGAATTTCACAACTTATGTAGTTACGATTTATATTCTTACATAAGACCAATTCGCTGCCACTACCACCAAAGAGAATAAAACAATCATCATTTTCTTTTGTGCATGATTTTATCAACATTTCAACTAATGGCAATGGAATTTGACACGAATGAAAAGTTTTGTCTTTACTCACATTTTTGACCAAGTCATAATAAAACCAACTGTACGGCATACGCCCTAAATGTCCTTCTGCAATCCGTTTTGCTATTCTTTTATCTGTGGGATTTTGGTACGGAACATAAACGTTATCTTTGTAAAAAGTATTATCCTTACTTTTTGTTGCGTGTAAAATACTACGGTGAGCGGTTGTGAATTTTTTAGGCGAATGTCCTACATTTGTATTATAAATCCAGACATACTCATTTACATCACAGGCATTATTGTCTAAATATTTAACTCGCAAATGTGCATTTTGCTTGGGATAATTCATCATAAATAGGTTACCCGTAGGCTTCAAAACCCGCATACATTCACGAGTTAATTCGATATACCAATCAATATAATCATTCCATTTTTGCGTATAACTTTTCCCCGCATAATTTATCCCCACATTATAATCAGGGTCACCATAAATCATATCCAATGTATTTTCGGGTATGGATTTTAGTATTTTTATTACATCTTCGTTAAAAATCTTATTTCGATAATTGTCTATTTCATTCATAAAAAATATTATAAATCTGGTATTACACTTTCTTTTAAATCTTGATATGTATAACTCTCTATTAACAAATCTTTTAAATATATTTCTAAAAATCTGCCATCCCATTCCCAAGTATCAAATGGCTCTGTTGTACAATGCAAGAAACGACTAATTAAATTTATTTGCTCGTCAAATGTTTTCATTGATTAGTTTATATGAAGCTGATTTTACAAATTTTATAGTCGTCATATCTGTCGGATTTTCAAATGTATATGCCCATAATTTTATTACATCATTTTCTTTTATTCTTTCTCTGACAACATAAATACCATAAATACTTTTGATTTTGCCTTTCAATTCTGTTTGTTTATTTGCATTGTAGTAGTACAAAAACGGATGATAAATTTGATAAATACTAAAACTATCAGGCGTACCATTTTTGCCCTCAAACACTCCTATATTTCCTTGAAATTCAATAGTCAAATCAACCTCAATTTGAATATTATTAATTTCTACTTTTGTTTTTTTACCAATATTATATTCAAATGATGTTTTTGTACGATGTGGAAAATATGTTTTTGGACGTTTCAAAATATCCACATCATTAAATTCCATATCTTTTCCAAACAAAAAATTATGTAAAATACGTTGATTATTCGCAACTGAAAGAATATTACTTTCACTCGTGTTATACTGATTGAGCAATGATTTTTTATATTTCCAATTTATCTTTTTTTGAATAGGTTCAAATTCATGAAAAACTTTATTTATCCCTTTGATAAATCTATGAAAACCGCTACCTAAATGAATGATAGCATAATCATTCTTGAGCAAAATACTTGGTAATTTTGTTTTGTTATCCAATTTAGTTACATCAAACGGATTACCGAAACCTATCTTCTTGCAGACATCTTTTACCATATCGTTATGAAAAGTAAAATCTTTCTTCTTTTCGCAAATTTTGAAAATTTTCTCAATTACTTGGTCTTTTTTACTTTCAGTATTCATATTTGATTATTTATTCACTATTTTCAAAGTTAATCAAAATTACCTCTACTTCCACCTTTTGTGACTCCACAGCCAGACAGAGGGTTGTTCGATGATGTTTGCCTCGAGCTTGCGGGCATAAGAGCGAAGCACTTCACCCTCTTTGAGCGAAGCAACATCATCGGTGATAAGGTCAAAACATACTTTGTAATGACCACGCTTGGTGCAAATGATATGCTTGTAAAAGATGACAGCATTCGTTTCGCGAGCAAGAATTTCAATGCCCGGAAAAAAGCCTGACATTTGATGTAGAAACTCAAACGTGTAGAGTTCACTCGTTTTGCGCTTTGAAGCATATTGATCGCTGCCGAATATATATATACCTTGATGTTCGTGTATAAATTTTCGTATTTCCCACGTAGGAATATATCGCACACCAAATCGCTCGCGCACACGCTTCAGTATTTTATCCGAAAGTTTGCTGTGAAGCGGCTGATATATGACATAAACGTTCGGCACTTTTTCTTTGTGAGCCGCAACGATATTTAACATTTCGTAATGCCCACAATGACCCATGCAAACAATAATTTGTCTTCCCTGCTGCTGATATTCGCGTACAATATTAGCATTGTCAATCTCTATACGCCTGCCAAGACTGCGCGAAGAAGCAGAAAAAACCTTTAACAATTCAGGGAAAAAATCAGCAAAGCGACCATAAAATTCCTTGCTCCGCTTATACACCCAATCGTATTTCTTGTCAGGAAAAGAGCGCGAAATATTTTGCACTATCACGTATCTTCTATAACCACGCAAGCACCACTTTACAGGTGCAAACAGAAGATACAACGCCCACAGCGGCAATAAACTTATTACATACAATATGGAATAAACAATGTAGCTCATCACAAAATATTTGATAATTGTTCCTTGATTTTTTCGAGACAGTCTTTCATTTCTACTACAGCCTGCTGCATGAAAACATCGTTAGACTTCGAGCCGATAGTATTTATCTCGCGCCCCATCTCTTGCGCAATAAAACCGAGTTTTTTCCCTGTGGAAAGGTCTTTACAGGTAACACGAAAAAATTCACAATGTTGTTTTAAGCGCGTTATTTCTTCTGTAATATCAAACTTTTCTATATAAAAAAACATCTCCTGTTCAAAGCGAACCCTGTCAATAGAAACATTTGAAATAATCTCCTGTAACTTGCTGTTTAACCTTTCCCGCAAAGCGGGTATTCTATTTTTATCAAGAGGAATTATCTTTTTCCGAAGAATATTTTCTATCGTTTTTACGTGCAGAAGTAAATCATTTCTAAGCGCAAGACCCTCGTTAGAACGCGTTGTATCAACTGCTTTAAGTGCCTTTTCAAAAACGGAAAATACTGCTTTTTTTTCAGATGAAGAAATTTCCCTCGCTCCTGTCCGCAAGTTGGGCAATGTGGACAACTTGACTGCCATCGGAAGTATCTCAAGCGAGAGCGACATTTTTTTACTTAAATACCTCAATTCTGTCACATATCCCTCAACTGCTTCTTCGTCGAGCAAAACATTTTTCTTCCCTGTCTTCTCAACACTAAAAGTATATTCAATCTTACCACGTATGAGCACTTCACTCATACGAGAACGAAAATCATTATCAAGAATTTTATACTCCTCTGGAACTCGACCATAGAGGTCTAATTGCTTACTGTTAATTGTACGTATTTCGCAAGTTATTTTTCTGCTTCCAAAATTAGCTTGCGCACGCCCATACCCTGTCATTGATCTCATGTATCCAATCTATTTTTATTAAAGTCATACCAAACGAAAGTCATATCAAACGAAAGTCATATCAAACGAACACGACAAATGACAAAACGCACAATAAGGCTCATTTCGTTGCGCAAAGTTACTGCTATTTTCCTTAACTTTGTCCGCCATGTCAATACAACAACAAATAACACTTTTTGACGACAACCTTCTGATGTTCTCTGCAATGTTCAACGACATCGCCAATGCAGAAAAAAGTATTATGCTCGAAACATTCAAGTTTGGCAACGACGCTATCGGCAAACGTTTCAGAGAAGCGTTACTCAAAAAGGCAAAAGAAGGTGTAGAAGTTCGGCTACTTTTAGACGCTTACGGCACGAAAGCAAACGAACTTTTTTTTGCAGAGTTGATTGAAAACAACGTTCAAATAAGATTTTTCAAAAAAATAAAATTCTTCTTTTCAAACGCTTTCGCCCGTAATCACACACGCAATCACAAAAAAATTTTACTCATCGACGATAAAATCACATACATCGGGTCATCCAATATCACCGCTTATTCCATAAGCTGGCGCGACCTTAACTTACGCATAGAGGGAACATTGGCAACTATATTCAGAGCTTCATTTGAAAGAAGTTTTTCACATCAATACAGACAATACAAACTTTATGACGTTATGCCGTTTAAAAAAATTCCACCAATAACGTTAGACGGATATACTCTGTACGAAGACACTCCTTCCGTTTCGTACCAAGTGGTAAGAAAAAAAATCTTGCAGATGATTTCTATTGCAAAAGAAAATATCGAAATTGAAACACCATATTTTTTGCCCGGGCACAAAGTACGCAAAGCACTCACTGCTGCGGCACAGAGAGGCGTAAAGGTACGCATATTCATTCCGAAAAATTCAGATATTCCATTTATTGACATACTCCGAAATAAATATCTCGGTCCGATGTTTAAACAAGGCGTTGAATGGCGATTATACAAGCCCGATAATTTACACGCGAAATGCGTTATTGCGGACAACAGTCGCTTCCTTGTAGGCTCATCAAACCTCGACTACCGCAGTTTCCGCTATCAGTACGACCTCATGCTTTACGGCACTGACGAAACAACCCTGTCGCTACTCAAAGAACATATATTGGAAACCGACAAACACTGCATTGAATTTGATTACGAAAAGTGGAAAAACATCCCATTTTCCTACAAGCTCACGGAATGGCTCATCACCCCTTTTAGAAGACTACTTTAATCAATTACGAATGACGAATTACGAATTGAAACAAACAGAACTGATATGAATGAATGAATGAATGAATGAATGAATGAATGAATGAATGAATGAACAATATTAACAAACGATATGCACAAACGATATTAACAAACGATATGCACAAACGATATGCACAAACGATATGCACAAACGATATGCACAAACGATATGCACAAACGATATGCACAAACAATATTAACAAACGATATGCACAAACAATATTAACAAACGATATGCACAAACAGCAAGTGCGTCAGCCGTAATTCGTAATTCGTAATTCGTAATTAACTCTGCGTCAGCCGTAATTCGTAATTCGTAATTCGTAATTAACTCTGCGTCAGCCGTAATTCGTAATTCGTAATTCGTA
>JAISPZ010000157.1 GCA_031274555.1 Bacteroidales bacterium | reverse complement strand
CCCCGGAGGCGGGGGCGGGCGGGGTGGGTTGATATGCGGTGGTGGCGGCGCGGGGGGCGGAGGCGAGGGTGGGTTGGGGTGTGGTGTGGTGTGGGGTGGCGTGGGTGGGGGTGGGGGGGGCTGTGCGGGGGGACGGGGGCGTTGCGGGGGTGTCCCCCGCAGAGGGGGTAGGGCAAGACCCGCCACGCTGCAAAATGTTGGATATTGCGCAGACGTTGGGATGAAAGTGGTCGCTATGAGTAGTTTCAACAGTTGTTTTTTCAGCGGGCGAGGCTTGACCGCAGGGGGAGACTTCCCCCCCCAAATAATCTATCAGTCTGTTGATTTCGGGCAAAGGGAAGATTTTAAGTCTTTGGAGATTTTTCACTGCGTAAGAAATGCTTTGGATGAACAGTTGTTTTTTCTCATAAAGACCGCGATAACCGTAAGTGCCCATAGCTTGCAAAATACGCAGCAGCACAAATCCGTAGAATGTTTCTTTAAAAGTTTTCTCGCTTGTTTTTGAAAATTCTTGGGGATAGTTTTCTGCAAGTTTTTTTACGTAATATTGAAGCATTTCGCTGCGAAATTCTTCGGGGAGATTTGCCTTTGCATCGTAGAGAAGTGACGCTAAATCGTACTGCAACGCGCCCTGCCGACCGCCCTGAAAGTCTATATAGCGTAGAGTTGTAGCGTTTTGTACCATTATGTTGCGACTTTGAAAGTCGCGGAATAAAAAATAGTTGCTCGGCTGTTTTTCGACGATGTCAATAAGGGTGTTAAAATCGTTGTCGAGGGCTGTTTCGCTGAAAGGTATGTTTGAGAGCCGCAGAAACATATATTTGAAATAATTTAAGTCCCAAAGCATTGCTTGTCTGCCGAATGTGGCAATCGGAAAGGCATTTGTGTAGTCGAAATTTTTACCGCCATCAATCTGGAAACGTTGCAGGTCGTCAATGGCGTTTTTGTATATTTTTGTGAGAGTACGTATGTCGTGCGAACTTTCCACGATAGAAAAGAGTGTCGTATCGCCTAAATCTTCTACGAAATAAATACGCTTGTCATCGGGTATGTAAAGAATTTTTGGAACAGGGAGATTTTTATCTATCAATTGCTTGCTGTAATTGAGGTATGCGTTATTTTCTACGATATCTTCGTTAAATACGGCGATGCAATGGCGTTCACTACTGTCGCCTGCTCTACGTCCTTCGTTTGCGCCATTTGCCTTACGTTCCTCGCCAGCCTCGTTCACACAATTGATATTCTCTGTCCAGCGTACCCTGAAATATTTACGGTTGGAACCGGATGCAGACAACAATATTATTGAAGTTGCCTCAATCCTTTTCCAAGTAAAGAATATATCTTTAATTTTTGCTTCCATATATTTGAGCAAAATTACTAATTCTTAATTGAAATAATCGTAAATTCGCAGAAATATGTAAAAATATAAAGTTATGATTAAAAAAATCACCCTTATTGGGTTCTTCTTTACTGCTTTGTTTAGTCTAAATGCTCAAACAAAAAGTATGGATATTGATAATTTTACTTGCAAGATAAGGTATAGGGGTGTGCCGGAACGCCTGTCGAAGCCTGTTATCCCCAATTATTTTTGCATGTTTAAATGTAGTCCTTGGATGCAGAGTGAGATAGGAACATCGCGTGTAATGGATGCTATGGAAATAGCGGGGCTTGAAAAAGTTTATATGCCTGCCGAAGCGGACATTTATTATCAGATTGATATGCAGGATTTGAAAATCATACGCAGTCGGATTAGCGAGCGCAAAAGTGAACATAAGGACAAACATGGAAATGTTACCGTAAGATTTTATTACAGGGCGGAAGCCGACTATTCCTGTGGAGTAACCTGTTCTGTTATTCGTCCTGACGACTATTCTATAAACGGCAACGATATTCTATATCGAGTGACTGTAATCAGCGCAGAACCTGAATTTTATAGCAGCAGTGAATTTAACAGTCGCAGGTCTGCCGAAGAATTTTGGGACAGAAATCGTGCATCTATTATGCGTCAGATTATTATGGACCGCGTAACTTCGGCAGTCGCAATTTCTAACGCCAAGACATCGAAAATATTTGGATTTCCGGTCATATCAACAACTTTCTCGCTTATTATCACGGACGAAGATAAACATTACGAAAACGCTCAATTTCGTGCAGCTACCATAGCATTGAAAGCAAGGCTCGAAGAAATGACACCTGATAATGGTTTAGATTGGTCTTCGGTAGAAAGAGAGGTTGAGTATTTTAATTCGGTGATTGAAAAATATTCAGACCCGAAGCATAAAGCTGATATTCGTATTCGTCACGCGGCGTTGCATAATCTTTTTGCTATTTATTATTTTCTTGATGATGTGGAAAACGCAACCAAATATGCGCGACTGCTTTTGCAGAATGGTTTTGAAAAAGGTAAAGCTGAAGCCGATTTACGACTTGTTGCTGTAATGGAAAGTGATTTTGGCAGAACAGGTATCAAAACTCGCCATTTTTCTACTTATGATCTTTATTCGCTGGAAGGGCATGGTAACAATAGTCGCTATGACCCGCGTGGGCAGGTGGGGACATATCTGAACAACGGTTACTACGATGGCTATGGGCAGGGATGGCATAACGGTTACAGGGATAGATACCGCAATTCGCATGGTCATGGTGGACATGGTGACGGTCATGGTGACAGCGGTCATAGTGATGGTCGTGGCGGTAGCAATAATAACAGCAATAGTAGCTACGGTCCTCGCAACAACGCAGGTAATGGCACACAGGATAACAACAGTGGTAGTACGACCCGTCCGACTCAAAGCTCAACAACAGCTCCTGCAAGTACGACCCGTCCGACCCAAAGCTCAACAACTGCCCCTGCAAGTGCGACCCGCCCGACCCAAAGCACAACGACTGCTCCTGCAAGTACGACTCGCCCGACTCAAAGCTCAACAACAGCCCCTGCAAGTGCGACTCGCCCGACCCAAAGCACCACCCCCGAGCAAAAGACGACAACCCCCGCAAGTACGACCCGCCCCACGCAAAGTAAAACCACGCAAAGTAAAACCACACAAAGTAAAACCACGCAAAGTAAAACCACCGAACAGGAAACAACTCAACCGAGCAAATCTCGTCCTACTCAAAGCAAATAGAATGAACCCGAACTACACTCCACAAGAAATAGAAGAAAAATGGTATGCTTACTGGCTCAACAATAAGTGCTTTCATTCAGAGCCGGATAGCCGTGAGCCGTATTGTATCGTAATTCCACCACCCAATGTGACAGGTATTTTGCACATGGGGCACATGCTCAACAACACCATTCAGGATGTTCTGGCGCGTCACGCCCGAATGAAAGGTAAGAACGTTTGTTGGGTCCCTGGTACCGACCACGCTTCCATAGCTACTGAGGCAAAAGTTGTCGCCATGCTCAAGGCTCAAGGCATTGAAAAGCATGACCTCTCACGAGAGGAATTTTTGAAGCATGCAATGGCTTGGAAGGACAAGCACGGAGGTATAATTCTTGAGCAACTGAAAAAACTTGGTGCGTCTTGCGACTGGGACCGCACTACTTTTACTATGGATACTCATTATTACGAGTCCGTCATTCAGGTTTTTTGCGACCTCTACGACAAAGGTCTTATCTATCGCGATGTTCGTATGGTAAACTGGGATCCTGCTGCGCAAACTTCTCTTTCGGATGAGGAAGTAGTTTTTAAGGAAGTGCATGGTAAACTTTACTATCTGAAATATTTTCTGGAAGATTCGGACAAGGACTATCTGTCCGTAGCCACAACTCGCCCCGAAACGATAATGGGGGACGTTGCGGTATGTGTAAATCCGCTCGACGAACGCTACAGTCACTTAATTGGACAGAAAGTAATAGTGCCCCTTGTAGGGCGTACTGTCCCTATTATTGCAGATGAGTATGTTGATAGAGAATTTGGAACAGGTTGCCTGAAAATTACGCCCGCTCATGATATTAATGACTATCGTATCGGTATTAAGCATAATCTTCCGAGTATAGATATTTTTAACGACGACGGCACTATAAGCAATCAGTCGTCCCTTTATGTTGGGATGGACAGATTTGATGTTAGAAAGCAGATAACCGAAGACCTCGCAGCAGCCAATTTAATGGAGAAAGAAGAAGACTACACAAACAGTGTTGGATTTTCGGAGCGCACGGACGTGGTAATTGAGCCGAAACTGTCATTGCAGTGGTTTCTCAAGATGACAGATATAGCAAAGCCTGCACTCGAAGTTGTAGAAAATGGTGATATAGCTTTTCATCCGGCAAAGTTTAAGAATATGTATCGTCATTGGATGGAGAATGTAAAGGACTGGTGCGTGTCGCGCCAGCTCTGGTGGGGGCAGCGTATCCCTGCATATTATCTTCCAGACGGAAAATGCGTAGTTGGGCGTACGGCAGAAGAAGCACTCGAAAAGGCGCGTCTGCACGACGAAACGCTAATGCTAAGCGATTTAAAGCAAGACGAAGATGTTCTCGACACTTGGTTTTCGTCTTGGCTTTGGCCCATAGCAGTTTTTGATGGAATACGTCATCCTGACAATAAGGACGTTAATTATTATTACCCTACAACAGACCTTGTTACTGCTCCTGAAATCATATTTTTTTGGGTTGCAAGAATGATTATTGCGGGAACGATGTACCGCAAGGATATTCCCTTTAAGAACGTATATTTTACTGGAATTGTACGCGATAAACTCGGACGAAAAATGTCCAAGTCACTTGGCAACTCTCCCGACCCGATAGGACTTATAGAAAAATACGGTGCAGATGGCGTTAGAGTAGGGCTGTTGCTCACTTCACCTGCTGGTAACGATTTGCCTTTTGATGAAAGTATATGCGAACAGGGTAGAAACTTTGCAAATAAAATTTGGAATGCACTCAAACTTGTAAAAGGATGGGATATTTCTAATATTGAGCAGCCAGAAACGGCACGTATTGCGGGGGAATGGTTTGCAAGTCGTTTAAATCAGGAGGCATTGATAATTGAAGACCACTATTCAAAATATCGCCTTAACGACTCTATAATGGCGGTTTATAAACTCGTATGGGATGATTTTTGCTCGTGGTATCTCGAAATGATAAAGCCCGCTTATGGACAGCCGATAGATGTTGCAACACATAAGCAAGCGTGTGATTTTTTTGAAACATTGATGGGGCTTCTTCATCCGTTTATGCCTTTCCTGACCGAAGAAATATGGCATACTTTGCAATCACGTGCCGAAGACGAAACTTTAATGACACAAACGTTGCCAAAGCAGGGTAGTGCAGATGAAAATATTCTTTCGGCATTTGCTCGTGCTTCGGAAGTTATTATGGCAATTCGTGCGCTAAGAAACGAAAAAAATATTCCACAAAAAACTTCTCTACATATTGCAGTAAAGAAAACATCAGATGATGATACTACCTTTGATGTGGTTGTGGAAAAACTTTGCAACCTGCAACCGCTCGAATACGTAGCAGAACAGCCCGAAGGCACACTCGCATTTCGTGTAGGCAAGAGCGAATACTTTCTTTTTGATGACGGTGTTATTGACCGCAGGGAAGCACTCGAAAGAGCCGAAAAAGATTTGAAATATAACGAAGGATTTTTAAGGTCTGTGATGGCAAAACTTTCTAACGAAAAATTTGTTGCAGGTGCTCCGCCCGCAGTGGTGGAGGCAGAGCGCAAAAAACAAAAAGATGCCGAAGAAAAAATCCTCCTGCTGCGGGCGCAGATAGCGAGTCTAAGTTCGTAAAGGCATTTCGGGCATAAAATAAAATTCATGCAATATTTTCGATTGTAAAAGAAGATTTGTATATGGTGTGCAATATTTTCGACTGTAAAAGAAGATTTGTATATGTTGTGCAATATTTTCGAGTATAAAGGAAAATTCTATACATTTTTGCAATATTTTCGATTGTAAAAGAAAATTCCTGTATTTTTGCAATATTTTCGACTGTAAAAGAAAATTCTTACATTTTTGCAATATTTTCGACTGTAAAATAAAATTCCTACATTTTTGCAATATTTTCGACTGTAAAAGAAAATTCCTACATTTTTGCAATATTTTCGACTGTAAAAGAAAATTCGTATATTTGCATAAAAATTTTCGAGTATGGAAGAAAATTTCGCAAATTTAGAAAAGTATAATTTTTGGAACAATAATGTTCCTGATTTGGGCTTTCCGCGTGCAGACTACGCAGACAAAATATTGGACTACACCGGTAATAAACTTATAAAAGTATTAGTAGGGCAACGTCGCTCTGGTAAGAGTTATATTCTGCGCCAGATAGCTCACAGGTTAATCAAGGGTGGCATAAATCCACGTAATATATGCTACATCAACAGGGAATTTACTGACTTCGATTTTGTCGGCGACTACAAAGAACTCGAAGTACTGCTTAAATTATATCGAAGCAGGATTAAACCCAAAGGTAAAGTTTGGCTGTTTATAGACGAGATACAAAATATTGTGGGATGGGAACATTTTGTTAATTCCTACTCGCAAGATTTTGTAGAACATTATGAAATATTTATAAGTGGATCTAATTCAAAAATGCTTTCTGGCGAGTTGGCGACTTTGCTTTCAGGACGTTACGTAACATTTGAAGTTTTTCCATTCAGTTTTGCGGAATATGCAGGTATAACAGAGAAAGAAGCCATAAAGCAGAGTTATATAGACTACATGGAAAGCGGAGCTTTGCCTGAACTGTTTTCATTGCCTAACGATGAAACAAAGCGTAATTATATATCGGCAGTTAAAGACACGGTACTTCTACGCGATATTATACAGCGATACAGTATAAAAGAGTCGAAACTATTGGAAGATATTTTTGTTTATTTAGTCAATAACGCCTCCAATTTAATTTCCATACCAAATGTTGTGAATTATCTGAAAAGCAGCGGACGGAAAACTACGTATGATACGATTTCCAACTATATCGGCTATATCGAAGATACGTTTTTGGTACACAAAGTTGAGCGTTATGACATACGAGGCAAGGAAACAATTTCAGGCAACTGCAAATACTATATAAACGATTTGTCTTTCAAAAACTATCTTTATTCTGGATTTGGCTATGGCACAGGCTATAAATTAGAAAATTTAGTCTATTTGGAACTTCGCAGGGCAGGGTATGAGGTGTATGTCGGTACAATGCGCAATAAAGAAGTTGATTTTGTCGCTACAAAAGGCGACCGCCTCATATATATTCAAAGTACTTATCTATTGGTGGATGAACAAACTATACAGCGCGAATACTCTCCCTTAGAAGCAATACAGGATAACTACGAAAAGATAGTAGTTTCTCTTGATGACGTTGCTCTGCCCTCAAACAACGGCGTACGCCACATCCAGGCATGGAAACTTAGCAGTATCCTGTGATGACGTTATCACCGCACTATCACCGTTGTTAATGTACAAGCAGCACACACTACGGCGAGGAAATTAAATGCAATGTGCCGCATATAAAGGCACTGATTTAATGCCGTTTGCAAAACCGAAATTTCGGGCGGAAATACGGATAGCATACGCAGGCTTGTATTTTTCGATATAAATGTTTAGACTTTTGGAACGCACATTGTCGGATGCCTTTACTTCTACAGGAATGATACCGCTTTCCGTATCAAGCACAAAATCAACTTCCGCTCTATTCGCAGAAGTCCAAAAATAGAGGTTATGCCTGTGCGTGTTCAATGTTTGTGCAACAAAATTTTCGGTCAAAAAACCGCGATAAATCAAATCGTGCGATTGAATAATATCGCTAAATTTTGTTTGTGAAAGCGAGGTCAAAAGTCCTGTATCGGAAAGATACAGTTTAAAATTATTATCTGATTTATAAGCCATTAATGGCGTTTGTGGCAGTTCAATTTTTGCCGATTGCAACGTCATATTTGCCTGAATAAGCCAATCTATCGCCGTTTGAAACTTTTCTCTGTTTCCGCTATTTTCAATGAATTTGTACATGAATTTTACATTCTCTTTAGCAAGTTGCGCCGGAATAGAGTTGAAAACACGGTGAATTTTTACAGCATTGGTTTCGCCCGCATATTTTGCCATATCAGCCAAATAACCGGTAAGAATATTCTGCGGAACCTGCCAATTAAAAGCTATTATATCTTTTTCGTTTTCAATATACTGTAAAATATTTGCGGGCATCCCTCCGACACAAAGATAGGTACGGTACAGAAGTAATGCTTTCTCATGAATAATGGCAGGAAAAGGGTTATTATCAGCAAAACGGTGGCGAATTTCTTCGGCAAGCATATTTTCGTCCAAAGCCCAAAGAAATTCCTCAAAGTCCATTGGAAAAAGGTACTCAATCTGCACTTTGCCAACAGGAAATGATGCTTTCATTCGATTGATTTTCACTCCGAGTAAACTACCTGCTGTAATAATTCTATAATTTGTTTTTGCCTCTGCAAAATATTTCAACGAAGCAATTGCCTGTTCGCAATCCTGAATTTCATCGAAAAAGAAAACGGTTTTTTCGAGATCAAACCGTTGATTAAAAAACAACTCCATCCTCGAAATAATATCGGCAGCATGGAGTGAAGGCTCGAAGAACTGCTTGTAATCAGGCGTTTCGGCAAAATTGAGATAAACTTGCCATTCAAAATTTTTATCGCAAAATTCTTGCAACAAGTAAGTTTTACCTGTTTGTCTGGCACCTACAAGCATTAATGGCAACGGTTTTATATCCTTAAGCCACAAATTTAGTCGATTCTCAAAAGTTCTTTGCATAATCTTTTACATATATAAAATATCGACATTCCTATATCTTATGTGCGTAAAATATCGATACTTCCACTTTTTACGTGCGTAAAATATCGACATTTCCATTTTTTACGTGCGTAAAATATCGACATTCCTATATTTTTTGTAAATATACATAGAATTTTTTAATTATGCACGAATTATTCGCGAATTATATGCGAGTGAATAAAAATCTCAATTAGTAACGACAACCTTCTGCTTTTCTTTCAAAAATCCTGCACCCTCTGCGACAATTCTTTCGCCCGCCGAAAGACCGTCCATAACAACATAAACATTGCCGTCCTCAACAGGATTGACTGCTACAGGTCTGGATGTGACGGTGCTGCTGTCTGTAACAATATAAACGAATTTTCTATTTTGAATTTCGAATGTCGCCTTTTGCGGAATAACGATGGCATCTTCCAACTTCACAGGAATAAGCACATTGCCTGTAAATCCGCTCTTGAGAGTGTGGTCAGGATTGGGAAAATCTGCACGCACGCGGACAGCCCCTGTTTTTTTGTCCACAACACCACTGATAGCAACGATACGTCCACTATTTTTATACGTGCTACCGTCCGAAAGACGCAGCGAAACGCTTGGCATATTTTTTATAATATTTGCAATAGAGCCATCGTGACGAACAAGAGAAATAAGTTGTCGCTCGGAAAGCGAGAAATAAACCCTCATGACGGAAATGTCCGATACAATTGTAAGAGCATCTGTCATAGAGGGACCAATAAGATTACCCGGAGTATGTGTGATAACGCCAACAATCCCTGTTGCAGGACTTGTAATATAAGTATATGAAAGATTTTGACGAGCATTTGTAAGAGTCGCCTGTACTTGCGACAGAGATGCCTCTTTTGTACGAAGTTCTATTTCTGCGGTGCGAAATTCATATTCACTGATAATATTTTTTTTGTAAAGATCTTTTTTAGTCTGAAGAGTTAATTCCGCAGCTTCGACTCCTGCCTCTGCAACTTTCACATTCGCTTCCGCGACCCTCACTTCCGCTTTATATTGCACAGTATCAAGTAAAAACATAAGCTGTCCCTTACGAACAAAATCACCCTCATTCACAAATTCAGCCTCAATAAACCCTTGTACTTTTGGACGAATTTCTATATCGGAAGTCCCCTGAATTATTGCAGAGTACGCTATATTCTGCGAATATGGAGCAGTTTCAACAGTGAGAATTTTCACAGGCGCAGGCACACTTTCCTTTCTCTCAACGCTCTTGCATCCGCAAACAAGCGACAAAAGAAAAGCAACAACAATTATATAACCAATTTTCATAATAACAAATTTAGCAAGCAAAGATACAAACTTATACGCAACTTTCGTCAATATTATGACATTCCCCAGGGCAAACGCATTAAAAATATTTTATACGGATAATATCCTGATAATATCCTGATAATCAAAGACGCTTTTGCTATTTTTCGTAAAAATTGACAAAACGTAATTCTGCAACTATTTGTATATCCGTTAGATAGTTTTTTTAATGCGTTTGCCCTGTGAAAATATGTCAATATTTAGAAAAATATTGTACCTTTGCAGTAACCGTAGTCGTTGCCATCCCGTAAGATCTGGCGCGGCTCTTTTTTTTATAGACAAATGAACAAACCTGCATATACAGTTACCGAACAAATAGCATTACTCAGGCAGAGAGGCATGTTATTCCACGATGAAAAGCAGGCTTATACCCGCTTAAAAAGCATTGGCTATTACCGTCTGAAAGGCTATTGGTGGGATACGCAAAGGGATACCATTTCGCATTTGTTTCAATCCGATGTTTATTTTGAGGACATTATCGAACGTTATGATTTTGATCGTAAACTTCGTTTGATTTTATTTGGTGGCATTGAGCAAATAGAAATAGCACTACGCACCAAACTGATTTGTATTTGCATGATTGTCGGACAAGGGTGTAAAGTAGGTTGCAAGGTAATGAGCGAGGATGCTTGCACCCAGGGGGACACCTCCCCTTCATACCAGGGCAAACGCATTAAAAATATTTTACGCGTATAATATCCTGATAATCAAATATGGAATTTTTGCTCAGGCTTCACTATTGTTAGAAAGTAGTTGCTTTTGCAGTTGCTCAATTTCTGCAACAGGCAGATTGGTGATTTTAGAAACAAGGTCTATCGAAATTCCGTTTTTTAAAGCATTGAGAGCGGTGGATTGTTTTTCCTGAAATGCTCCCTGTTGCATTCCCTGTTGCACTCCCTGCTGAATTCCCTGCTGAATTCCTTGCTGAATTCCCTGTTGCACTCCTTGCTGAATTCCTTGCTGAATTCCTTGCTGAATTCCCTGCTGCACTCCCTGCTGAATTCCCTGTCGCATTCCCAACAGAATTCCTTTTTTTTCGCCGATTTTTATGCCATTTAACTCCCCAAGATGGTAATGACCTGTCATATAAGGGGCGAGACTCTCATAGTCAAGTTTACTTGTTTT
>JAISPZ010000139.1 GCA_031274555.1 Bacteroidales bacterium | reverse complement strand
TATAGAAAGGATGATCAAATAATGCCATCTGTTATATCTGTTATATTAGCGGCTTTGTTTTACATATATTTTCGTGGAAATAGAGCAAAAGCCATAATTAGCAGATTTTCAAGAGAGTCCGAGAGGAAAAGAAAGATGGGAAATTTCTTTGTAATAGTTTATGTGGTAGCCCTTGTAATTATAGTATGTACGATAGGGGGCTATAAACCAGGTTATCTTCCGAGCTGGTAATGGATTTTGGGGGTTCTTGGTTTGGGAGTAACACACATAATTATTTTTATTTTCAACCTTAAAATTTTAATAACATGGAACAATTTTGGAACATTATACACTATTTTGCGTACCGAGCAGATTGCAAATTGACTTACTATTTTTATAAATATACAGGAATTTTCAAAATTTATGACATACCTTTTTTGAAAAGAAGGTTTAAAAATAAATTTGGAGTTGATGACCCTAAAAAATGGCTAATGGATTTGAATAACAATCCAGATACAGGTCTTAGCAATATTTTTGCCGGAGCACTGGTTGGTTTCCTACCTTTTATTTTATTGTTCGGAATTCATATTTTTTATTTTATGATTTTTTGGGAGAAACAAATCCCCAATTTTGAAGTTCTCAGTTTTAAAATTACAGATTTTCAGGTGTTTATTTATCCGATATTTATTTATGGTGTCATATCATACCTAATAAGTTATATTTTTTTATTTCGCAAAGACAAATATCTAAAATATTTTAAGAAATTTAATAAAAAACCACATAAATGGAAAGTAAAATGGGCGTGGATAAGTTTTGGGGTGATTTTGTTTCCGTTGATAGTTCTAATTTCAAGTTTTGTAGCAATGTCAGAATAGTTAAAAGAAAATGATATTTAAGTATGTATGGTATAAAATATACAGGGCGGCACTAAAGTCTTCTCTAAACGAAACTCCCTTTTTTTTTGCTGCACTATCGTTTAGTCTGCTAATACACCTCAGCATTCTTAGCTTAAGTTTATTGCTTGCTAAGTTGGATATTTTGCCTTTTATGTATAGAAAGGATGATCAAATAATGCCATCTGTTATATCTGTTATATTAGCGATTTTGTTTTACATATATTTTCGTGGAAATAGAGCAAAAGCTATAATTAGCATATTTTCAAAAGAGTCTGAAAGACAAAGAAAGAGGGGACATTTCTTTTTAATAGTTTATGTGATTGCCCTTGTAATTATAATATTTGCGCTAATGTTCTATAAACCCGGTTACCTTATGACATGGTAATGGATTTTGGGGGTTCTTGGTTTGGAGACAACACACATAATTATTTTTATTTTCAACCTTAAAACTCTTATAATATGGAACAATTTTGGAACATTGTGCACTATTTTGCGTACCCGACCTCGCCCAGATAGACGTGGGGTTTTGTGGGGGCGGGGGCGCGGATTATGCGCGTTGCTGCGTTAGGGATAGCAGCGGAAATCCTTTTGCGAAGTATAAAGCTGGCGGGGGACAGACTGTTCGTGTCCTCTGTCAAGTGGTGTCGGCGACTGTCTTTGAGGCAAAAGATTATTGCTTCGCAATGAAGTCGCTCTCGCTCGGCATAGTCCGCGCAAGCGCGTTCTCTGCCCTCGCTTACTCGCGACTTTGCAGCGGATAGCCCGACCCCGCGCCCGAGCCTGCGAGGGGGCGGGGGAACGCCCAAATTTCAATTACGAATTTTCAATTACGAATTACGAAAATCAGCAACCATTACGTGCACAAATACTATGCATTAACAACAATAGCGTCAGCCATAATTGACAATTGACAATTGACAATTAACAATTAACAACTGCTACTGCACTAACTTGTAGATTATCGTGAAGCCGCCTTTGCTCGTGATTGTTAGATATTGGCTGGCGACGTATGGGCTGTTGTAGGTGAAGTCGATGAAGGCTTTTACAGAGAGTTGCTTCGTTATCTCGTACTCGGCGTAGGTGTTGAGGGAACACATAAAAGCACCTGACGAGGGCTGCACGTGATTTTGGTCTATTCGGCGCACGAGAACCTGCTCGTCACGCAGGGAAAGGTCTGCCCGCAGGACGATGTCGCTCTTGACGGCACGCTTTCCACTGCCACCTGAATTTACCCTGAAGCCGACATCCTTGATACGGTATCCCGCACCGATAACCCACTCAGAACGATTGCTTTCGGTGAGCTGATTATTCACAAAGGATAAACCGAGCTGACGACTTTTCCTGTACTCAAAATTCAAAGACAAATCGTTTTGCAGCGTTGCACTGACTTTTATAAGCGGCGCAAAATCTTCCCTCAAAACAATACCGTCCATAATGTATTGCGAGATGTAATTCTCGCTTGGGTCTAAGGCGTAACGCATATCTTCCCAACCCTTGAAAAGCAGGTTGTTCGTGTATGAGCCGACGTTGTACGATGATGTATAAGCGTGGGAGAGGGTGAAGTTCTTGAACACTTTGCGCATCGCTTTTATTTTTGTCAGACCGTTATAATTTAAGTTCCAATTCGGTAGCGGAAAACGCCCCATTGGTGAGAGCTTTATTTTTGACGCATCCGAACCGCTATACGCTGCTAAAAATGCCATAAGCATAACTTCCTGCTGATTTGATTTGTAGCCGTAAGGAAACCATTGCCCTGACGAGGTATCAAAAATTTTTTGACCGTTATAATATGGGTTTTCGCTGGCAAGACGTTCGGCAACAATAACACGATTGTCCAAAAACTTGTCGAACACATCGCTGTTCCCCTGCTTGTCGGCTTTCGCAAACGCAGTGGCAATAAGAATTGTGCTGATTTTGTAGTTGCCACCCATCATGGGATTTGTTTCCTTAAATACGCCCTCATTCCAATTGTACTTGTAGTATGAGGAATGATTTTCGGACTGACCGTAATCCATCGACAGGGTTATTCTGAAATCTGTAAACGGTTCGATAGTTGCACGAGCAGTCATCGTTTGCGAGAAAATTCGAGAGAAAGGTGTGTTTAATAAACTGTCTTTTGAGAGCCAGCCACTCTCTGCGGCAAAAGCGCGGATGTCTTTTTGTGAACCGAAAGAAAATCCAAAGCCCGGAGCAGCCAATTTCAAGTCGTTACCGAACAAATCTGGCTGTGGCATAAAGCCCGGCAAAACAGTGCTTTCGTTGCGATTATATGTGATACTCGCATCCCGCACAAGCATTAAAAAACGCAAAAATCCTTTTGCGATTTTTTCACCGACACTTTCTTCTTTCGGGTCTTTTTCGTTATCCTTCCCCTGAACTTGATTGCTGCGCTGCGTTCGTGCCCTGCGGTTTGATGTGTTTGTAGTGTTTATCTTCTTTAAGTATGGAACAAAATTATAAAGTTTTACAAAGTCAAGTTTTCCTGTCCCATCCATACTCCTGTTATTTGAAATGGTATTTCCAAGACGGTCCTGTATCGCGAGCGCACCAGCGTCCCAGCGGTACGTTGCACCATATCCCACATTAGCTTTTACCCAGTCCATATAAGGCAGTTTATGCACAGGCAAATCGTATGTTATTTTTACAACCTGGTCAAAGTTTCTCATGCTGCCACCCTGCAAAAAACTTTGCCAGATGGAATCTTTTTTCTCTTTTGTGTCAATCGCGCCGAACGGCTCTCTCAAAAAAGAATTTGCATTTGCGTTATATGTAAGAGTTATCGATTTGGTGAGGTCATACCTGAAAGTATATGTCCTTATCCAGTCAAACCTTTTGAAAAACGTAGGCTCTATAAGAATTTCGCCGAAAGAAGATTTGTCGCGAAGTTTATTTTCGTTGTAGTCGCGTTGAAGATTTGTGGAAAAGGAAAATTTATTTGGGATATAGTTGAAGTTAAAATCAGAGATAAAAGCAAAAAGTTTATTCTTTGCCATTTTTGTTTTTCCAAGTGGGACGAAATACTTCGGTTGAATGGAAAAGTCGTATCCGATACCGCCTCTGTGCATTGTTTGATTGTCATACTCGACATCAACATTCCTGTGCTTCGTTTCGGAGTAAGAATATGACACATTAAAGTTTTCTATATCCCATGGCATGGGTTTTTTATCGGAAGAAACGCGATCTTTGCGGACGTTTATAAAATTTACATTTTGCTTTATCGTGTAATCCTGTATCTGCTTTTTTCTTTCTGCTCTTTCTTCAGGAGAATATGTTTTAAGATCGTTTGCAGTCTTTACATCGGGGTTAAGAGGGTTATATTCGGGATTGTTTATCGTAGAGGAAATATCGTAGTGAATGGGAAGACGAATACCCGCTTTCTCTGGCAGGAACTTCCCCCCCTCCATGTTTACCGCAACGTCATAAGAGAGAATATTCTCTTGAGAAAGATCCATAATGCGGTCTTCTATCTGTCCAAAATTTGCTTCCGTAAAACTTGTTGCAACACTGATATTGCCAACATCCCCAAGCGTTGTCTGCATACGCGCTGTGGCTGCAACGCCACTCTCTTTGCTGAAGCCTGCAAGTGAAAGTTCGTTCATCCACACTTCTATCGATTTTGCTTCGCCGTCATCATTATCACCCATCCTGCGTTTTTGCGGATTCCGCACACCGATAAGGACAGACTTTACCGCACTTATAGTTGGCGTACCTTTCACCGTGTAACGAGCATTGTCGATATATTCGGTATAGATCATATTGTACGAAAAATTAGACCCATTTTGACGTACTTTTCCGTCTCGATTTTCTTTTACTTTTACAAGTTTTTTCAAATCAATAGCAACATTGTTCTCCGCAGGCCAGACAAGATCGCGTGCGCTTTCGCCCCAATTAGTATATTTTAACGGAATTTCGTACTCATAATAATTATCCTGAAAGTCCGTACCAAAGCGGACAAACGCGACAACATCGCCGTCATGTACCACATCCTGTGAATTTACTTTTTCGAGATGTACAAACATTTCTAATTTCTCAAACTGACGCATATCGTAGCTGACAGTCTTATAGACACCACGTGCATCCCCGTCCGCAAGGTTCGTTATTTTTAAACTTATCGACTGTTCGTTCATCTGACGACTTTGTGTCATATTATAGTCGAGCTGACGTTCAAGACCTGGGGGCAGAACGTAACGGACAGGGGTGCGGTCGGAATTTTCTTCTATACCGACAGCAGAAACATCGACAGTCGTAGAGGCAGATACAGGCGGGAGATGGATGTTGTCCTCGTAAAGGTTTTGAGTGTATTTGCGCCAGTCTGATATTACTAAATCAAGAGTTGCAAAACGGAGTATCACAGGCTGTTTGAACTCCTGTAAAAACATTCTTATAAAACGGATGGACTGAAAATTCTGGATAGTGCCGACAGTTCTGTCTGGCTTGCGAATGGGGATTTTGAATTGATACCATTTTACTTTTTCGTCTAATCCGTTTTCTAAACGAACGGTGGACTCTCTCACGTCTGTAATATTATTTTGTCCGACAAACATTTTGTCGGGTGAAAGTGAAACCTCGTACTGAAAGTAATTTTCGGCTTCACTTAGAGTGTTGTCACCATTAATATCTTCGGAAGTCGGGTAGTTTGTGGCTTGAGTGGGATATGTTTCGGTGTTGTCGTCACTTGACGGGGAATTGCCTTCGGGGTTGTTGAAATATTTGTATCGAGCAAGAATTTTGTCGCCCTGCCAATTTGCTTCCGACTGTATTTGATCCCAGTACGAACCGCGAAAATAGCGGAAGTCGTCGCTTGAAGGGTCATTAGATGCTTCCGAGTATGCTTCCATCCCAATAATAGTTCTGATTTCTTCCAAATAGTCCGAAAAAAAAGTATTTTCATCTGTGGTGGAAAGTCCGTCAAGACCAATATCCTGATACCGTCTTGCATCTGGAGCATTATCAAAAGCATTAACGATAGGTTGTAGCTTTGGAACACGTCCCCACTGCGTAGTATCAACGTCTATAACAGTACTCGAAATGGGCAGTCCATGTTCAAAGGACTTTCTGCTGTCGCGAAGAATATCTTCCGAAATATCCCCAAGATTAAAATAAAGTTTTCCTCCCGAATGTAATGGCTCATTGCCTGTTCCGCTTGTGCCGATAAACGGATCCATAAGCCAAAACTCTATATATTCAACGTTTGAGGCTTCAAAATCGGTGTTGTCTATTCGGTGCATTATACCACCCCAACGGCTTTCGGGACGCAGTAGTTTGCCTGTTCTGTCTATGCCGTAAGAAACAAGCCCGACACCGTTCACATCGTAGTTGTAAGGACCTTTTTCGTCTGGATAAAAAGCAATGTTAAGAGTTGAGATTTGGTCTGCTTCGGCATTGGCAAGCTCTCTGGTGGGGAAGACTTCCGACAGTGTTACGCGGCGCGAATACGGCTGGGATAAATCTTCTCTGTCCGAAAGGCTCGGCGGATTATTATTCTTGTTATAAAAAACAGGGTCGATAATATACCATGCAATCTTAGCGCGATTGACACCCGACACCGTTGTTCCGAGAAACGCATTTTCTGATTCGGGGAAAAGGACAGGCTGCTTCTGTGGAACACTCGCAAGATACCAGGAGTACGCCTCTTTTAGATTAAACGTTCTTTTTGACCCGTCAAAGTCATCCATATATGTTACACCCTCACGGCTTCCTGACTTATTGATTGCAGACGCATGACCAGGAATAAAATGTGCAAACTCACCATATAGACTTACTCTTGACGGCGACTTGCTCTTGCCGAAAGGAAGAATAGCATCAACAGCCTTTGTCAGCCAGCGACTCTCTTTTTCGTAAGAAACATCAAATCCATAAATAGTATTTGAGATAGGTTCTTCGCCATAAACAACCTTAGTCTGAATAGGGCTTTGGTGCAAGTTCATAAACGTTGCACCGACCTTGAAGTTTTTAGAAAAGAAATGTTCCGCACGAAGTCCTATCATACGTTTTGTCATCATTGTACTCATGGACTCCGCTTCTGTCGAGATATTGATAGGAACGCCAGAATTAAGCACGCCCTGATTTGTGATTTGCACTATACCCGAAGTATAATTAACCGTATAATCGACATTTTCGGTGAGAGGATTGTTTCCTGCCATTACTGTTACCGACCCTTGCGGAAGATTATATGCCCCAAGTGAAATCTCGCTTCCGTGTGAACTCTTATAATTGCCACTAAAGTAATATTTATTTCTGTCGGGAAATTGTTGCGCTTCTGTTTTTGTTTTCGTGTAAAGCTCATTAAACGCATACTGTTTGGCAACGACGCTGTCGCCACCAAATATTTCTATAAGATCTTTCCCGAACGGCTCAACGTATGGCAGATAGATAAGACCTTTGTCTGCCTGAACGTAACCTGCGCCTTCGGCAGCACCATCAATAAAATCAAACACACCGTCCGAATGACGATTTTGCTGATTGTCGAGATTATCCATTCCAAACACGCGAATAAGAGGAATACCGCTACGCGGTCCGTCCTTGAAATATCCTGTCGGAATACCAAGTTCGTCCCCTGCATAAAGAATATTCAAGCGAAAATCTTCCGAGCTGACCTGATATGACTTTAACGAATAGACGTTTTTCATCATGAGCTTCCACAGAGGATTTGAGACGTCAAGAGTAGTGGCTTTCAAAAGTTTCACGATAAGTACTTTCGGGTCAAGAATACCCTGGTCGGAAAATTCGCCGACCTGATATGTGGTGGAGTCGCCGATAATTTGATATTGATATGCAACAGCAAGTACCTGATCGTTATTTAACGGCTGGTTGAGCGAAACGAAGCCGAGTTGGGAATTGAACGTGTATTCATTAGTATTTAGCCGCCGTGCGCTTTCTACTTTTTCGTATTGATTGCCTGACGTATATCCTGCCGTATTGGAAACATATTGATTTACGGAGCTGATATTTCTCATCATTTCTCTGTCAAGAAGATGGAGCAAATCGTTTGCCTCGTCATCAGCCTGTGTTTGCCACGGATTTGTAAGGCGCGTGTCGTAAGGGTGAAGTTCGCCAAGATCCGTAAATGCAACAATGTTACGATTATTCTGTACAGGTGAACCAATATTTGTAACCCATACTTCTATCTTTACAATTTTTATTTGAGTGTTTACAAGAGGCAGCTGGGACAAGGCGTCGTGATAATGGTCACGAAAATAATGGTTGAGAAAATAATGTCTGTTTTCTTCGTATTCGTCAGCCTTGAAATTAAATTCTGTGCTCTGCGCACCACCCTCAACCTTTATATTTTTACTTTCCGACCGTTGTTGCGAAAAGACGGCGGTAATGTACGTGTTTCCGAATTGCAACTTAAAATTCAAACCGAAAAGATCTTGCACACCTCTGATAAGCGTTGTCGGAAGTTGAAAGCTGACATTACCTGCCTGTGCATTTTTTATTATCTGGTCTTCTTTTCCCTCGTACTGCAATTTTAATTTGTTGTCGAACTTAAAAAGTGCGTCTGTGTTATGGTTAAGGTCAAAACTTATATTGTCGCCAATTTTTACATTGAGATTGATATCTATTTTTGAGTCGAAGTTAAAATTAAATGTTTGACGGTTTTTTAAATCTATAGCAGGGTCATCTCTGCGGTTATACACGAGAGCAAATGTGAGTTCTATCGAGCCTTTTAGATCGAACTTCAAAAAATCTTTTCCCATGCCGAGCTTGTCTAAAAAAGAAGTGTTTAAATTTAGTCCGGGCAAGAGATTTCCCAACCCCGAAGATGCAGTCGGAGTGTATGTTGATTTTGATTTCCAATAGTCGTTTACGGATTTGTTAAGACTGTATCTTGAATATTCGTCGGCAGTCATCACCTGTGTACTCACAGGATAGCCTCCCATCTTTTTTACGACAGTATATTCACCTGTTTTAGGGTTGTACGTTACCTCTTCGGAAGATGGGGCTTTTATGTAGAGTGATTTGTTCTGTGCTTGCTTTTCGTCAGGACCTTGTTGTGGAATAGGAAACGGCAGACTACTCCCTTGCGAAAAGATTGTTTGCGTAAAGACTAAGCAAGTCACAAAAAAGACACATAGTAATCGCATTTTATAGCAGTCGTAGAGCTTGTTTAATAAGTTCTTCCGAATTATATTCGGAGTTAGACAAAAGAATTTTATCAAGTATTTTTTCCGAAGCATTTCTCGGATAACCGAGGGTGACAAGTGCTGCAAGTGCTTCGCCTCTGCTTGCAGAAGAAATGAATGTTTTAGTTGCGGGCAGCTCGTTTAATTCGTTTAATGACGAAACGTCCACCTTATCTCTCAAATCAACAATAACACGTTCGGCAGTTTTTATGCCGATGCCTTTTACCGATTGAATTTTTTTTGCATCACCTGATGCGATAGCTCTCCCGATTTCGACAGTGCTGAATGCCGAAAGAATTGTTCGTGCAGTGTTAGGACCAATGCCCGAAACAGAAATTAATAGAAGAAACATCTTCTTTTCTTCCAATGTGTGGAAACCGAAAAGAAGATGTTCGTCTTCTCTTACGATATGCACAGTGTAAAGTTTTGCACGTTGCATACCTTTAAGTGCCGAAAAAGTAGTAAGTGAAATATTAACCTCATAACCCACGCCTGCGCAGTCAATAACAGCGCAGGCGGGATTAAGATCGGCTATGTTTCCTTCTAAATAAGCGTACATATTATTTCTTCTCTGGTGTGCTTTCAGGTGTGCTTTCAGGCACGAGCACCATTCTAACGTAATGATTAAGGTTGATATACTTGTTTGCAACAGTTTTGAGTATGTCTGCCGTAACAGCTTGAGCACGTTTAATCTGAACATCCAAGTCTGCTTGGTTTATATCATATCCGATGTAATCAACATCTTGTAAACGGCTTTGCCAAAAACGGTTTTCCTGCATTCCTGTTTCAAAATTACGTTTATGTAATTCCTGAACTTTTGCCAAATCTTCGGGCGTAGGACCATCTGCAAGGATTTTTTTCATTTCCTCAAATACAGCATTTGTCAGCTCGTCTGCACGATGAGGGTCGCAACCGAACAAAATCATAAGATTTCCCTCTGGCTTGGGATATTTCTCAAAACCGAGTTGCATTTGCGGGGAATAAACGCCACCGAGTTTTTCGCGAATAACTTCGGTTAATTTTATCTGAACAATTTCTTTATAGAACGAGAGTGCTAACCGTTCCTCGCTATCCCAGTCAAATCCCTCTATGTCGAACACTAAGCCGACCATACCTTTTTCTTCCATTCCTTTTACAAATTTTCCGTCTATAGTTTTAGGCGGGAAAGGAACTGAAACATCTTTCCATGCGCCGTTACGGGGTTGTACGGGAAGTGAGCCGAGATATGTTTCCAAAAGGGACAGGAGATTATCGTTAATAGTGAAATTTCCTACCATATAAAAATTAAAGTTGGCAGGATTGGAATATTGACTTACATAAAAGTTATACGCGTTATCCAAATTAACTTGCTTTAATTGTTCTGGAGTCATAACAAACACGAAGCGTGGATCGTTATTGCTTACAGTCCTTAACAGTGTGTCGTAAAATGAGTAGGTAGGATTGGAAAGCATATTTTTAAGTTGATTTTCCATTTTTGAGATGTATGCTTCAAAGGCTTTAGGATCTTTTCTTGGCGCGGTGAAATTAAGGTAGTTGAGTTGTAACAATGTTTCCAAATCATCAGGGGATGCGCTACCCGAAATATTGGCTCTTAACCCTCCAACGGACGCATTGTAGCTTACATTTTTGCCTTGAAGTTGTTTTGTCAATTCGATATAATCAAATTTTCCTGTGCCGCTTTCACTCTGGATACTTGACGCTTCCTGTGCCGAAAGAAAATTGCTTAAATCAACAGTAGAAGTTCCTCCGAGTGCATAGCCACTGAAAAGAATTTGATCATTTTTAAGTTGCGTTGGTTTTACGGTGACTGTGACCCCATTGGAAAGTGTTATTTTATAAATTAATTGTAATTGACTTACTAATTCTGTTTTTGCTCCAGACGCAGGTTTTTTGGGAAGTACAACTAATGGCTCTGCTACGAAGTTGTCGTTGTATGGCTCAACAGGAACGTCTTTCATCATGGTAAGAATTTGCTTTAAAACGTCTTCGGTCGGCACATTAACACCCTCTTTTTCGGGGGCTTGTACAATCACAACTTGATTTTCTTCGGTAATATTTGATTGCGCCATGTTGGAGCAATCTTCGACAGTGATAGTAGGCAAAATACGTTTAACCAAGTCGTATTCGTATGCAATACCTGGGGCAGCGTTTCCCTCTAAGAACAAACTTACATATTCTCTGGCAAATGCGTCTGAATTAGTCTTGTCTGCTTCTTTGGCTTGGCTTTCGTATTGTTTAAGCATACTTTCTTTGGCGCGGTCCAATTCCGATTGATTAAAACCATACGTTTCTACGCGCTTGGCTTCCTGCAAAAGTACGGCAAGTGTAGCCTCAATCTGATTTTCTTTGGCTACCCCATAAAGATAGGTCATATCCATTGTGCGAACGTATGAGCCGTTTCCTACAAAACAATAAATAAACGGTGCTTGTGGATCTTGTCCTGCTTCTTCAAAACGTGCATTAATCATCTGTCCTGCCAATTGTTCTATCATGTTTTTGCGATAATCGCCCACAGTAGCAAGAGTTTGTTTGGGTTTCTTAAAAAGAAGCTGCACCATGCTGGACATAGCCTCTTTGTCGGTTGCTACAACAACTAAAGGTTCTTTGTTGTCGGGAACTGTAACGGATATGCGCTTCACAGGATTGGCAGGATTTTGGATAGGTGAAAAATGTTCTTTAATTTGTTTTTCAATATCATCAACATCAATGTCGCCCACAACTGCTACTGCCTGTAAATTGGGACGATAAAAATCACGATAGAATTTTCTTAATTCTTCGTGCTTGAAAGTTCTAAGTTGTTCCTCGCCAAAACCTATCGGCAAACGGTTGGCATAAAGTGACCCGCTGAAAAGTACAGGAAATGTTTTTCTCATCATCCTGTCGCTTGCGCCCAATCTTCCACGCCACTCCTCAATAATTACGCCTCTTTCGTCATCAATGGCACTGTCTTCGAGCGAGGCTTGATGTGCCCAGTCTTCGAGTACCTGCATTCCTTTTTTTACAAAATCGGGGTTGTCGGTAGCTAATTCGAGCATATATACGGTTTCGTCAAAACTTGTGTAAGCGTTTATGTCTGCGCCGAACTTCATTCCTGTTTTTTGCAGGAAGTTGATAAGTTCGTTTTTGGGGAAATTTTTTGTGCCGTTAAAGAGCAAATGTTCTGTAACGTGAGCCAAGCCTGACTGTGCGTCTGTTTCGTTTATAGAGCCGGCATTGACTGCAAGGCGCATACTCACGCGTCCTTTGGGCTTTTCATTATGCTTGATATAGTATTTCAAGCCGTTGGGGAGTTCGCCGTAGCGTACGCTGGGGTCGAGTGGAAGGACGGTGCTTAAGTCGAGAGGTGTGGCTTGTGTGGCTTTTTCCGGTGTGGTTTGTGTGACTTTTTCTGGTGTGGCTTTTGTTGTTTTGTTTTTCTTTGGTGCGGCATCAGCTGTTGCAGATGAAATCAGTATAACCGTCAGAAACAAAACGGAGGTGATTAAAGATAAAAAAGTTTTTTTCATGATTTTATGATTTATGATTTATGAGTTTATTGTTACATTTCTATTTCAAGTCCAAGTTCATTTTTGAAATCTTGAAGCAAGGGATTTATTTTATTGAGAGCATCAAATTTTTCTTTTGCTGTATATGGAGTTCTTTCTTTTTGTGCCTGTGTGGTGGAAACAGATACTGTGATTTCAACTAAATTATTTTTTAATTTGTGTCTAAGGCTGTCGCGAATGTCCCTGATATTGTTTGATATTTCCTTTGCGTGTATATTGTTTTCTGCAGCAATTTCGAGCAAAGTGTCTTCTTTGATTGAAATTGTGGAATGTATGAGTATGCTGTAAAACGGGAAACTTTCATTTTTTTTCTCTGCGAGGAGATTTTTCCATTCTATGGTCAAGTCGGCCTCGGTGAATTTTTCGTTTTGTTGAGGGATTGTGGCAGTCGTGTCGGTTGGTTGTCCTGCTATTTCTTTTATTGAGATGAATGTGCTTTTTGGGGGCTGCTGCTGGGGGGGTGAGGCGGTTGGTTGCTGCTGCTGTGTCGCTGTTGGTTGCTGTTGTTGCTGCTGCTGTTGTTGTGTCGCGGGCTGTGGAGGGGTAGTTGGTTGCTGTTGTGTTGTTGCGGTTGGCTGTTGTGTTGCTGTTGGTTGTTGTGGGGCGGTTGGCTGTTGTGGGGCGGTTGGTTGCTGCTGCTGCTGCTGTGTCGCGGTCGCGCTGTTTGTTTGAGCTGCAGGTGTGACGGGAACAGATGAACTATTTAGAGAGGATGCTGTTCCCGCTTGTATGGGCTGTAGCGGCACTGCAGCTTTTCCACCCATAAGTTCACACAACTGCAAAAGTAAAATTTCTACAAGCAACCGTTTATGATTACTCGCCCTATAGTTAAGGTCGCATTGTGCGCATAAATCCAATGCTCTCAACAAAACCGACACATTACTTTTTTTCGCCTGTTCTGCATATCTTCCGCGTAAGTTTTCCGAACTTTCCAAAAGAGAAATTGTTTGTGGATCCTGCATAACTAACAGGTTTCGCAGGTGATGACTTAGTCCGCCCAGAAACTCTTGCGGGTCAAAACCATTTTCCCAAATCTCATTCAGAAGATTAAGCGCAGTTGCCTCTTGTCCACCGATAAAATCATCACAAATTTTAAAATAATATTCGTAGTCAAGAATATTAAGCATAGCAATAACCTGATTGTAATTGAGCGTATTGCCCGAAAAACTTACAATCTGGTCGAACATCGAAAGAGCGTCACGCATCCCTCCGTCCGCCTTTTGAGCAATAATTCTAAGTCCGTCTTCATCGGCTTTTATATTCTCTTGCGTGGCGACAGCTGCTAATTGATGAACAATATCCGATATGCCTATTCGTCTAAAATCGAAAATTTGACAGCGAGAAAGGATAGTTGGAATAATCTTATTTTTTTCGGTCGTGGCGAGGATAAACTTTGCGTATTTGGGCGGTTCTTCGAGTGTTTTGAGAAATGTGTTAAACGCCTCTGTTGTCAGCATGTGTACTTCGTCGATGATATAGACGGTATATTTGCCCATTTGGGGCGGTATCCGAACCTGCTCAATAAGGTGGCGCATAGACTCCACATTGCGGTTAGATGCTGCATCAAGTTCATAGACATTGAAAGAGGAGTTTTGTTCAAACGCTTGGCAGGACTCGCATTGTCCACACGCTTCCATTTCAGGCGTAGGATTTATGCAATTGATAGTCTTTGCAAAAATTCTTGCACAGGTCGTTTTACCGACACCCCTCGGACCACAAAATAAAAACGACTGCCCAATATGCCCATTTTTTATGGCATTACGCAATGTATTTGTGATAGCACTTTGCCCGACAACAGAATTAAACGCGTCAGGACGATATTTTCTTGCGGAAACAACGAAATTCTCCATAAATTACCAAATCTCGTAAAGATACTAATTTCTGCACAAAAACTTCGTTAAAAATTTGATGAAATTTTTAATCCGCCTATTTGTAAATTGAGAATTTAAACGTAATTTCAGGCACATTTCCTTTTTGAGGTGCTGAAAACCGTTAATTAATTTATGATTGACACCTCAAAATGAAAATGCGCCGCTTTCCGCCACTCTTTTGTCTTGTTTCATAATTACCTGCTTTAATGAATTTCCAAAATTGCCTGACAAATTCGGATGTAAGTGCTTCCACAATCAGGATAATATCTATATCTTTAGTCGCTCTCGGCTGCTGTCCGACATTTTCTTCCAAAATATCACAAGCCGTTCCGCCGATGATGATGTAATTGTTCTTGTATTCGGCAAAGTATTCTTTGAATTTTTCTATTCCTCTAACCATTTTATGTCGTATATCATTTGTTCCAATTCAATTTGAACACGTTCATCCACATTATTTTTGAGGATTAAAAATAGCGACAATTTGTCCACAAACCCATTATTGGATAAGAGAATGGGATTGTAACGCCATATTTCTATTTGATGTTCGCCAAATTGTTTATCGGTTTCCATTTTCAGTTTATTAAATTCCTTTGTGTCAATGGCATAGTACTGTTTCGGCTCATCATTCAGCATTGTGTAATGCGCCAAAGCATTTATATTGCTCTGTGTCAAATTGGTGAGATCGTCTGTATAAACAATTCTATCAATTGGATGTTGAAGAAAATCCTGCGCTGTGTTCCATAAACTCTTGCCTTTTCCTGAAAAAATAATATGTTTTTCTTTTCCACCCACAAGTTGGACTAATCCCAATTTTTCCAAATTTTTAGCAGCTCTATTTGTTGTCCTGTAAGTTTTTCCAACTTTTTCAGATAATTGTTTTGTAGTTAGACCGTTCAACAACTCTTTTTGCAAGTGATAAAGCAGTATTAATTGGGCGATAGGCGCAAGTAAAACTGCTTTTTGAGAAATAGTCGCAGGTGCTTTCTTCAAATCCATCATCAAAACAGGAATAAATAACTGTTTGTTTGGCATAATGAAGTTTATTCTCTTTCGTATAAAGCGTTTCAGATTGTAAGAAACGATTTTATCAAATACAAAAACAGCGGGAAAACCAATTTTTTCGGTTATAAGTGTTATTTGTTTAGCAAGTACGTCAGGCGTTTTATGGTTCTCCGTATCAGTGGGTGTTAATAAACAAATTCGTTGCCCATAGATATTTGCTTCATAAAATTTATATGTGGTCGTTATGTAAAGTGGCAGGTTTTGAAGCAACCTTTTCTCTAATGGAATTATACTAATTTCCACGCCCAAAGTATCAAATAAATATTTGCTCAACTCATTCATAAACACTATATTGACAATATTTTTGCATAATGACACATATAAATGTCAGTATGCAAAGATAGTTATTATTTTGGCAAATTTGTAATTTGAGGGCACAGAAAATGCGCAGCCGCTCTGCCGGCACATTTTGGGATATGTGGGTGCGCCCACAGCTTCACTTGTTGGGGCGGTGAGGATGAGGTAGGCGGGTGGGAGTGGCGGTTTTGGCTGTGGAGTGGGTCGGAGGGTGGAGTGGCGGGCGGGGGAATAAGGTCAAGCTGTGAGGGAAAGTAACGGACGGTGAGATGAGGTCGGTGGTGGGGCGCATGAGGTAGAACTTTAATCCAAATCCGCATTAGAAGTTTTAAAATATTTCAAAGACTCTGCCCAAAAATTCGATAAAATATTTTATCCGCCTGTTTGTAAATTGGGAATTTTAACGTAATTTTACGCGACTAAAAAAGATCATTATGACAAAAAAAGTATTATCTCTATGCTTGTTTGTTATCTGCAATTTAGTGGTAAATGCACAAATAGATTACAACGCACAATGGAAAAACATTGACGATTTGCAAAACAATCAAAGGCTTCCACAGTCTGCACTGACGGAAATACAGAAAGTCTATCAAACGGCTTTGAGCGAAAAAAATTATGCACAGGCGGTTAAAGCGATTATCTATCGGATGAACTGCCAGGGACGAATAGGGGAATATGCCGCTACATCCATGCTCGACTCTTTGAAACAGGATGTTTTACGACTGCCTCAACCTGCTCGTTCGGTTGTTTATTCTATTATTGCCGAGGTATATCAGTCTTACTGCGATATAAACAAATGGTATATACAGAAACGAACTCATACTACTGCGGTTGGTGAGGATATTAGTACTTGGGACGTTACTCGTTTGTTAGAAGAAGCACTTAAATATTATATGCTATCCATTAGTGATGAAAAGATTTTGAAAGAAACCCCACTAACCGATTATGACGGTTTGATTAATTATGGTCGCGATAATGAACGCTTGGTTCGTTTGCCAACATTATACGACTTTGTAACATATCAAGCAATACAAGCCCTTAGTAGAGAAGTAGGAGTAACACTTCCGCAACAGTCTTTTTTATTAGACAAACCCGAATATTTTGCAGATGCACAAACATTTGTTAATTATAAAATCAATACGACAGACACATTATCTGCTGAATACAACATCATTTCTCTCTATCAAAAACTACTTGACTTTCGTCTGCAACAGTCATCAACCGACGATATATTTGCCTATATAAATGTAGAAAGATTAAAGTACGTTCATGCTCACGGAGTATATGATGACAGTGATATGATGTACGAAAATGCTCTGAAAGATTTGATGGATAAAACCGAAGAAGACTCTTTTGTGTGGAGTTATGCAGCGTATATGCTTGCCGTTCATTATAAAAATCAAGGGGATAAATGGCGACAGACAAAAAACGACAAATTTCGGTCAAAGTACGTTGAGGCGTACAATTTCTGTTCAAAAATCATAGAAAAAGGTCGTGGTACAATAGTAGAGCGTGGGTTTGCAGAAAAGTTGCAAGCCGAAATAAAAAACAAGTCGGTAAAATTGACGATGGAACAGGTACAATATCCCGACAGACCTATTTTGGCACTCGCCACATATCGAAACGTCAGCAAATTATATATATATACTTATCAACTCACAGATGAAGATGTACAGAAATATAAAAATGGCAATTTGAGAAATCATGATTTTATATTTAAATCGGAAGATATTAGACCATATCAGGTACAGGAAATCGCAGTACCGTCCCAAGCGGATTATCAAAGCTATTCAGCCGAGATAAAAATTGATGCCTTACCAAAGGGTTTTTCCTATTTGATGTTCGTATCCGACAGGAATGATTTATTGGAAAGAGGAAAAGAGGATATGCAAGGTGAACTCGTATCAAGTGTAATATTTCAAGTATCCTCGTTGAATATGGTAATACGCAAGGGAGGCAGTGAAATATTCGGCAAACAGAAAAATAGTGTCTGGATGAATGGAAGCGACATTATACAAGTTTATCTTACCGACAGTAAAACAGGTAAGCCTGTGCCAAATGCGAAAATAAAATGTTACTCGGAACGTTATTCCTTGGGAAAAACAAAAAGTAAATTTGAAGGTAGTTTTTATTCAGATAATGAGGGTATTGCATATTTGGTTGAGCCAAAAAATGTATATTATTTCGAAAAAATAATAGTTACTCATTCGGACGACCGACTTGTTGTATTTAATGGAACTTTGGGATACTCTTTTTATAACCGAGATCTTTACAGGTGGGGCACGTTTTTTACCGATAGAGCAATATATCGTCCAGGGCAGACTGTTTACTTCAAAGCACTATGTCCTCGTGTTGTAGGTAACGACTACGAAAACAACATACTAATCTCTGCTCCATCTGTCAATGTAGAACTTAAGGACGTTAATGGAAAAACAATATCTTCACAGAATTTGAAGTACAACGAATATGGAACAGTGCAAGGAAGTTTTATTATTCCGCAAGGCTTACTGAACGGTAAGATGACGTTGTGGACAAATCAGGGTTTTAGCAAAAGTATCACCGTAGAGGAATATAAACGCCCAACTTTTGAAGTGAAATACGACGCAGTAAATAAAAATTACAGTCTAAATGATATAGTACAGATAAATGGAACAGCAAAGGCATTGGCGGGATATGCTGTGGACAACGCCAAAGTGCGGTATCATGTAGTGCGTAATGCGCATTACCGCTCATTGCGGTGGTGGTTTCCAACCATAGCGCAGCCACAACGTGAGATTGCATTAGGCGAAACTACCACCGACAGCAAAGGTGCATTTACCGTTAATTTCAAAGCCGAAGCCGATGATGTGCGTAACGACCATTTAATATACGATTATGTTATAACAGCCGATATAACAGATGTAAACGGAGAAACTCGCAGTGCTGTACTGACAGTAAAAATAAGTAAAAAACCGTTACTTATAGTAACAAATATACCAGACCAAGTCATAGATAGAGAACAGAATACTTTTGACCTGACTACAACAAACCTTAATGGTGATTTTACGCCTGCTGATATAGTTATAAAATTGACAGCACTCAAACAGCCTGCACGTATATTGCACAGTCGCTTATGGAGTATGCCTGATACATTTGCCCTTTCGCGTACAGAATTTGAAAAAGACTTTCCTTTTGATGCTTATGGTGATGAAGATAATCCCGAAAAATACGCTCTTGATAAACAAATTGCAAGTGAGAGTTTCAATACCGAAAAAGATAAAAAGTTTCAACTATCATCACTTAAATCAATCCCTGCGGGTTGGTATCGTTTAGATATAACTGCACGAAATAAAGATGGTGTTGAGGTGGAAGAACAAAAATATTTAGAGTTAAGAAGTGAGCCATCGGGACAACCGGCTCAAATCACAAATATGAAAGATTGGCTGACTGTTGTTAAAAGTGCAGGTGAACCGAATGAACATACCGAATTTTGGGTCGGAGGGGGACGAGAAAAATCATACATTCGTTATGATGTTTTGTTCAAAAACAAAATAGTGGAACAAAAAACAATAATTGCGGGTACATCGCCTGAGCGCGTAGTAATTCCGATAAAGGAAGAATACCGTGGTGGTTTTGCAGTACAATTTGTAATGGTTCAAAGCCAACGGACATACCAGAGTATGATTGATATTAAAGTGCCCTACACCAACAAACAATTGGATATAAACTTTACTACGTTTAGAGAGCAGCTTATGCCAAATGAGCAGGAAAAATGGTCGCTGACGGTAAAAAACAAACAAGGTGAAAAGGAAATGGCTGAAATGGTGGCTACGCTATACGATGCTTCGCTTGATGCGTTCGTACCTCATCAGTGGGATGGGTTTGACTACTTTTATCCACAGCGGGAAAATCTGCTACAGAAGTGGCATAAGTCTTGGCACTCCGATTTAAAGAACTCACAATATTTTAGATATTCCGAATATAGATCCCCGATTTTTTTTAGGTACGGTCCATCTCTGAATATGTTGCATAAGAATTATAAAAGAGCGTTGCAGACTCATCCGATAATTGCATTCCTAACAGGTAGTGTTCGTGGTGTTGCTACGACAAGGAGAAGAAATGTGCATAATGAGAAAGAGGCGAAAGCCGAAGAAAGGTCGTCTGAGCCTGTTCGTATAAGAGGTAGTAGTGAGAATGTGTCATCCGAGCTTGAAGACATTTCTGTGTCGAATTATGAATATGTCGGAGCGGCGAAAGATTCCGAAACCCCGCAATCCCTCACCGAGATTGCCACCCGCCAAAATTTCAATGAAACGGCATTTTTCTATCCGCAATTACTCACTAACGAAAACGGTGAAATACTTATTGAGTTTACTATTCCCGAAGCACTCACTCGCTGGAAAATGTTGGGATTTGCACATACGAAAGATTTTAAAGTCGGCAGCGTTTCCAACGAACTTATCACACAAAAACAGGTAGCCATAAGTGCCAATGCGCCACGTTTTTTCAGAGAAGGTGATGTGATAGAATTTACCGCCAAAGTAAACAATATCACCGAAAACGACCTAAGCGGGCAAGCATTACTGCGCCTTTATGACGCGACAACCATGCAGCCGATAGACTCGCAAATGGGGCTATCTGTGAGTGCAAGGTCGCAGCGGGATACAGCAACCATGCCTCAAACAGTCCGCTCTCAACAAATGCAACCGTTCAGCATGAAAGCGGGCGAAAGTGCGGGCGTAAAATGGACTTTGGCGATACCTGTCGGTATAAGTGCCATAACTTATAGATTGACAGCACAGGCGGGCAACCACACCGACGGCGAAGAAAAGACAGTCCCTGTGCTCACTAACTCAATGCTTGTAACCGAAACAATGCCATTTAGTGTGCGTGGCGGGGAAACCAAAGACTTTACTTTCACCCGCTTGAAAGACAACCGTTCTACAACGCTACGCAATCATCGGCTGACACTCGAATTTACATCAAATCCTGCATGGTACGCTGTTCAGGCACTGCCTTACCTGATGGAATATCCTTATGAATGTGCAGAGCAAACTTTCTCGCGTTTTTACGCCAATTCGTTGGCAGCAGCAGTTTCGAGCAGTTCGCCACGTATCCGAGAAGTGTTCGATATGTGGAGAACCTTGCCAGAAAGCAAAGACGCGCTACTTTCCAACCTCGAAAAAAATCAGGAACTCAAACAAGTAATGCTTGAGGAAACACCATGGGTGATGCAGGCGACTAATGAAACAGAACGTAAAAAACGTGTTGGGCTGCTGTTCGACCTTAACCGTATGGGAAACGAGCAAAGACGTGCATTTAGCAAGTTGCAGAAAGCTCAACTAAGTAATGGTGGCTTCGCATGGTTTGATGGACTGCCGCCAAGTCGCTACATCACACAGTATATTGTCGCAGGGCTGGGACATCTGCAAAAACTGAACGCCATTAACGGTGATTTTGTAGCGAGTACGAAGAACATGACAGAAAAAGGGCTTGCATATCTTGATGAATGTATTGCTAAGGATTACGCGGAATTGCTGAAATGGAAAGAAGACTTGGAAAAACAGCAGATAAGTGTTATACAGGTGCATTATCTATATGCCTGTAGTTTTAGTGGTCACAAACCGAATAACGAAGCATTTGAGTACTACTACAAACAAGCTGCCAAATATTGGACAAAATTTAACCGTTACTCACAAGCGATGATTGCACTTGTATTACACAGATTTGGCGACAAAAAGACAGCGTCAGCGATTATTCGTTCGTTAAAAGAACATTCAGTCCAATCGCCCGAAATGGGGATGTATTGGAGAGATAACGTGTGGGGTTACTTTTGGTATCAAGCACCTGTCGAAACGCAATCAATGATGATAGAGGCGTTTAATGAAGTTACCAATGACAGCAAGGCTGTTGAAGAAATGAAAATATGGCTGTTACGCAACAAGCAAACTAATGATTGGCGCACTACCAAAGCCACAGCAGAGGCTTGTTATGCGTTACTTATGACAGGCGACAATCTGTTGGAAGATAATCAGTCATTGGAAATCAATATGGGTGGTAAACCGCTTTCCGAAGCTACGAAAGAAGATGTTCGTCCTGAAGCTGGAACAGGTTACGTAAAAACCGCATGGATGGACGGTGACATTAAGTCTGGCATGGCGGAAATCACTGTGAATAATCCCAATAAAAGCGGCATTGCGTGGGGTGGTGTCTATTGGCAGTACTTTGAGCAATTGGACAAGATAACGAGTGCGGAAACTAATTTGAAGATGAACAAGCAGCTGTTTTTGAAAAAATTTACGGAGCGCGGGGCTGAACTTCTACCCTTAGACGGTAGCAATACGCTATACGTTGGTGATATTGTGACTGTACGGATGGAGCTTCGTGCAGACCGTGATTATGAATACGTACATCTGAAAGATATGCGAGCGGCTGGTTTAGAGCCTGTAAAAACGCTGTCAGGATACCGCTATCAGGACGGACTGTGGTATTATGAAAGCATTAAGGATGCTTCAACAAACTTTTTCTTCCCCACATTATCGAAAGGCACTTATGTGTTTGAATACGAACTGCGTGTAACTCATTCAGGCGATTTCTCCAACGGCATAACTACTTTTCAGTGTATGTACGCACCAGAATTTAGTGCCCACAGCGAGGGGGTGAGGGTTAAAGTTTCCGAATCGGATTAGATTTCATGGGGATTGATTACTCGCAAGTCCTTTAAGAAGAGCATACCTTTAGTCGGGAGTTTCTACCCGAAAAAATCAATAACAGCATTGCTATCCATTAAATACTGCGACTGTCCCATTCGTTGCGACTTTTAGTGATATAATCCTGTAATTCATTGGCAACTTTGGCAGGTAATTTTCCTGCATACTTCTCTGACAATTTTTGTTGTGACGTTTTGTCTTTTCTTAGTAATTTAATGATGTTCAGGTCTTCTAAACTTTCTAAAAAAGCGTATGCCTTATGATCTTTAATTTGTAAAAGTGCTGTTTCCATATCAATAATCATTTAGACAATACTGCAAAGAGACAATAAAACTTTCAGTTTATACAGAGGCGGGCATTTTGCAAATATTGATTGTACTTGTCTGCTTCATCTGAAGTCAAAATACCTTTGAAATTCGCCACATCACAATGATGTAATTCGAGCGGCTTCTCTTTCACCTCATCAGATTTATAGAGCAAAATCTCTATCTTTTTTCCAATATAATCAAGAGGAATAGACAGATTAATTGCATTGTTAGAAGGTACTACAACGGTTCGTATCATATTTTATCTATTTTATCCTGCCAATATACAAAATATTTTCAAGAAGTTGCAAAATTACCAACTATTTCAGTAAGTCTTTGTTGATATTTCTTGATATTTATAATATGCTCTACTTAAAGCGGTCCCACCTGTGAGAAAGAAAGGTGTTTTGCATTTTTCGAGCACGCTCAGAACCCCATCCTGCAAAGGGTACAGGGTGTTTTCGTAGTATAGAGAATGTGATGTCATATTTTTGTTTTAATGATCGAGGAAACAATTTTGATGATAACTCCGAAGTATATAAATTCTTCATATCTTCCATGTCCCACAGAGTAATTATATCTGACCAATTAAGTCGCTCCAAACTCCGCAGAAAGATACTTTCTTTATCAAAAGCACCTGCTTTGATTTTCCTGTTTTCTACAACGTCTAATATATCCTCTGCCGAAATATTGTAGTCCCAATTAAGAGATTTCACCAACTCTATTTTTGCTGTATTGGAAGATTTCATGGAACAAAGGTAAGTAAAATTCTATTTCACATTTGCAATTTGCAGTGCAGTAAACTGCTAATAATTTGCAATCAGCAACTCAAAATGAAAACGCGCCAAAAATATTTGTCGATAAATTAAAAATCAAAAATGGTAAGTTGAGTTCTCAGTTCTTTTTGGGCGATGAGCGCAAGCCCATATTTTTGCTGAAGTAAGGTTGTTGTCTTGTCAGGGTCTTGCGAGAAACGGTTTGCTGTTTTGAGGATTTCAACCAGATCAATATTGAATGTTTTGTCAGTTTCGAGGGTGGTGTCCGCACGAACGATATTGTTTGTTCTTTCGCCGATATTTTCTGCCAAAAGATTAAAGGTGGTAGTTGCTGCGCCCTGCGCTGTTGCATGCGCAAAGAGAGATGTGTCAGCAACAGTTAGTATATACACTGTTTTTTCCACTACGGAAGTGTCTATACGCAAATTCATTTGTTTGATGTAATCAGCCGCAAAATCAATGGGAACTGTGGTGTCTTTGGATGTGACAGAGATAGAAAAAAAAGCGAGATTCTCGCCGTTGTCAATAACATCAAATTGTCCGTCTTTTATCAATAGAGAGAGTGCGGACGAAGCCGTGTAACGGTTCAATTTAATGGTGTTCTTTTCAATAAGACTTTGTTGAGTTGTAAAAGCCGATACGCGCTGAATTGTGGCTGTATAACTGCTGTTTTCAAATATTATTTTTTCATTGTTAAACGTGCCCCAATAGCCGTTAATTCCCAATATACAAAAATTCCAAAGTCCATGAAAAATAATGGCAGCGAAGAATGACCATCGAATAACAAGCCAACAACAAACGCAGGATACACCTAAATAACAAGGAATTGCAGCGTAAAAAGAAACAATGTTGGTAAAGTTTCCGATATGAGCAAGAGAAAAAATCGTGGACGTTAAAGCAATTAATAAAATTTGTCTGTACTTTTTGTTTTTCAAGAAAAAAATCAAATAGATATAGCAAATCATTACACCTGCAACAAAAAAAACATTTTCGCTACTTCCAAGCGAAAAAAGGGCGAAAAGACAACAACTCAGGTATTTTATCCATTTCTTATTTAACAGCCATAGACGAAATGCCGTTTCTTCAATGGCAGGTGACAGTAAGCAAAGGAAAAAAAGTGCCATCCATCCAGAATAGCTTTTCAAAGCAAAAACTATACGTTCGGGGGAGTTGGATATAGGCGTAAAAAAGACGGATAGCAAGATACCCGCTGCAAGCAACAGTCCTCCCGCTAAAAGCAAGGAATACGGTTTGAGAGAGTTAAATATTTTTTGCATTAGTGAGAGTTGGTTTATTTTGCTTTCCGAAATGCAAATGTCTGCAAAAATAGTCTATTTTGCAAGGGCGAGGATTTTGTGCCTTTGATTTAGTATTATTGAGAACGAAGATATTATTGAAAACGAAAATTAAAATTGTATCGTCCTGAAAAAAAGGCTGCGTTTTTTTATTCATTTTTACTATTTTTGTGTAACCTGTTTCAAAATTAGAGAACTATGAACAAGCAAGTGTTTTCCTTTGTCACAATCTTCTGTTTCTCGCTAACAATCGCCTTTTCACAACCACTTTCCCAAGACGGCGAACAACGCCTTTTGTCGTTTTGCAAACTTTACAGCACAGTAAAGTACTACTACCCCGACCCAAATCTGCAAGATTTTTCTTGGGATGCCTTTGCCTATCAGGGCTATAAAATTGCCTCAACTTCAAAAAACGACAAAGATTTTATTAAAAAAACAGAGAGCCTTTTTCGAGCGATTGCCCCTGGCGTACAGATAAGCAAGAAAGAATTTAACATTGCTCACATAACTCCAAAAGACACTTCACTTTATTCGGAAAGGGCGTTTTGGCAACATAGAGGTGGACTTAATGTAGAACGCGCCTCGTTTTCTAATGCAAGTACCCTTAATTATATTTATAAAAAGCCGATGGATAATTATCTACTATATCAAAGGATAGTAGCAAACCCCAAAGGGTTACTTGGAAAGAAACTACGATTTTCGTTGCAGGCTAAAGTTGAAGGCAATGATGATACTGTGAGGGCTTTTTCTTTCTATACCGCCATTAGTAGAAAAGAAGCAAAGAGAATGAGTGTTGCCGACCTAAAACCTGCTGCATACGGCTTGGAGTGCGATGAAAAAGGAGCAAAAAAAGCGAATATTACCATCAAGGTTGCTGGCAATGAATGGAAACGCTATGTGGCGGAAATGGAACACCCCGATAGTATTGTTTTTTCCGATTTGGTAATCTACCACCCGAAAAAGGGAACAGTCTATTTGGATGACCTGAAATTGGAGCGGTTTGAGAATGAGAGTTGGGAAGAAATAGAAATTGATAATGCCGATTTTGAGGGCTATTCTCCGTCAGGATACTTGGGCGGATGGGATGTGATGTATGCTTTTGGTTCGTTGGTTATTGCTGACAGCATAAATGCCATGAATGGTAAATATTACTTAAAACTTCCTGCTGTACAGGATAAATTGTTGTATCCTCCTGTCGATATAAACCGACCTCATACTATTTTGCTGCCAATAGGATATAAAGCATACGTGCCTTTGCAATTGTATGCAGACGACAAGACAGTTTTTCCTGTGAGCGATAAACAGACAATTAAAGATTTCACCCAAACACTTAGTGCCAATCAGTTGGCTATTGCTTGTATCATTCAGACTTGGGCTGCATTGTATCACGATTATTCCTATCGCGAAGATAATTTTGAAAATAAAATAAACCGATTATTATTCCAAACTATCTACAAGTTAAATACTGCAAAGGCTACAGATTTTTATACAATTCTTGTAAACGATTTTCTGATATGGATAAATGATCCGCATTTGCGTTTGGAATGGAGAGGAAAAAATAATTTTATAGACGAAAGTATCCAAAATAAAGAAGTCAATATTCCTGTCAAACGCCCCAATTCAATCTGCCTAACTGAAACACAATGCGTAGTCGCTAACGTGATTGATGATGTGACGGACTTGCGCGTAGGAGATGTAATATTACAAATAAACGGCGTATCTATAGACAGTTTATTGCAATTATACAAAACGCACAATATCAGCAGGTTTTATCAACTTCGTACATTAGAAATGCTGATGAGAACACGTGTAGAACCTGAAATAAATGTACGATTGTTGCGTGATGGTAAAATAGTAAATGTTGTATTCTCAACTTACACACGACAAGGAAGGACTAATCTCGTGCCTTTGGAAAAAGAAAACAGAGAAAAATATAAGGCATTACAAAATTCTTTAAAAGAGGAAGATGATTTGTTTTATCTAAACACGATGTATCCACCTGAGACATTCAGCAACTTTCTTTTATCAGGCATGGAACGGACACCACGTCGTCATGCGACCGACTCATTAATAACAGAGATGAACCAGTGCAGGGCATTGATATTGGATGTGCGAGGGCATCCAAGCGGTAATATTTTATCTTATCTCAATGAATGTATGGGCGTTGATTTGCATAGAAAAACAGATATATTAAAAACAGCTTTTTATCCCGTTGCTCAATTCAAGCGCGACACGCTTGACTATGTGCAGGAGAGAGAAAGAAAAGACATGCTTATCAAAATTCCTGTTTATGTTTTGATTGATTATAATACAATGAGTGCTCCTGAAATGAATTTATTAGATCCAATAAGGTCAGGACGGATAACACTCATAGGCAGCAATACAGCTGGAGCAGCAGGGTTTGTTTGTAAAACAAAAATCACCGATAATATCACTTTGGTTTATACCACAGGACAATTTGTAGGCTTGGACAATAACCCCATGTCTTATCAAGGAACAGGTATTCCTCCCGATATATATGTGTATCCCACTCCGCAAGGCATTGCCGAAGGACGAGATGAGGTTTTGGAAAAAGCAGTAGAAATAGCATTGAAGAACATAAAGGCGCATAATTCGGTCATACCCATTCACTGATTTCGCTCCGTACCCGTTCACTTTTTTATGCCAAAGAACTTTTTTGGGCAAATTTATTAGGTTTTCTACGCACAAACATTTTGCAAAGCTAATCGCGGGACACCTTTTTTGCAAATTTTTAACAAATAAAACACTGTAATTCAATCAAGATTTTTTTGTGAGAAAAAAAGTGCGGAAAATAGGAGGTATAATTTCGCCCCATAGAACTTCGAGTTTTACCGAGGTTTGTATGTATAATTGGCATCTGAACAACCATCGCCCAAGAGCCATATCCATTCTATTCGTATAAGAGGTTGCTATCTCTGCTTTTCATTTTTCGCAGAAAACATTCACCTTATTTCTATAGTTGTTTCTGTCCTTAAAGTGCCATTCAGCCTGTAACTTACAACTTTCTCTTTCTCTGTATCAACAATTATGTCCGAAATGGTATCCCTATATTTGGTGTTCAACAAGCAGATAATATAATTTGGGTTATTACTGCTTTTTTCAAAATCTACGGACGTCATGACATCTATCGAAGAATAAGCGGTACTACGCAAAGTGTCTAAAATATGTAGCATATTGTTTTTTTCTGTTCTTATGTGCATAAACCTTTGTTCTGGATTTTGAGTTGCATCAATTTCAGGATAGTAAATAACTACGCCAATAACTTTTGCACGCGGAGCATCATAGCATCCCAAAAGGAAACACACAATAACACACAGTAAAATGATTTTAAAGTATTGTTTCATAATCGTTATTTTATTTCCAATTCGCTTCCTATCTTCACCTCAAATGAATTAGAAATGATTGTTTCGCCATCAACAGCTATTGTTAATTTTGCACCGCCCTTTATAACTGAATTTTTTATCATAGCCCTGCATCCATAGTGGAAAGTACTTGAAGTTGTGCCTGAAGAAAAGTTACACTTACTAACGCTAAGAGCATTGTAGCAAATTTGATGGGTTTAATAGTTTTTATGATGTTTAAGTATTCAGTTTTTAATTTAAATCGAAGGTATGAATAAATAAAATAAGGTCAAAATCTGAAAATAAGTTTATTATGCATACCTTCATAGGTTTGTCTATTTTTTCATACGCTTATAAATTGTTGTCAATAGGTCGTATGGAACTCGCATATAAACGTTTGTCGTGGGGGTCAAACAGTTATTTACATGATTGTTGTTCGCGACTCGGCAATGTAAGCAATCTTCCATTGCTCTCGCTGCTCCAACAATTGTCATGCTCGTTTCATATTTTTATTTTGCACAAAAAAATTCGTTCTTCATTGTTCTCTATATTTGATTTTCCTGTTGAAAATGCTTTATATGGTCGGGAAAACACTTTTAATTCACCTTTTTTTGATAATATTCTGTGTATATCTTCGTCTTTTATTTTTGCATTTGAACGACAATTGCCCTTATTCGCCATATTGTTGTAGGACAATACAATATAATGAGTATTTAGATTATTAACTAAATTCTCAAAAGTCGTTGTTGCATCATTCGTACAATATTCGCTTTTGCCATCGATTATTGCAGGCTTCATTGCCACACCTTTTAGTTCAGGTTTTTTCCACAGAACCAAATTTTCTAATAAATGGTATGCCGAACAGTATTGCCTCGAATTATACGGCGGGTCAATATAAACCAAATCGGATTTAAGTTTTTTGGCAAGTTTGTTAGCATCTTCACGGTAAATTTCCACATTGTCGAAATCTTGCGCATTGATTAAACGCAGATGCAACGGTTGCGGTTTTATTGGCTTTTTAATGTAAGCATCAAAATGCCCGACTGTATTTGCAATTTTATCAATGTTGTAAATCAGCGTTGCGAGCAAAATACTGTACTCTTTTTCTGTGAGTTTGCTTTTCCTATCTTCAATATCCTGTCTTATGTAACCGATAGTTTTTGCGATATTGTGTTCGTAAAATTTGCCACCAAAATTCTTGGAAAAATAATTTTCTTCGAGATTGTCAGGGTTTAGCGTATTGTATCGTGTGATAATATTATTCAATTTGCTTTCGTTCCATTTTCCTGCTTCAAAAAAGCCTTTGTAAATGATATTGTTGGAATGTAATATGTCGTTGATTATTACTTTGTTATATCTTAGGATTGCCTGATTTGAAACAGATGCAGTTCCTGCAAAAATATCTGCAAAAGTATTTACATTTTTGGTTTCGCTGTCTATCAAATCCATAATCCAATCAGTTAATTTTGCCTTGCTGCCAATATAACGGCGACTTTCCAAAGAGATAGGTTTTCGGTAAATCGCATTTTGAAACATCGGCAAATACTGTTTGCCGTACATCACTTTTGCCTCTGCAACTTGCAATGTCTCTACAGCAATTTCAGGATATTCAAAAGAGTATGCTATTTTGTCGCTTTCTTTTTGGATTATCAACGACTTTTCATCGTAGTTGTAGAATTTCGCCAATTTAAGAAGTTGCTCGGTAGTAGGCAAACGTTTTCCATTCTCGATTTTGCTTAATTGAGTTAAGTCAATGTCCACTTGTTGTTGGACTTCTTGTAATGGATAACCGCTTTCTTCTCTGATTTCTTTCAGTATGTGACCTATAGTGTACATCTGTGTATTTTTATATTTGACGTTTGAGTGCAAAATTACAAAAAAAACTCCGGCACAGCAATTGTGTCTGCCACAATTCTACATTCTTATCTAAACGTCATAAAAATCATTACAATGCTTTTGATGTCAGTGGGGGGGGGCGGGCAGGCAGTGGGCGGGTGTGGGTGGGGCTCGTGGGTGTGGGTGGACGGCGGGTTTTGGGTCGGGTGCGCGGGCGGTGGGCGGGTTGGGTGGTGGTGGGCGGGTCGGCGGTGGGTTGGGGGCGGGACTTTGCGAACGGTGAATGGTGTGGGTGGATGATGGGATGGGTGGCGGCGGGTGAGAGTGGTGAGCGGGTGGTGTGTGAGAGTGGTGAGTGGTGCGCGGGCGGCGGGCGGGCGGCGGGGCGGGTGGGCTTATGTGTTGGGCTTTGTCGGTGGGGGAGAGTAACAGACGGTGGGGATGGGCGGACGGTGGGGCGCGTGAGGGATTGCAGCGTAAATCCTTTTGCCGTCGGTGTTTCTGGACGAGGGCGTATGTTTTATTGTGGCGGATGTTGATTTTAGTCGGTGGCAAAAGATTGAAGCGGAAAGCCCGACCCTGCCTGTGGCTGTGAGTGGCGATACGTTGGACGGTGGGGGTTTTGTGATGTGTTTTTTTTGTGGCAGCCACAGGCAGGGGCACGCCCTATTGAATAAAAAATCGTAATTAAATAAAAAATCGTAATTAAATAAAAAGTCGTAAATTAGCAGCAAAAATTGAATTTTTATGTTTTCAGGATCTATTGTGGCACTCGTTACTCCGTTTAATGATGACCTGACGGTTAATTATGATAAGATATCGGAGTTGGTTGAATGGCATATTGCCAATGGGACAAATGGTATTCTTGCCTGCGGAACGACAGGCGAAAATGCAACGCTTTCGGACACGGAACATCTGGAAGTTATTCGTCATGTTATAAAGGTTGTTGGCTCGCGCGTACCTGTGGTTGCGGGGACTGGCTCTAACGACACGGAGTACAGTTTACATCTTTCGCGGGAAGCGGAGAAGTTTGGCGCGGACGCTCTCCTGCTGATAACTCCTTATTATCTTAAAACGAATGATGAGGGTCTGTATCAGCATTTTGCATACGTTGCCGACAGGGTGAAAACGCCAATAATTTTATATAATGTTCCGAGTAGAACAACCGTAAATATCCCGATAGAGGTGCTTAAATCGCTTGCTAAACACCCGAATATTGCTGCGATAAAAGAGGCGCATACCGAAACGGAGCGTATCCTTCAAGTGGCGCACGAATGTCCTGATTTGGCGATGTTTTCGGGGAATGACAGCCAGATACTTCCTGTCCTGTCGCTCGGCGGGGTGGGGGTTATATCTGTTGTGGCAAATGTTTTCCCAAAAGTAATATCTGATATTTGTCGTCTTTATAAAGAGGGAAATGTCGCTGGCGCGACTGCGTTACAGGTTAAGTATGCAAAAATAATGGATTTACTTTTTATAGAGCCGAACCCTATTCCTGTCAAGGAAGCGATGAATGAGCTGGGTCTCGGTGTCGGGGGCTTCCGTCTGCCACTCTATCCGATGGAAAAAGCAAATAAAGAAAAAATGCTAAACGAATTAAAAATTCACGCTTAACTTCACATATTCTCACGTTAAATAAGACATTAAAATCACGCTTAACTTCACATATTCTCACGTTAAATAAGACATTAAAATTATGCTTGACTTCACACATCTTCACGTCCATACCCGCTATTCTATCCTTGATGGGATGGCATCTATAAAATCGCTTGTAGAAAAAGTAACAGAGGCGGGGATGGATGCGCTTGCAATCACCGACCATGGCAATATGTATGGTGTTGTGGAGTTTGTTTCTACTTGCGATGCAAATGGGATAAAGCCGATTGTGGGCTGTGAAATGTACGTTGCGGAAAACAGTCGTTTCGACAAAAAGGGGACGGAAGACAGAAGCGGTTATCATCTTATCGTTCTCGCGAAAAATGAAGTCGGCTACCACAATCTTGTTCGACTTTGCTCGCTCGGTTTTCTTGAGGGATTTTATTACAAGCCACGTATCGACCACGAACTTTTAGAAAAATATCATGAGGGTCTTATCGTTTGCTCCGCCTGCATTGCGGGCGAAATTCCTCAACTTATTTTAAGCGGACAGGACGAAAAACTCCATGAGAGTATTTCTTTTTTTAAGCGAGTTTTTGGGGACGATTATTATTTTGAATGTCAAAATCATGGGATTGACGAGCAGGAAAAAGTGCGTAGAAAAATCGCAGAACTTTCGTTGCAGTATGGCATAAAATGTATTGCAACAAATGATATTCATTTTGTGAGTAAAGATGATTACAAAGCTCACGATATTCTTATTCGCGTTAATACAAATACAAAAATAAGCGAGTATAACAAGCTCTCGTATTCGGGTGAAGAATATATGAAGACAGCCGAAGAAATGGCTGAACTTTTCCCCGATAATCCCGAATGGCTTACAAATACGAGAGAGATAGTAGATAAGGTCGAGTCATTTAAAATAACACGTCCTGTACTTCTTCCGAAGTTCGACATACCAGCTGAATTTAATGATGAGAATGAATATTTGCGCCATTTAGTATATGAGGGAACAAAGGAGCGTTACGGCGACCCATTGTTGGAACAAGTAAAAGAACGTATAGAGTTTGAGCTTGATACGGTGAGAACAATGGGCTTTCCCGGTTACTTTTTAATAGTGTGGGATCTTATAAAGAAAGCACGCGAGATGGGTGTTCGCGTTGGACCCGGGCGAGGCTCTGCCGCAGGTTCTGTTATAGCGTACGCGCTTCATATTACAAATCTTGACCCACTACAATACGGATTACTTTTTGAACGTTTTCTAAATCCAGAACGTATATCTCTGCCCGATGTTGATATTGATTTCGATGATGCTGGTAGAGAGAAAGTGATAGACTATGTCAGGAACAAATACGGACACGAAAAAGTTGCGCAGGTCATAACGTACGGTTCTATGGCTGCGAGGAGCGCACTCAACGATGTTTCCCGAATTTTGGAAGTGCCACTGTCCGAAGCTCAGCAGATTTCAAAGATAATCCCTAACACTCCGGGTATAACATTAAAAACGGCATTAGAGATAATCCCGGAATTTTCTACTCTTTATGAAAAATCAACAGGGACTAAAACGCGCGAGGTTATTGACAACGCTTTGAAGTTAGAGGGGTGTAACAGAAGCACAGGAGTACATGCGTGTGCGATGATTATCGCTCCAGAAAATATTATCGACTACGTTCCCCTTGCCACAGCGAAGGATTCCGATATGCCTGTGACGCAGTACGAAGGCTCGTATGTGGAAAATGTCGGACTTTTAAAGATGGATTTTCTGGGTCTTAAAAACCTTACAATCATTGGTAACGCACTTAAAAACATAAAAGACAGACATAATATTGAGATAGATATAGATGCAATTCCGCTTGACGATGAAAAAACATTTCATCTGTTTGGAAACGGTGAAACGACAGGTATTTTCCAGTTTGAATCTGACGGAATGCGCAAACATCTTCGCGAGCTTAAGCCGACTCGCTTCGAGGACCTGATAGCAATGAATGCGCTGTATCGTCCGGGTCCGATGGAATATATTCCGACTTATATTATGCGAAAGCATGGCTTGGAAAAAATAGAGTACGACTTGGACGATATGAAAGATGTGCTCGAAGAAACGTATGGTGTAACGGTATATCAGGAGCAGGTTATGCTTCTGTCCCGCAAACTTGCCGACTTCACACGCGGCGAGGCGGACTCTCTGCGTAAAATAATGGGGAAGAAGAAAAAGGAAGATTTGCCAAAGTGGAAAGAGAAATTTTTGGCAGGATGTGCAAAACATAATTACGACCCAAAAATATGCGAAAAAATCTGGAAAGATTGGGAAGCGTTTGCCTCGTATGCTTTCAACAAAAGTCATGCTGCCTGTTACGCTTATATTGCCTACCAGACAGCCTATCTTAAAGCCCACTATCCCGAAGAATATATGGCTGCGGTTCTGACGAGTAATCTCGGAAATGTAGATCAGATAGCATTTTTTATAGATGACTGTTTTCATCACAAAATAAAAGTTCTTTCGCCCGATATAAACAAAAGTGTAGGGCATTTTTCTGTTGGGGAAAATGGTGGAATACGTTTTGGTATCAATGGTCTTAAAGGTGTTGGCGCAGGGGTGGTAGAAGATATTGTCAGGGAGAGAAACGAACATGGAAAATATAAAGATATAATTGATTTTATCACAAGGATTGATCTGAAAACAGTTAATAGAAAGGCGATAGAAGCACTTGTAAAAGCGGGGGCATTTGATGTTTTCGGTAAGCCAAGCCGTAATGCTTATTTTTACAAAGAACGGGATGCCGACCCTGATTTTGTGGAGCAGCTTTTGCAGTTTGCAAGGAAGTCAAGTCAAAACGTTTCTGTCGGGAGTTTGTTTGATGACGAGACGGCTGGCTCTGCCGCAGAACTTGCGCTTCCTGATGTTGAGGAGTGGGACGAGCTTGTAAAACTTATGCACGAAAAGGAAGTCGCAGGTTATTATATTTCGGGACATCCGTTAAGTAAATATTATCTTGAGATAGAGCAGTTTTCTAATGCCAATGTGCGTCAGATAGATGAGATAGTTAGAGATACGGCAAAATTTGTTGGAAGAAATGTTCGCTTTGCAGGGCTTGTGTCTGCGGTGGAACATCGTCAGACAAAGTACGGAAAGAATTTCGGGCAGATGACGCTGACCGATAAAGACGGCTCTGTTCGCCTTGCACTCTTTGGGGAAACGTACATGAAGTTTCGTCATCTTCTTGATGTTAATACTCCCGTCTTCATTCTCGCGGCGGTTGTACAGCGCGGCTTTGGCGACAGCGTGAATTACGAATTAATGGTCACCGAAATGTTTTTGTTGGACGAGTTGCTCGACAAATTCACTCGTCATATAAAATTGGAAGTGGAGCTTTCACAACTTGATACAACAGTGAAAGACGGAGTAAAATCACTGATAGAGAAGTATCGCGCAGCCAAATCGTCGAGCAAAACCGCCGACATCACCTTTATCGTCAAAGACGTTGTAGCAGGACTTTCCGTAACAATGCCATCAAATGACACCGTAAGTCCTGCGGCATTTATCCGCGACCTGCAGCAGCAAGACTTCGCGGAGGCGTTGGACGTGAAACTTTTGCAGTAAGCGCAGGGCACGTGCGGCTCTTTGCAGCGGGGTGTGCGGGCTTTCGCAGCGGGGTGTGCAGGGCTTTTTGTGGCAAAGGTGTACGAGGCTTTTTGTGGCAAGGCGTGTTGGGCTTTTTGTAGCAAGGTGTGCAGGGCTTTTTGTGGCAAGGCGTACAGGCGCAAGAAAGAGCACGTTTGCAATTTGAATTATGGCGTTCCCCCGCCCCCTCGCAAGCTCGTGGGCGGGGTCGGGCTTTCACTCCAATCTTTTTGCCAATTCCACCACGACACATCAACCCATCAACAAACATAAAACCCACCACCATTCACTATACCCGCCAGCAGCAAAAAGGATTTCCGCTCAATCCCTAACGCAAGCCCCCCGCACGTCCGCCCCCGCCGCCAGACTTTAGCAAGCTCTCCGCCCCAAACCCACCACCTTGTCTAGTCCCGAAACAGGTTTACACAAAAATCATAAAAAATGAATACAAAAAAGCGATCTATTAGTGCGTTAAATTGTGTAAAAAAAGGAGTAATTTTGCCGTCTTCTTTCAGCGATTTAGATTCAACGAGCGAAGTTATAAAATATCTGCTAAAAAGATGTCTGCTGGTTTTTCAAGGCACTTTTGCAATTTGAGGTGCTGATTACAAATTACTAACAATTTATAGCCTCAAATTGCAAATGTGCCAAATGCCCGTGTTTGTAATTCAAAAATTTATGTGTAACTTTGCGGTATTGACCGCTGTTGGTCTTTTTGTTATAATTATGTCGTCCTGCTGATTTTCGTATAGTATATTTCAAAAGTCAAAAAATGAACAATCTGTCTTCCGTATTTTTAACATCTCTCACGTCCGCAGACACGTCT
>JAISPZ010000095.1 GCA_031274555.1 Bacteroidales bacterium | reverse complement strand
TGCGCTTGATACGCACCCTCTTTGTCCCCAATTGCGAGATAACATTTTTTCATCGTTTCTACATCATTAAAGAATGGATAAAATTTGTCGAACGCTGTCTTAAATTTATCAATTGCCTCGTTGTATTCTTTCTGCACGTAATGAGTGTAGGCAGTGGAAGTAAGAGAATAATATTCAGCATAATCCTGTGAGTACAACAACGTATTAAGCATCATAAATAAAAGAAAAAATGTTGTTGTTGATTTTTTGTGTTTCATAAATTTTATGTTTTATAATTATTCATAATTTCACTTTTGAGAACAATACCACTCGGTACAAAGGACATTGGTACAAGCGTAGCAAATTGATATATATAATTTTGGAGCAGTGGAGTTGTTCTTGCAAAAAAATAACGGCAACACAAACGTCCGCAAAATAATCTTTTTTGCAAGCGGGAAAATACATCACCCCGAAAAAGTTTAAACATAATCCATTTTATTTTTGCCTTATCAATTCTCTAAAATCTGTGTCGATGGTTTTGCCCATATATGCTATTAGTATTTTGCTTCCAATACGATTTTTTTGCCGTCCCTTTCTACGGTAATGGTATGATTTTTTTGCTAAATTTTTACTCTGCAAAGTTCTGCTAAATTATTTGAAAAAGCAAAGAAAAAATTCAAGATGTTTGGCACTTATAATTACTTGTTGTACAACATATTACTATCTGATTTCTGCATGAACGTTGCACGAACGTCGCATGAAAATTGCATGAACGTCCTTTTGGCTGTTTTTTGATAATTTGGCACTTGATAATTTGGATTTTTTTTCGTACATGCAAACCCTATCTTTCAGTAGCCTCACTAAGCAGAACATTGACACCCCTTCGCGCGTGGCAAAACACATCTCACGCAACCGCTGCACGGAGTACGTCTTACCGTAATGCTTTGCGACCATTGCGAGGCAGGTCGCCCCGCAGTCCATCGCGTCTGGTTAGTGAATGAAAGGGAAACTACTCATCCTCATCCCAAATTTGTTTATTTAAAGCGGTAATCTTCTTTTTGTCAGGAACAAAACCTGTTTCTTTAGAGTATGTGCCACATTCTTCAACAGGGACATAGCCGTCTTCGTCTGCCCATTTAGCAACATACGGATTGTAATTACAATTGCCTTTACATTGCCAATCTCCATTAGCATACTGCATAATCGGAATACGATTATCAACGCACATATTACGCATTTCACAATCTTTGCAAATGCAAATTTTATTCTTCGTGATATTCCAATACCTCTGAAAAGAGTTGGAAGAAATAATATTGCGTAATTGTTCTACCGTTCTAATGTCTTTAAGAAAACCATGTATTTCCTCACTTTCTGGTGCGCATTTGATTTCCCCCTCACCGCCTATAAATAATTTTTTATTAAAATAAGGATGGTAATGCTGAATTTCATTATACAACAGCATATTAGGGCTCAATTTCACCCATTGCCCTTTATATGCAGACGTTTCAAAATATCCCTTTTCAATGGGAATACTTGAATAGCGAATATTCATAAATCCATTAGGAATCGCTTCTAGCAATATTTTTCCGTAGGACATCATTTCCTCTTTCACAATTAATTGTACTGCCACTAGAAAATCTTCGTTATGTATCGTTTTTATAAGTGAGCCCAAAAAGTCAAGAGAAACTTCGTCTGCAACAACAATACCTACATTCCTTGTGATAGCATGAAATTTTTCATCAAAAATTTTTTTAATATATTCTTTGTTTTTGTTGTTTAATAAAATTGTAATATTTTGGATGTCAAAAGGATAGTCAAACGAATTCGAGAGTTGTTCAAAATATTCTATTTGCGAATAGGTTACCTCAAATACCAAGTCTTTACTTACTAAAAAATCATACCACTCCTTAAACTCTTCAATGTACTTTTTTTTGTAATTGTCTAAAAAATCTATATTATCTTTTCGATTATATCTATCAATAATCTTAACAAGTCCGTTGGGGATAAAATAAAATGTATTCCTACCAATATCTATTAGTGCACTTCTAGTATATCCTTTAGATAGCTTTACATCCTCAAATAAAGTTAGTGTCTGCATCAAAAATAAGGTTTATATGAAAATAATCTAAATAAATGTTTCTGCGTTTTATAAAACGCAGAAGGATAAAGATTGCTCTCTCTATCTTCATTGCTTTTCAATATTTTGTTCTCTTTAATAAAATGTAGTTTTATTGGCAAAAATGATTGATTACTTTTAATTGTTGATAATGTTTGTTCATAGCTCATAATAGTATATTGTTATAAATATTCTGCAATAGTTTTCAATAAATTGTAATTACAAGGAACAGAAACTTGTTCAAATTGACCAACAGGATTGACTTCGAGAAAAACGTATTCGTATTGGGGCGTAAGCACAATGTCTAAGCTCCCCGAATTAAAATCATTGAGTTTCATTAATTGTCTAAACTTATGTTGCTCTATATCTGGCAATTTATACGGAACGACACGATTAGGCTTTTCATCATTATAGTTTTTAAAATCCATTTTTGTCTGTGAATCTAGTTGCGAAAATATCGCAGACCCGTAAAATTTTCCATGTAAATAAAAAATTCTTAACTCCACAAATTTTTCTATTTTCTCTTGAAACAACGACAACCCAAACATATCTGGAATGTCGTCAATATCTATTTCGCTTGTGAAACAGTGAATGTTTTGAAAGAACAAAACGGTTGGATCTCCGATAGATTTAGTTATAACTCTACCATTATGAAATTCGTAAAAAGGAAAGAGTGTTTTCTTGTCTGTGCAAATCAAGGTATCGGGAACCCTTATACCCAAATCTTTTGCGCATTGAAGCACTTTTAATTTTGTTACTTGACCATCTTCAATTTTATTGATTCTTTTTTTTCTGTTCAAAATAGAGTAGAGAATGTTAAGTGCCGACCTATTTTCATCTATTGAATGAGCATTTATCATTTGGTTTATGTTTTCATTTTCCGATCTAATAGGTTTAATAGCTGTTTTCATATCTGACCGTCTGTACCAATAGGAGCTTATATTTGCAGTATCTATTGACATCCATTGTCTATAAATATCTAAATACTCAAAAACACATTCGTATTCACCTTTTTTGTCGTAGATAGATTTTATTATTATTGGAGTTTCTATAGATAATCTAACAAAATCTTTTCTGAAAAAATGCAACCAATCTATAACCCAATCGGTAGTTGGCTCATTAGTATCTGTTAATATTAATATCATGGTTTATAGGATTTTGGAAGTATCATATTCTTCTGTTTTGCACTGACCCATAGAGGCGGAAGGTAAATCTCTGCGCGGCGTTTATCAACATTCTCTACATCTCGCGGTGTAACTATCTGCATTTGTAATTGTTCCTGTATTGGACGAGTGAAGTCCAACTTATCGTAATCAACATCATCGGAAAATACGGCAACGCACCCATAATACCCACTATCTTCAAAAGTTCCATGACGACTAACGTCAAACATGGAAGCATACTGTTCAGGAGTAATATCACCCACTTCTACATGCGACCATAAAATATTTAAAAATGTATCTAACTCTTGTCCTTGTAAGGACGCAGCAATATGTTCCAATAAATAATACATTTTCGTATCTTCCCACCATGCCGTTTCTGCGCGAGATGGAAGAAAACCACTTTTCGCTAATGCAATAAATAACCGTCCATTATTAACATAACTCACCGTCCCGATAAAATCAGTAATACAGGTCATTTGCGAACAATATTTTTTTATCTCGTCGGGATTATCACGATAATACTGCCTCATGTTGCCAGAAAAACATTCGCTCGTAATAAGGGCTTGCATATAACGATCTTTTTCCACATTAATATTTTTTAACATGAAAATTTGGTGTAATGAGTCGTAATTAATCCGTTCAAAAATAGACTGTTCATCCTGCGGAATATTTGCATTCCACTCCATTAATAAAGGGTATTCTAAAGTAATAAGATATGATATGTTTGTGCGGGTAAATCCTGTAAGTATCTTCCGCTTCCAAACAGACATTATCATATTGGTATCATCCATCAACTTATAGCACGCTTTCAGTTTATCCAAATCTTCTAAAAATGGAACTTGTTCGCTAAATGCTTTTTCATAAAACGTAATAGCAGTTTCCGTTTCACCTGTAACTTGAAAGCGCAAAGCCTCATTGCATAGTCTGAAATAGTCGCGATAATCTCGCTGTTGTGCGTACAACTGCTGAACCAACAGCACGCACAAAAAAAACAGTGTTTTGAAAAATATATTCATAGTAACCTTTATGTAATAATCCCCCGATTGAACTGCACCTCAGTTTTTTGAGGATGCAGTTCAAATCATAAGGACATTCTTCTTAGAATGCTACAAGGTAACAACTTCCGGCTATTTCTTTATCTGGTTGATCTAGATTGGAAGTAGAAGGAACAAAGTCTATCACCGATTTCACATCTATCCCCCAGCCACCCCCATCAATTTTTGAGTCTACGTATTTCTTGTCCGAATTGTTACCACCTTGGCAACTGCCCATTTCAACTTTGCTTAAAGTTGCTTTTTTGTCAAATAAATTAGAATTAATTTTTTTCATAACTGTTAAATTTATTTTTATTTTAAATGCTTTTAGTTTTTACTCGCTTTTTAGAACAAACACAGAAGTTTCGCGAGGTTTCTGTGGTGTCTATTCTTTTTTTGCTAAATTTGCAATGGATTTGGGGCTGTCGGTTTGTTCTATACCGTTTAGTGTGATAACATCGTCTCTTAACCGTGGGGTTATCGCCCCTGCTAACATAGACCTTAGCAGGGGCTTCTCCCGCTGATGTCGTTTTTACCAATAATCCAAATTCTATCGCTTGCGCAAATAAATATAAACGCATTTAGCGGTTTTGGTGTTGAGAAAATATTTTTAGAGGAAATTTTAGGAAAGAGAATGATGGGAAAGAGCAGAGATAAGAAACCCTGCACCACAAGGTACGGCGTAATCGTTAGAAACAATATGTAAGGGATAGTTTTCATTAAAAACATATTTTACAATTGGTACAAGGGTAGTGGGAAAGGAACTTTTGGGGTGATGTCGCTTCCGTTAGGAAACACGATAGCACAAAGGTATATAAAAATAATCTTCTTTGTGAGTGCCAGAGCGAAAAAGTTATTAACAGAATTATTAACATTTTTCAATTTTGTCTTTGTCGAATGAGTGAAGTTTTGTGTTTTTTGTTGAGCGGGCGGTGGGGAGTTGGCGGAGTTTGGGGTGGGTGATGGACGGTGGGGAGTTGGTTGTTGTGGTGAGGTGAGGCGGGATTGAGTGTGGGTGGGGGAATTTAGTGAGTGAACATTTTAGGATATGGCTGAAGGTGGGGCGGGGTTGGGCGGTGGGGCTGCAATAGGGATTATTGCTTCGCAATGAATTGAAAATCATTAACTCCTTAATCAACAATTAACAACGTTAATAAGTCGCTCACGCTCGGCATAGTCCGCGCAAGCGCGTCCTCTGCCCTCGCTTACTCGCGACTTTGTAGCGGATAGCCAGACCTGCCCGTTGGCTGTGTCAGGCGGGTGTGCAGTTACCGAGTGTGAATAACGGTTGTTTGGGAGTGTAATGGTTTGTTGCCAACGGGCAGGAATTGCCCTTATTATTGTTATGAGTTTATACCGGCTGTTCTGCCATTGACTACACGTGTTAATGTTCCTCGTGGTGCGAGAAAAAATTCTATATTTAAAGGTTAAAGTTTATCTTTTGGCTTCCAATATTTCTAATGCCTTTTCCAACTCTTTGTCTTTTCCGTTTACATATTCCTCGAACGTGTATGTTATCTCTATGTCTGGCTGAATGTAATTAAAGGGCTTCATAGAGTAGGGAAACAAACATCTTCTTGTACATATTTTCGCGTAACCATCCTCTGGCAGGCTCACAACTAAAGGAGAGCCTGTCGAACCTAATGTTGGACGACCAATAATGAGAGGGCGATTTTCCCATTCATAAAGCATAATCAAAAAATCTTCCGCAGCAGAAGCGGTGTTTTCCGAAACAAGGATAACAACAGGCATTTGATAACGCTTAATGCCGCTATCAACTGCTATCCACTCGGCACTGTCCGTTTCGTATGCTTTCATCAAATAAAAATCCTCATATTCTTCCATCCAATTACCATTGGCTTTCCCTGCACCATTATTAATACGTGTTTGAGCAGCAA